>NZ_CP038271.1:600000-915000 GCF_004571195.1 Legionella geestiana
GTATTCGCATCTCAATTAATCCTCAGGGCGCGACAAAGCGCCTCCCAAAAATCCGGTGAAAGTGTGGCCTCCACCGGCAGACAATACATGGTTTCCGTTGCAAATGGCTGGCATTTTACCGCATCTTTCTCCGTCATCAGAACCGTTGGCTCTGAAAACGCCAAATCCCGCGCCTCAAAGGGGTGGTGATCGGGAAAAGGGTACGGGTGATGCGCAATGCCAAGCGCGCTTAGTGTCTCAAAAAAACGTCCGGGATTGCCAGTACCCGCAACGGCTGCCACCGGTTGTGAGAGCGCATTGACTGGCATGCTGACATTATCGGTTAAGCGGCGTACATCCCGGGCCTCGAGCGTCATGGTATAAGCCCCAGGCCTCACCCCGCCGTTTACCACCACCATATCCACGCTTCGAAGCCGACCTGCAGGCTCTCTGAGCGGGCCGGCAGGCAGGCACATGCCATTGCCAGGGCCGCGCTGCCCGTCAATGACGGCGATTTCAAGCGTTCGTCCCAGTGCATAGTGTTGCAGGCCATCGTCAGAAAGCACAAGGTTTACACGCTCCGTTTTTAAAAGGTATTCAACCGCGCGCACCCGCTGCGGGTCAATCACTACCGGACAGCCGGTTTTTTGCGCGAGCAGCAGCGGCTCATCGCCGCTGACAGCCGCTGTATCCTCCGGCAATACCCGATGCGGAAACGCGGGGGGGTTCGCGCCATAGCCGCGACTGACAATGCCAACCTTAAAACCACGTTCACTGAAATAACGCGCAAGGGCTGCCACCAGAGGCGTTTTACCGGCCCCGCCAACCGTGAGGTTGCCGACTACAATGACGGGCAGGGGAAACACGGTTTGCCGAAATCGGCACAAAAAAGCTCTGCGCGCACACACAATCATTCGATAGACGAGCGAGAACGGCCACAGTAACCAGCGCGCGGGATGACGGGTATACCAGAGGGCATCAACCAGGGAGGGCTTCATTCAGCAGTTCGCCTGTGAGAGAGTCCGTAATCTCAGCGTGCGCCCCGGCACGGCAAAGTTTGGCATAATGTCCGTTTAAGGCAAGCAGCGATTCATGTGTGCCCTGCTCCACGACCCGCCCGCGATACAGCACGACAATCCGGTCGGCTCGCATAATGGTCGAAAGACGATGGGCAATCACCAGAGTGGTGCGGTTTTTCATCACCTGTTCAAGCGCCTCCTGAATGTAACGCTCAGATTCGCTGTCAAGCGCGGAGGTGGCTTCATCGAGAATCAGCACCGGTGCGTCTTTGAGGATGGCACGGGCAATCGCTATGCGCTGACGCTGGCCGCCCGAAAGCAGTACGCCGTTCTCCCCCACCAGTGTCTGATAGCCTTCTGGCATGCGCTCAATGAACTCATGCGCACCGGCGAGGCGCGCGGCACGCTCAACAGCGTCTGCAGTAGCCTCAAAATGACCATACGCAATGTTGTTGGCGAGTGTGTCGTTAAACAGGGTAACCTGTTGATTGACCATCGCCATCTGTGCGCGCAGGCTGCTTAAAGTCAGCGTATGTATGGGCTGGCCATCCAGCGTAATGCGCCCCGATTCAAGCTCATAAAAGCGCGGAAGCAGGCTTGCAAGTGTCGTTTTACCACTGCCCGAATGCCCGACTACGGCGACAGTCTCTCCGGCACCAATGCGAAAACTGACATCCTTTAATACCGTTTTATTTCCCGCGTAGGCAAAACTCACGTTCTCAAAGGCGATATCACCGCGCGCACGACCGGCAAAGGGCACTCCGTCCAGAGACTCAGGCGGCGTATCCAGCAGCGTAAACACGCTCTCCGCTCCCGCAAGCCCGCGCTGAATAGTGGCATTGAGGGTGGTCAGCGTTTTCATTGGTTTGATAAGCTGGAGCATGGCCGCAATAATTGCGAGAAAAGAACCTGCGGTTATCGTAATCACGGAAGATAATTGAATGGCCGCGAGAATAATCAGTGCAATCCCGAGTGCTATCACAAACTGCACGCCGGCAACGTTCAGCACTTTGGTCATCGCGACTTTCATGTCATTACGGCGCGAATCCGTCGTGGCGCGGTTAAATTTGGCGATTTCGTAGCGAATGCCGCCGAATATCCGCAGCACGCGATAGCTTTCGATGGCTTCCGATGCGATTTCCGTCACCTGCCCCATGGTTTTCTGTACCCGATGGCTGATCCGGCGCACCCGCCGGTTAGTGTAGTTGACGATGAGACCGATAAAAGGAATGGTCAGGAGAAACATCAGCGACAATTGCCAGCAAAGGAGCATCATCACGGTAAGGAGGCCAATCACGAGGCAGCTGTTCTGCACAAAATCCGTGAGGGCGTCCGCACTCACCTGCGCGACCTGTTCCACGTCATAGAGAATGCGCGAGAGCATCTGGCCGGAAGTGGCGTTGTCATAATAGCTGGCCGGCAGACGCACGACATGCGCAAACACGCGCTCCCGCAGTACCTGTACCACGCGCCGCGCCACCCAGGTCATGCAATAACTGCCAAGTGCGCTTACAAGCCCCCTGAGGGTAATTCCGGCCAGTACAATCAGCGGGATTTTGCGCACAAAGTCGAGATCAATGTTGATAAACCCCTTGTCGAGAAACGGGCGCATCAGCCACGTAAAGCCCGCATCGATACCGGAATAGAGAACGTTGGCGACAACGCCAAGCAACAACACCGGCCAGAAGGGTCGGACAAAAACCAGCAGGCGCGCGTACAGGACACGCGTCTTGCCGTGAACCTGTTTTTTCATGGACAAGGGCAAGGGTTGGAAAGAAACAGCGACGATTGTACCTTTTTATCCACTCTCCGGCAATGATGCCACCAGCCGATGCACAAGACCCGGTCCCTGGTAAACAAGCCCTGAGTACACCTGCACAAGCGATGCGCCTGCACGCAGCTTGTCCCTGCAGGTGCGCGGCGAATCAATGCCGCCAACACCAATCAGGGTGACCGCGTTACCCACCGCACGCTTTAAGACCCGCACACATTCCGTAGAACGCGCCGCCAGAGGATGCCCGCTGAGGCCGCCGGTTTCATCCGCATGCGCTTCACGGCGAACGCCTACTCGAAGCGCTGTAGTATTGGTCGCGATAATCGCTTCTATGCCCCGCTCAGCCACACTGTTTGCCATGCGGGTTAAGGACTCATCGCTTTCATCCGGAGAAATTTTAACGGCAAGCGGCACCCAGCGTTTATGCGCATCACTCAAAATCAACTGCTCCTCACGCAGCGCATCAAGCAGCGCATCAAAAAAATCGGCCTGCTGCAATTCCCGAAGCCCGGGCGTATTGGGGGAAGAGATATTCACCGTTACATACGAGGACAGCGGATAGACTTTACGAAAGCACTCAAGGTAATCATCAACCGCATTCGAAAGCGAAGTATCACGGTTTTTACCGATATTAATGCCAAGAATTCCCTGATAATTCGAGCGTTTAACATTTTCCACAAGCGCGTCAACCCCGAGGTTATTAAACCCCAGGCGATTAATGAACGCACGCGACTCTGGCAGACGAAAAAGACGCGGGCGCGGGTTTCCAGACTGAGGACGCGGCGTAACGGTGCCAATTTCGATGAAAGAAAACCCCATGCGCGCCAGTGCATCAAGGTGCTCACCGTTTTTATCAAGCCCGGCTGCAAGGCCGACCGGATGAGGAAACGGTAAACCCATGGCATGAACCGGGCGTGCAGGCGGCGTTGCAAAGCACCAGCGGGGAAGATAGTCTAAAAGCTTCAGTGAGAGCGCGTGAGCCTTTTCCGCGTCAAGACGAAACAGCAGGGGACGCAGCAACGTGTACATGCAACACTCCAGTTCGGCACTAAAGCCCGTTATTTCATCCTAACAGTGTCTGCACGTCAACCGCCCGTAACACTGAGCTCTTCACGCCCGCCCAAAGCCGCAACGGACTTGGCGCTCTCAACGCCAGGCTGCGTAAACGGGTTAATGTTCCAGATGACGCTTTGAACAAACACCTTGTGCTCATAGAGTGCCACGAGGGCGCCAAGGGTTTCAGGAGAGCGGTCGCGAAGAATCAGGTGGTTCAGTGGAAAGCCGCCCGGGATAAATCCTTCGGTATTCTCGGAATGAGGAACCCCGCCCCCAAGCACTTTCAGGGCGTGCTCGCAAAGTGCATTGACTTCAGCAAGCTCGGGCGCTGCTACTGAGAGGAATTCACCGTGGATATGATGCGTGCCCTGCGCAAGCAGCTGGAAATAACTGTGACGCGCCGCATTGCCGCATCCGCCCCAGACAATGGGTCCGGTCGCGTAATGGATGGGGCGCCCGGTAAGGTCGATTGATTTACCATTGCTCTCCATGTCAATCTGCTGCACAAGTGGCACAAACTTCTGAAGGGCATGTGCGTGCGTGAGTATCAGGAGCGTATGGTGGTGCAGAAAATTGATGTTCCAGATACCGCTCAGGGCCAGCATGACCGGAAGGTTCTCGAGCATCGGTGCTTCATGAAAATGCCTGTCCATTGCATGGGCGCCCCGAAGCAGAGCCTCAAATACCTCAAATCCGCAGACGATGGCCGTGATGAGGTTAATGGCTGAACAGAAAGAATAACGCCCGCCTACCCAGTCCCACAACGGCAGGATGTTGGTAAAGCCCCATTCGCGCGCACGCGCGCAACAGGCGGTTATGGCAATAAAATGCTGCTCGAGCGCATGCCTGCCGCCGGCAAAAGCCAGGGCTTTTCGCGCGTTGTGGAGGGTTTCTGCCGTGGTAAACGACTTTGAGGCAACGATAAAGAGTGTGGTTTCAGGGTCAATCACCGCCACCACACGCGCAAAACCCTCAGGATCGGTGTCCGAGACGAAATGCGCGCGCACAGGCGACATCGGCTCTGCAAGCGCATGGATGGCAAAGCGTGGCCCAAGGTCAGAGCCTCCTATTCCAAGGTGCACCACATCACGGATGGGTTTACCCGTAACCCCTTTCCAGCGTCCAGCGCGAATGGCGTCGGCAATCTCACGCATCTTTTGGCGGGCTGCGTGAATGCCTGGCAGTATATCCTGTCCGTCGACGAATAACCCTTTTGTTTCAGGGCTTCTGAGGGCGGTGTGCAGTGCAGGTTTACCACGGCCGGCATTCAGGCCTTTTCCTGAAAAAAGGGCGTTAATCTGCGCTGAAAGCCCGGAATTATCGGCGAGATTAAGAAGTGCATTTGTGGTTTCAGCGTCCAGATGCTGCGTCGAATAGTCCAGCGTGATACCAATGCCGCGGGGGCTCAACCGACATGCTGACCGTGTGGAAAAGGGAGCGCGATACGCCATAAAACGGGTCTCGGCAAGCACATCCAGCGCTTTCCATGCGTGCAGTTCTGTTGGATGTTTCATACGCCACCCCGTGAGATTTTGGCAAAGATACCATCAACCATGCACGTTGAAAATCCCCCCTTTCAGGCATTTGAGTGCGCCGCAGCTTATTCTGCCAGCGCTCTCATAGTGCGGGGTTTCCTTTTTTTTCATGGATATGTTACATTTCCCGCAACTGGAAAAAGGCACCGTCATCCATCTTCTTTCTGAGGCGCGCCTTTGACAACGGAATGGAATGTATACCGACATTATGGCCATCAAAACCCTCAGTATTTTTGGAACGCGCCCGGAAGCGATTAAAATGGCGCCAGTTATTCGTGAGCTCGCTCATGACAAAGCCTTTGAAAGCCGCGTCTGTGTGACCGGACAGCATCTGCAGATGCTTCAGCCCGTGCTCGATATTTTCAGAATTACGCCTGACTTTAACCTCGGCGTGATGGCTACCGACCAGACCCTTTCGAGTCTGACGGCCCGCATCCTTATGGGACTTCAGGAAACCTTTGCCGCCTTCCGCCCCGACTGGGTGCTGGTGCACGGCGATACAACCACAACACTCGCCGCATCCCTCGCCGCGTTTTACCATAAAATTCCGGTGGCACATGTTGAGGCGGGACTTCGCACCCAAAACCGCTGGTCACCGTGGCCTGAGGAAATGAACCGTAAAATAACGGGCGCGCTGACCTCGCTGCACTTTGCGCCTACCGAAACCGCGCGCGACAACCTGCTGCGCGAAGGTATTTCGGCCAGTGCCATCCACGTTACCGGTAATACCGTTGTCGATGCGTTGTTTGAAACCCAGAGTCTGATTGCATCCAACACAGCACTGATGGCCTCTCTTAAAGAGCAGTTCGCCTTTCTTGACAAGAACCGCCCGATGATTCTTGTCACCGGGCATCGACGTGAACACTTTGGTGCGGGCTTTGAGCGTATTTGTGAAGCGCTCGGGCAGATTGCGACTGAATTTCCCCATGTGGATTTACTCTACCCGGTACACCTCAACCCCAATGTGCAGGAACCGGTCAATCGCCTGCTGGCGCCCTTTTCCAATATTTATCGCATCGCACCGGTCGATTATCTCGCCATTGTGTATCTGATGCAGCACGCGACACTGATTCTGACCGATTCTGGCGGCATTCAGGAAGAGGCCCCGTCACTTGGAAAACCGGTGCTTGTGATGCGGGATACCACTGAGCGTCCCGAAGCCGTAGACGCAGGTACAGTGAGGCTGGTCGGTACCGACCCTGAGCGTATTCTTAAAGGGGTACGTGACCTCCTGACCGATAAAGCGCTTTATCGGCGCATGAGCCAGGCACAGAATCCCTATGGCGATGGCATGGCGGCAACGCGCATCACGCACCTCCTGGCTCATCCAGGCGCACTGTCTGATGCCCTTGCCGGTCCTTCCCATTTTCCACTTACAACCCTCGGGTGACACACATGAATAACTGCACACACACCTCTCATCCATTTACCCGGGTTTCGGTTATTGGACTTGGTTACATTGGCCTCCCAACCGCCGCCATTCTCGCCTCACGCAAAATCTCTGTGGTCGGCGTTGATGTCAATGTAGCAACTGTTGAGACCATCAACCGCGGAGAAATTCATATTGTAGAGCCTGAGCTCGACATGATTGTGCATGCCGCGGTAACGGAAGGGTTCTTGCGTGCAACAATCCGCCCGGAACCTGCAGAAGCGTTTCTTATCGCCGTTCCAACGCCGTTCAGGGAAAACCACGAACCGGATTTGCGCTACATCGAGGCTGCTGCCAAGTCGATAGCCCCGGTGCTGCTGCCCGGTAACCTTGTGATTCTCGAATCCACTTCCCCTGTTGGTGCCACCGAGGCCATGGCCGCATGGCTCGCCGAAGCCCGCCCCGATCTCAGCTTTCCGCAAACACACGGGGATGCGGCCGATATCCGCGTGGCACACTGTCCCGAGCGGGTGTTGCCCGGACACGTCCTGCGTGAACTGGTACAGAACGACCGTATCATTGGCGGGATGAGCGCGCGCTGTTCTGAAGCGGCTTTAAGCCTTTATCGCACCTTTGTGGAGGGTGAATGCCTAATTACGGATGCCCGCACCGCAGAAATGTGTAAACTCACCGAAAACAGTTTTCGCGATGTCAACATCGCTTTTGCCAACGAACTTTCCATGGTGTGTGATGAGCTTCAGATTAACGTTTGGGAGCTGATTCGTCTTGCCAACCGTCATCCGCGCGTCAATATCCTGCAGCCGGGTCCTGGGGTTGGCGGGCACTGTATCGCTGTAGACCCCTGGTTTATCGTGAGCAGTGCTCCTGAGAAAGCCCGCCTTATACGCACCGCGCGTGAGGTAAACGACAGCAAGCCGCAATGGGTGCTTGAAAAAATGTCGCAGAGTATCGGGCAGTTTCTCCAGAAAAACCCGCATAAAACCGCTCGCGATGTTACCATCGCCTGTTTTGGTCTGGCGTTTAAGGCCAATATTGATGACCTGCGCGAAAGTCCGGCCGTTGACATTGTTGCGGCACTTGCTGAACGGCACCCGGGCCCTGTCTTTGCAGTTGAGCCTAACATTCATAGCCTGCCCGCCTCACTCGCGGGTAAAGTAGCGCTTGCTGACAGTGAGAGCGCCATGCGTGAGGCAGATATTCTTCTGCTACTCGTTGATCACCGCGAATTTATGGATAAAACGCGCACCGAACTCGCTCCTTATCATCTGGTGGATGCACGGGGTATCTGGACGGCTGTATAGATTTTTATGCGTTGTTTGTTGATAGAAAGCCTGCAGAAACGCTTTGCGTTTCTGCAAAACGCCATCACCCAGGCGTTGATGCTCATTTCCGGCCTGCTGGTTAATCTGTTTATTCCACTGGTTTATGGACTCACCGCCTATGGGGAGTTTCTGAAGACCAACCTGCTGGTTTTTATTTTCCATAAATTTACCGATGTGCTGGGCGAGCCGTTAATCAGTCAAGTTGAACGTCCGCTGCTCTTTTCCGTCTCATTTGCCTTAGGCCTCCTCATTCTCTCTGCCTTTGCGCTGCTGCATTTAGTGTATCCTGTTGGCAGTGTGGCACTGCTTGCTGCCATGCTTTTCAGCAACTGCGTGCTGCTTGTCCTCTATGCAAACCTCATGCGTACGGCCGTCAGCCTCTATCTGCTGATGTTCACAACGCTTTTTTTCGTGCTGCCCCCTCTCTTTAAACCCTTTGCTGATGATATCGTAAACCTGCTCATCGCCATCAATCTAATACCAGCCAGTCTTTTCGCGCTCACCCTGCTCTTTTCAGGAAAAATCCATCCACAGACGCCAAACATTGCACCAGAAGTAGTGAAAGTGTTGCGCACCCTGCCTGGGCTTTTTGCTCTGACGCTCGTTAATAACCTCTTTACCAATATCCTCCCCTGGTACCTCTCGTTCTTCCTGCCCGCCGCAGAGCTTGGGCTTTTTCGGGTTCAGGTCTCAGTCGTGCAGGCAGCAGGCTTTCTTTTTCCGGTTCACACACGTGTCATTGCTGAAATGCTGGTTAAAGCCCGTGACACACACGCTGATGCAAGCGGGCTTTTAAGCCTGTCGCTGCATTATTTTTTTCTGGCCGCATTCGGTGCATGTATTGCTGCCTGCTGGCTGCCCTTTATCAAACCATTTACGCCCGTACTGGTCATACTGCCCCTCTATCATGCCTGCCTCATTTACGAGCGTTTCCTGCTTGCCAAACAGGAGACCCGCGCTTTGCGGCGTATTAATCTTGCCATAGCCCTCTTCTCGATGCTGGTCATCACCCGCGTCCACAGCCTGTCAGGAATGATGCTTTTGTATGCCACAGGACTTGCACTCTATCTGCTGATGCTGCATCATGCGCAACCGGCCATGCCGGCAAACCGCCTCGTGCGCACAGTTGCACTCGGGACTCCGCTGATGCTTCTGCTGGCATACTTTTCCTGGCCTCTGGAGCTGCTGACACTCGCCACAGCACTGGTTTTTCTGTGGGTATGCATGCCTGTCAGTCGTCAAACATTAAGCCTTTTAGGTCGATAACATGAATGCGATATCGCTATACCAATTCAGCCACTGGCTGCATGTGCGAAAAGTTCCCGTTTTACCGAAAACCGTGCAATACCTGATTTTTTTACTCTATAACTCTTTTATTCCCCCAAGTGCTGTAATAGGAGCCGGGAGCCTGTTTGCTTATGGCGGCATGGGCGTTGTCCTGCACGTACATACCCGTATTGGCAGAGGGTGTCTGATTGGGCAGGGGGTTACCATCGGTGCGCGCGAGGCCTTTGTTGCTAAAGAAGCCAATAAAGCACCGGTGATTGGCGACAACTGCTACATTGCTGCCGGCGCCAAAATCCTCGGTGATATCCGCATAGGCAATAACTGCATCATTGGCGCCAATGCCGTGGTACTTGAGAATATCCCCGACAATTCTGTGGTTGTGGGAATGCCTGGTAAACCCATAAAAACGGTACCTGACGGCTACCGCGCGATTCGTATCTGAAACACATGGAAAAACTGATGACAGCTTGTAAAATACTGCGGCACACCCCTCTCCCGCTCATGGCTTTGCTCACGGGTATGCTTTGTGCCGTTCTTGCACGCATGGGCATGCTTCACCCTGTTTTTCTGATGACAGGCTTCCTGTTTGCACTGTTTCTTGCGAGCAAGGGAGGGGCGTGGCTGCTGCTGACCGCTGCCATTCCGACATTGTTTGGTATCCCGGTGGTGCCTGAAGGTTTAGGGTTGGGTGAGTATCAGGTATTGCTTTTTTTGGGAGCGTTTTCGATGATGGCGCTCGTTGAGGCATACCGCCTGAAGGAGTCCCCTCGCATTCCGGTATTTACCATAAATACCCTTTTTGCGCTGCTCCTTACAGCCTCGCTGATTGTCGCGCACCTGCGCGATGTCGCTCTTAACGACTGGCTGCGAGGCATCATGCCGTTTACCCTGCTCTGGCTCATGCTTCCAGTTGCACTCGCGCTGCAGACGGACATCCGTTCGCGCGCCAGCTGGATTGCAGCGTCACTGGGCGCACTTGCACTGCTGATTAATCTCGATGTCAATTTCACCTTCTTTTCCGAAGGGCTTTATACCTGTTACTGGCAAGAGCCAGGTACGCTTGCTGCGGTAAAAGAGTATGGGTGCAATGCCGCACCTCAGGGGCTCATCGGCCCCCTGCGCGGCAGAGTCACCATGTACCTTGCGAGTACCACCAGTGAAATGGTACCACTTGGCTGCGTACTCTTTACCCTGATGAGCGCGTTTACCACGTCACGCCTCTTGAGAAACGCTCTGCGCCTCTGCGCACTCATTGCTCTTGCTGCCGTCCTTGAATCTCTGACTCGCAGCATGTTTGCCGCAATGCTGCTGGGAATCGCTGCCAGCGGTCTGCTTGTCGCCATCTGCTTCCGTAAGCAGCTTCGCACTTTTATGGTATCGCTCCTGATACTCGTAGTCGGTGGCGTATTAATTGTCAAAGCCTTTAATCTCGAAGCCTTCTGGATGACTCGTTTTCAAAAAGTATCTACCGCCCTCGTGAGTCAGGCCGGACTAGAGGATGACAACATTTCCATTCGCCTGGAAGAATATCGTATCGCGATGAATGGGCTCATGAATCACCCCTTTACCGGCACAGGGATTGGCAGCCGCCATACCATCCGCCTTGGGGATACTTCAGGTCAGTTCTCTCTGCAAAGTGTGGGCTATATCCATAACTGGGTAATGTACTGGTTGATGGTTGGCGGCATACCGGGCTTTATGCTCTATGCGAGTTTTTTTCTCTGGCCGCTGTGGGTGTTCTGGAAGCAGCGCGCAAAACTCCCGATACTGTCGGCGGCAGCTGCTGTCACGCTTCTGACAATGGGGGCTTATGGATTGTTTTTTGCGGTGTTTCGCCTTGCAGGCTGGAATCTGCTGCTGGCGCTGCTTGCGGGGGCAGCACTCCGGCTTCAGGCCACTTCAAGTGTCTCTGCACTGCCATCGAGCAGCACACGCAATGAATCGAGGGTCTGTTCCAGCGCGCTGAACTGCTCCAGCTGAAACTGCTTTTCAATGGTAAACCAGTGCGCCACCAGCGCAAGCGTGGTGTACTCACAGCCGCTTAATTCGGGGCGACGCTCGCGGAGTGCCGGAAGCATCGACTTTAACGCCGGCAGGAGATGAAGCGGCCAGGAAGCCCCCACTGGTTCAATACTCCATGCCCCCCAGGGAATAATCGCAATTGCGCCTGAAGCATCGCGTACCAGACTCTCTGGTGTCAATGCTGCCGGATTAACTAGCTGCAGCGGCAGCGTGGGCAACAGAGACACGGTGTCTTCCATGGACTGCAGAAGGCGTGTAAGGCCCGGGATTCCCGCAAATACCGCATAAAGCCGCCTGCACAACGCATCATCAAGGCGCTGCCCGAGTGGTTTTCGCGAACGCCTCCAGGAGGCGGTAAGCTGTGGTGGCGGGGTGAACGCCATTATTGCGGCCAGCGCCTCAATGACGCTTTCGCGTAAACCCGTTGTAATGCGTGTAAACGCTCCTGAATGATGCACATGGCAGGTAAAGCCATGAACTGATGCCGCCCCCATCCACGGAAGCATTGGCAGTGTCGCTTTGTCGATGGCTTTGAAAAGTACCTGTTCATGGCGTGCGAAAGCCGCCTGACGCTGGCTGAAAAGGCGCAGAAGGCAGTGTTTGCGTACTCCCGGAGGAAACTCTGCTTCAACGGCAAAAGCCGCGCCGTTCCCTCGAAACCAGTGTGATGCCTGTACAATAACAGAGCCGCCTGACACCATGTCCAGCACATCCTGAATCCATACCGCCCGTTCTTCAGGCAAGACCCATGGCCACAGGGTATGCGAGTCGACTGGTGCTGTAGCGGCGGGTAAGCAGTGCTGAAAAAAGAGGGTATCAATGTGCAGCTGCTGTGCACGCAGCTGCGAAAAGAGTGTAATGAACTGGGTCATCTGCTGCATCACCTGACGAACCGCGAGTAACGCGACGGCCGTTTTCAAAACACCTCCATCGGCTCGGATTGTCGGAAAAGTGGCGACCATCCACAGAAAAGCCAGCAAAAATCCAAGTGCAGACAGCGTTTGAACAACGTCTGTAAGCCGCTCCTCGACTATCCTCGCAAAACGCCTGCTAAAAACCTGCAGCAGCCTCGCAAACACCAGTGCACAGACCCAGTACCCGCCAACAAGGCATGCCAGCGGTAACCAGAAGCCGGCAAGGAGCGACAGAACCATCAGAACATAGACAAGGGCTGAGAGACTACGGATATAACGCATGCAGGCACGCGTCGCAATCTCTTCCTGATTGGCAAAAAGCGGAATTTTCTGGTTACGGTTAAGGAGCATTTCGCCACTTCGAGCAGCAAGCCGCCCCACAAGCCGCTCCATGCCAAGGTGGAGCAGGTAACAGAAGAATGCCCCGAGGCTTAGCAAGAGTACCAGCTGTTGCAGTCCAAGATGTTGCAGTAAGGTCGGAAAAAAGTGCGGTATTCTGTCCGAACCCAGCAACAGAATCACCTTAAGTGGCAAAAAAAACGCGAGCAGCATCGCTATCTGTGAAACGAGGCTTGCGGCAACGCCTGAAAAGGCGGTTTGCGGCACCTGACGCAAAAGTTTGGCGCCAACGGACGCATACCATCCAAGAGCAGTTTTGAGGCGGGACAAAAGCATTTCCAATGACTTTAATCAGGCCTTATTGTACTTGTTTTTCGCACTAATGCAATGCGGCATGTGCAAGACATTTGATCTCGGGTATACTCGCCGGCGAAGGAAAAGCGCTCGCATTTAACGGAACCGCGAGTGGAAAATGACTGTCCAACCTGAGAGTATCATGATGCCCACTATTGCCATGATTGTATGGAATGAATTTACCAATGACGCGCGCGTGCTGAACGAAGCACGAACCCTGCAGGCCTCGGGTTACGAGGTAACTGTATTTGCGCTTTGTAAAAAGCCGTACACACCCGCCACCCCCTGGAAGGAAACGCTGCCAGAGGGGATAAAGGTCGTTCGAGTTGCAAGCAGCCCGCTTGCACTCCTGCTTCATGCCATAAAAAAGCCGCGTACTACCTTTAAGACGCATACTGAAAGACCCTCTCTACCGCCATTCAGTCAGAGAAAATCGGGCGGGCTGCTGCGTATTGTCTCAAAGCTTACCGTGCACGCAAACCTCTTGTTTCGTTTGGTGCTCACAAAGCCCGCGATTGTGCACGCGCATGATGTGAACACCCTGCCAACCGCCTGGCTGGCCGCAAAACTCTGCCGCGCACGCATTGTATATGATGCGCATGAAATCAGCACCAGCCGCGAGGGATATGCCGCCTTTCGCGGGCTGGTAGCGGGTATTGAATCCAGACTTTTACCGCGTACGGATGCTGTTATCACGACGACCCGCCTGCGTGCTGCATTTCTCGCCAGAGCATGGCGCATTCCCCGCCCGCTGGTGCTGCAAAACCGACCGCGCCGCATCAGCAACGTGGTCCGCACTTCCCTGCTGCGAGAACGTCTCGGCCTGCAGCAACCCTGGCCCATCGTGCTCTACCAGGGGGGGCTTCAGCAGGGGCGCGGGCTGCATCTCTTTATTAACGCCGCCCTTGAAAACAAAGAAGCCTATTTTGTGCTGATTGGTTCAGGACGCCTTGAACACACGCTGCACGAGCAGATTTGTTCGCTTCAGCTTCAGGAAAGGGTATTTATTCTCCCGACAGTCCCGCTGCGGGTATTGCCGCTTTATACGGTCTCTGCCGACATCGGCGTGCAACCCATCGAAAACACGTGCCTGAACCATTACACCACCGACTCCAATAAACTCTTTGAATACATCCAGGCCCACCTGCCGGTAGTGGCATCAGGCATGCCAGAAATTCGGCGCATTGTCAGGGAGCACGAGGTGGGGATGTGCACGCCAGCAGGCGATGGTCGCGCGCTTTCACACGCCATTGGAATACTTCTTAAAGACGAGGCTTTGCGTCTGCGCCTGCGGGAAAATGCGCGAGTCGCTGCAGAAAAAGTCTGCTGGGAAGCACAGGAGTCATCGCTGAAAAAACTGTATGTATCACTTTGCCCGCAGGAGGAGCAACCAGCGCCGTCACGGGAGTATATTGCAGAGTCTCAAGTATGCATGATATCCAGCACCCATCCACCATCCCGACAAAAAAACGGATCGGCTATGGCAAAACCGACGATGGCGGCGAGTTCATCGTTGATATAAACCAGCGGAATGCGCGTGCGCTCCCATGGGGGAACGCCCCATTCCTGAAAAAGTTTTTTGATGGCCTTCGTCTGCCCGCGCCAGCGCATCCTCTCCCCAAATGCCCTGAAACCTGTGCGAACAGCAGCAGCGGGTGGAACACTGAGCCCGGCTTGTGCAGGACTGGCGCGCAGCACACGCCCATCGTGAAGTTGCAGAGGGTCTGGGAAGGTATCCCATGTCATGAACGGTGGCGCAGCATCCATTTCAGACAAAACCCGGGATTTTGGTAAAAGCCATAGAGTGTCCCGGTAGCGGCAAAGCTGCACCTCTCCCCATGCCACGCGCGGCATGGCATCGGGGCGCGCTGTAAGGAGTTCTCGGGTAATGCGCTGGAACACTGCCGCTGACGGCATGCGAACTCCGTTTGCACGCAGCCACACACGCAGTACGTTATCGCGGCGAAACGGCGACAGGGGCAAAAGATACGAGAGCGCGAGCCGGTCAGATGATGTTGCAAGCGCTGTACAGTCGAGATGTGCGAGCGTTTCGAGGTTCACTTGTGCCGCCTCGAAATGCCCGGCACTGCGGGAAAGGGTCTCAATGACACCTGGGTAGCGCCCGGCGATTAGCGGCAGAATGCTCTGGCGTATAAAATTGCGTGAAAGCGCCTCGCAGGCATTACTGTCATCCTCTACCCAGCAAAGCCCGAGCCGTTCTGCAACCGCTTCAAGGCGCGCGCGCGGGCAGTTGAGCAGCGGGCGCGCCAGCATGCCGGCGGCAAACGTTCTGATGGCACGCATACCGGCAAGCCCTTCCACCCCGCTGCCCCGCAAAAGGCGCATCAGCACTGTTTCTGCCTGGTCGTTCTGATGGTGCCCAAGCACCAGGCAATCGTCAGCATCGAGGCACTCGGCAAATACGGCGTAACGTGCAAGGCGGGCGCGCTCTTCAAGGTTGTCGCGCTCGCTAAAAGCCACGCGTCTTACTAAAAGCGGCACCGATAACGTTTCACACACCCGCGCACAATGCGCTTCCCACGCATCGGCATGCGCACTCAGACCATGGTGCACATGCACGGCTCTCACTTTTGGTGCCAGAGAAGGGTTCGTGCACAGGGCGTGCAAAAGAACGGTAGAATCAAGGCCACCACTGAAGCCCACGTAAAGTGTGCTGAAACGCGACAGCGTTTCAACCCACTCAGGACTCAGGAGCGACTCAGCCACAGGCTCCCATCGCCAGGAATTTTTTATACCGCCGCTCAACAAGCTCTGCGGCAGAAAAACGCTTCAGAGACTGTAACTCGGAGATAAGCACCTTTTTCAGGGCCTCAGTCATTTCAGCCACATTACGATGCGCGCCCCCCAGGGGCTCACTGATAACATCATCGACAAGACCATGCTCAAAAATTTTATCCGCGGTAATCCCCATGGCACGGGCGGCATCTGAGGCTTTGGCAGCATCTTTCCAGAGGATGGACGCGCAGCCCTCCGGCGAGATAACGGAATAAATGCTGTACTGAAGCATCAGCACCCGGTCGCCAACGCCAATGGCGAGTGCGCCACCGGAACCGGCCTCCCCGGTAATGGTGCAAATAACCGGCGTCTCAAGGCGTGCCATTTCAAAAAGATTGCGGGCAATGGCTTCCGACTGATTGCGCTCTTCGGCGCCAATGCCCGGATATGCCCCTGCCGTGTCAATAAAGGTAAATACCGGCAGCTTGAATTTCTCGGCAAGCTTCATGAGGCGCAGTGCCTTACGGTACTCTTCCGGGCGTGCCATCCCAAAATTGCGATAAACTTTCTCAGGCGTGCGCTTGCCTTTCTGGTGCCCAAGCACCACGACCGGCTCACCGTTCAGACGCGCAAGTCCGCCGATAATCGCCGGAGCCGCGGAATTGTGCCTGTCGCCATGCAGTTCCTGAAAATCGGTAAAAATACCTTCGATGTAGTCCGTGGTCTGCGGGCGCAGTGGATGGCGCGCCATCTGCGTAATCTGCCACGGCTCAAGGCTTGAGAATGTGCTGGCCAGGAGCTCATCGCATTTTGCCTCAAGGCGCGCGATTTCATCGCTGAGATTAACCTCATTGTCGTTGCTCAGCATGCGTAAGGCCTGAATCTTTTGATTCAACTCCTCCACGGGTTGTTCAAAATCCAAAAATTGCCGACTCATCAAATACCCATTGGTGAATGTATTATCATGCGCTATGATACCCTACAACGGTGATGAGATGCCACTGTCCTCCGGCTTCTGGTGATTGCATGCAGATTTTTACACCCACTGACGTTACACCGCGCACGCGCTCACAAACCCGTATAGACGTCTGGCACTTTTCGCTGCTAAAGCCCCTCGAGGATGCACGCTCGCTGCTTGACAACAATGAAATTGAACGCGCGGACCGCTTTTATTTTGAGCATCACCGACGCCGTTTTATCGCAGCCCACGCAGGCCTTCGCCGCATACTCGCACTCTATACCGGAGTGTGTCCTGAAAAACTCGTCTTCTCAACCAACCACTATGGCAAGCCTCACCTGATGGACGCTGACGGACTCACTTTTAACCTCAGCCATTCAGCCGATTCTGCGCTGGTGGCCGTGGGACAGGATTTTCCACTCGGTGTTGATATCGAGTATTTTTCATGCCGCAATTATAGAGGCATTGCGAGACACTCCTTCTCGCCTGAGGAAAACGCAGTACTCGAGCGACTGCCGTCATGGCAGAGAGCCATGGCCTTTTTTCACATCTGGGCACAAAAGGAGGCGTTTATTAAAGCAGCCGGAATGGGGCTTTCATACCCGACCACGCGTTTTACCGTTCCAGCAAGACTCCCCCTGCGCGCAGAGGTACTTGACCCGCTTGTAGACAAGCTCTGGCAGATGCGTGGTTTTACGCCGTTTTTAGCCTGCGCTGCCGCGTTATGCTGCGATACCCGCGTTAAAGACGTGGCTTTTCTTCGCTTGCCGGAGCATGAATGAATATCCCCCTTCCGCTTTTGCACTGTCTTAAGGACGGTGATTGCCACAGCGGCGAGCAGCTTGGGGCACGTCTTGGTATTTCCCGCAGTGCCATCTGGAAGCAGATTCGCCAGCTTGAACTTCTGGGCCTTAAGGTACAATCGATTCAGGGCCTTGGCTATCGGCTTGAAAAGGCGTTTATTCCACTCGATGCCGCACAGATTGAGCAGGCACTCTTAAAAGCCAGTTTTTCGCTCCCCTTCAGGCTGCATCTTTTTCCGGTGATTGATTCCACCAACCGTTTCCTGCGTGAAAGTCTTCCTTTTGACGGGGTTGGCATTTGCTGTGCGGAAATGCAGACGGCCGGACGCGGGCGACTGGGTCGCACGTGGCACTCTCCCTTTGGTGAAAACATCTATTGCTCGATACGCTGGCGTTTCAGTGGGGATATTTCAGCGCTTGCAGGCCTCAGTCTCGTGGTCAGCCTTGCTGTTCTGGAGGCGCTCAGTGCGTTTGCAAGTCATGAGCGGATTGAGGTCAAATGGCCAAATGACCTCTACTGGCAGGGTAAAAAACTGGCCGGCTGCCTGGTTGAAGCGATGGGGGAAAGCAATAGCGGCACGGAAGTCATTATTGGCATCGGTATCAATACCAATGCCGATAGTACGGTCAACCACGGTTTTCACGCCCCCTGGTGTGCGCTGATGGACCTCGCCGGACAACCTCTTTGCCGAAACACCGTTATTGCCGCCGTACTGGTACAGCTTGAGCGCGCTCTGACCCTTTTCAGTGAACAGGGCTTTTCAGCCTTTCTTGCCGCATGGGAGACGTTTGATTGCCTGCGCGGACGCGCGGTTTCGGTCAGCCGCCATACAGACGCTCTTGAGGGAATCGCGAGTGGCGTTAATGCGTTGGGACAGCTTGGCGTGCTTGATGGAGCGGGGGTAATGCACTGGCTTTCATCGGGGGATGCGAGCCTTCGTGGACACTATCGGAAGGGATGCCCCACTGATTATTCGTAAGGCTTCGTTAAATTGCACCACAAACGTGTTTGTGCAGTCAGAAATGACTGCACAACCTGACTTAAACCACTTCGTCTTCAGAGTCAGAAGACTGCTTTTCCTGCTGGATGCGCAGGTAGATTTCTTCACGGTGCACTGAAACATCTTTAGGGGCATTAATTCCGAGGCGAACCTGGTTGCCCTTTACACCTAACACCGTAATATTCACATCGTCACCGATAATCAGTGTTTCACCAATGCGTCGCGTCAAAATCAACATCAGAACATCTCCCTTCGATGCAACCACCAACTTTCATCCACAGAACGCTTCCATGGCACCTTGGGTGGCTGCTGATTAATTAATGTGTTGTTCACCGTAAAGTTTACACCCTGAACCTTAACAGAAACTTAAGACACCCCTTTTATGCCGTTTTTTTCGCCACAAAGTTCAGTTTCAGCGGTGCCCGCTCCAAGAACCAACGCCAGCAGCACGAGCGGAAGCCAGGCGATAACAAGCGCCAGAAAACCGTCGAGCTTTCCAAGGCCTGCGAGCAGACCGAGGGGCAGCAACCACATGCTGTTAAGAATGAATACGAGAGCCACGACGCTCTGGTGACTGCTTTGTCGTGCAGCATGCTGATAGGCATGTGTGCGGTGCGCATCAAAGACATTACGGCGCCGAAAAAGCCTCACAAGCAGGGTCGTGGTTGCATCAACTACAAACACTCCAGCAAAAATCAGCCATCCCCAAAAAAGTTCGGGAGCCGTGTGGCCGGCAAGCAACGTCAAAAGCCCGAGGGTCAGCCCAAGAAATCCACTGCCCGCATCCCCCATGAAAATGCGCGCCCGCGGGAAGTTCCAGCACAAAAAACCAAGAACTGACGCCACTAGAAAAAGCGGCATCATCGCACCATCAGCATGATGAGAAAGCGCGAACAGTAAACTGCCGGAAAGTGCGATGGTTATCGTCTCAACTGCCGCAATACCGTCAATGCCGTCCATAAAATTAAAAAGGTTCAGGTACCAGACGAGAAACAGTAATCCAAAGCCTGTCAGCCAGACGCCTGAAGGTATCATGAATCCTGCAAAACTGAGTGACGGTACGCCGCCAATCGCCCAGAGACCAGGGGTGGCCGCGAGCATGTGAAGCAAAAGACGCGTCTTTGGCGATAAGCCACGCCAGTCGTCCACAAACCCCGTAGATGCCACCAGCACCAGACTGGCAGTCATGCCGGCAGAAAGGACGGATGGCAGCATGCCACGAACACCCATGACCAGCAGCGAAAGAACAAATACCACCACAAAGGCAATGCCGCCCCCGCGGGGTGTTGGCTGAAGGTGTGAACTGCGGTGGTTTGGAATATCGATGATGTCTTTTGCAAGCGCATATTTACGCACCACAAAAACCAGTGCGAATGATACCGCAAAAGCAAGCAGGAGACCTGCTGTCCATTCCATATTTTATACACCCCAAAAATTGGCGGAGTATATACAGTGTTACGCACAATGGGAATGGGTATTCCCATCAGTAGTTGCGGCTGAGTTCACTCGCGCATCAAGGCGCACGCATTCACACTTACAGCGGGCACTCATTGGCCCAGATGCGCAGCATCGCGCCAGAAGCACCGCCATCGACGCCTCTGACTTCCCGCACTTCCGTGCCATGATTTTTCTGTTGTAAAGCGAGCAGCAGCGGCCCGAGGAGCAGCGCCGGGGTACCAGTATGGTCTGTCAGCGGATAGAGGCGCACTTCTGGCGCAAGGCGCGCCAGTTCCAGAAGAATTGCCAGATGATAATCGAGATGATTCGGATGTACGTCTTGAAACAGTGAATGCGCTGTCAATACGCAGTCAAACGAAAAATTCGTTTCAGGAAAAGGAAGTTCGCTTACCGCGCGGTAACGCCCCTCGCGAAGTCCGGTCGTAAAATCTGCAAGAAAGGTGCGAAGCCCCTCACGGCGTGATTTGACATGGATGTTTTCAGCGGCACTGTTGATATACTCCCCAAGTGTGGAATGAGGCAGCGCGAACAGCGCATCCTGACTGAGCACCACCTGTCCTCGCGCAGTCTGCTCGGCATTAAAAGCCGTGGGCCCGCAGGCATGTTCGAGTATACGCCCTTTGAGTATTTCATCATCGACATCAAAGACTTCGCGGTAATCCAGAATACCGCATCCCCAGAGTGCTCCCGCGTGCATAAGCACTACTCCTGCCCGTGCATCTGCAAAATGCAGTTGCAACTTCGTTTTGATTGGGTATAGTCTAGCGTAATTTTCCAGGTTACAGGAAGTCACACATATGGTTAATCCTTCATACCCTTATCCTGATGAAACACTCATGCTCCTGCGTGACAGCGTCCGGGCATTTGCAGCAGCGGAAATTGCGCCGATTGCCGCACAGATTGACCATGAAAACGCCTTCCCCCACGCATTGTGGTCAAAAATGGGAGAAATGGGGCTGCTTGGCATTACGGTTGATGACGCCTATGGCGGTGCCGGCATGGGGTATCTTGCCCACGTCATTGCCATGGAAGAGATTTCACGCGCTTCAGCGTCCGTAGGACTCAGCTATGGCGCTCACTCTAACCTGTGTGTGAATCAGATTTACCTTAATGGCAATGAAGCGCAAAAGGCCCGCTACCTCCCGGCGCTGGTTCGGGGAGAGCACGTTGGCGCACTTGCCATGAGTGAGCCCAATGCCGGGTCGGATGTCGTCAGCATGCAGCTTCGGGCCACACGCACGCAGGATGGCTATGTGCTGAACGGCACTAAAATGTGGATAACCAACGGCCCATCCGCCGATGTTTTGGTGGTATATGCCAAAACGGATACTCATGCAGGCGCCAAAGGCATTACTGCATTCATCATAGAAAAAGGGTTC
This sequence comes from Legionella geestiana, assembly GCF_004571195.1. Classification (GTDB taxonomy): domain Bacteria; phylum Pseudomonadota; class Gammaproteobacteria; order Legionellales; family Legionellaceae; genus Legionella_B; species Legionella_B geestiana. Next base: position 621,327 of record NZ_CP038271.1, read on the forward strand.
AGCGGTTTTCGCACCGCGCAAAAACTCGATAAGCTCGGCATGCGCGGCTCAGAAACGTGTGAACTGGTCTTTGAAGACTGCCATGTACCGGCAGAAAACGTCCTTGGTGAAGTCAATAACGGCGTGCGGGTACTGATGAGTGGCCTTGACTACGAGCGTACGGTGCTTGCTGCAGGCCCTGTTGGCATCATGCAGGCGTGCATGGATGTCGTGCTGCCCTACGTGCACGAACGTCGCCAGTTTGACCAGCCGATTGGTGAGTTTCAGCTCATACAGGGCAAGCTCGCTGACATGTACACCGCCCTCTCGGCGTCACGAGCATGGCTCTACAGCGTGGCAGCACAATGCGACCGCGGTACGGTCGACCGTAAGGATGCCGCCGGTATCATTTTGTTTACCGCTGAAAAAGCGACAGCGATGGCGCTGCAGACCATTCAGATTCTTGGCGGCAACGGCTACATCAACGAATATCCGGCAGGACGTCTGCTGCGTGATGCAAAGCTCTATGAAATCGGAGCCGGAACTTCTGAAATCCGGCGCATGCTGATAGGGCGAGAACTGTTTAAAGAAACCGCGTAAAGGGGGAGAGGCGCATGGAACGTGATGACGTGGTAATTGTTGGTGCAAAACGCACGCCGATGGGCAATCTTCTGGGAAGTCTCGCTCCCCTGACGGCCCCTGAGCTTGGCGCATTTGCAAACCGCGCGGCCATTGCCGAAGCAGGCATTGACCCCCGTGAGATTGATGAGGTGATAACAGGCTGCGTACTGCAGGCCGGCATTGGCCAGGCACCGGCGCGCCAGGCATCGCTTGGTGCCGGCATTCCCGACAGCGCAGGCGCCACCACCCTCAATAAAATGTGCGGCTCCGGCATGAAAGCCGTCATGACCGCGCACGACCTGATTGTTGCGGGCAGTGCGAATATCGTACTGGCCGGCGGGATGGAAAGCATGAGCAATGCTCCCTACCTCCTTGCCAAAGCACGCGCCGGCTATAGGCTGGGTCATGGTGAACTGAAAGATCACCTCTTTCTCGATGGCCTTGAAGATGCCTACGAGCCCGGACGCCTCATGGGGGTTTATGCTGAAGACACCGCAAGCCACTTTGGATTTACCCGCGCCGAACAGGACGCCTTTGCCGAGCGCTCCATGAAGTCCGCACTCCTCGCGCAGGAAAATGGTGCGTTTGCCGCCGAACTGGTTCCGGTGACCATCGCCGGGCGCAAGGGCGACACCCTTGTTGACCGCGATGAAAGCCCCGATGTGGCAAAACTTGCAAAAATCGCACAGCTGCGCCCGGCCTTCAAGCCAGATGGTACCGTTACCGCCGCCAATTCCAGCAGTATCTCTGATGGCGCGGCAAGCCTTGTCCTGATGCGGGCATCTGAAGCCCGCGCGCGCGGGCTGCGACCGCTGGCACGCATCGTGGCTCAGGCAAGCCACGCACAGGAGCCGCGCTGGTTTACGACAGCTCCCGTTGACGCCATTCGTAAAGTGATGGCGCGCGCTGACTGGACACTCGACACGGTTGACCTTTTTGAAATCAATGAAGCATTTGCTGTTGTCGCCATGGCCGCCATCCGCGAACTGTCCCTTGACATCAACCGTGTTAACATTCATGGTGGCGCCTGTGCGCTTGGGCACCCTATAGGCGCAAGTGGAGCGCGTATTCTTGTTACCCTCATTCGCTCCCTTGAGCGTCAGCATCTGAAACGCGGGGTCGCCGCACTCTGTATCGGTGGAGGAGAGGCAACCGCAATTGCTGTGGAACGTTTATAAAGGACAGGGATAATCATGTTAAAACAAGGCCTTTTCTATCTGTTGTTGAGTCTGCTTGCCGTTGTATTTTCCCGCTACGGCCATATGGTGGTCATCGGGGTCGATATGCTCTTTACGACCGTTAACGGCTGGCTTGCCATGGTCTTCAGCAGTGGTTACATCGGTGAGACCGTGCGCAAGGTACTTGTGCTGGCAGGTCTTCCAGTAGCCATTACCGCCGTTCCGGCACTGATTTACCGCCTCGTCAAGGGTTCGACCATGCCATGGTTTTTTGAAATAACCTGGATGGTGTGGCTGATTGTGGCATTGTCGAATGTAATGATTCGTTAAGGAAGTGGTATGTCGAGGATTTTAAGCCAAATCAACCCGGCTTCTCAGGATTTCAAACACAATGAAGCAAGTATGCGTGCGCTGCTCGACACCATTGATGCCGCGCTCAATACGGTGTATCAGGGCGGAGATGAAAAGGCGCGCGAACGCCATCGCCGCCACGGTAAACTGCTTGCACGTGAGCGCCTTGAGCATCTGCTCGACCCCGGAAGTCCGTTCCTCGAGCTTTCGCCACTGGCTGCATGGAAAGTGTATGAAGACACGGTGCCCGCTGCCGGCCTCATCACCGGAATTGGCCGCGTCAATGGCACGGAGTGCATGCTGGTCATCAACGATGCCACTGTTAAAGGCGGAACGTATTACCCGCTCACGGTAAAAAAACACCTGCGCGCTCAGGAAATAGCCCGCCAGAATCACCTGCCCTGCATCTACCTCGTGGATTCCGGCGGCGCTTTTTTGCCACGTCAGGATGAAGTCTTTCCAGACCGAGACCATTTCGGGCGTATTTTTTTCAACCAGGCTCAACTGTCGGCGATGAACATTCCGCAGATAGCCGTGGTTATGGGTTCGTGCACCGCCGGTGGCGCGTATGTACCTGCCATGGCCGATGAATCGGTGATGGTAAAAAATCAGGCCACCATTTTTCTGGGCGGTCCCCCGCTTGTTAAGGCCGCAACCGGCGAAGAGGTCAGCGCTGAAGACCTCGGAGGTGCTGCTGTCCATTGCACCCGTTCTGGTGTTGCTGACCACATGGCCGAGAATGATGCGCATGCCTTACAGATTGCCCGTACACTGATAGGGCATCTTAACCGCAAAAAACCTGAAACGGTGTTGATGCGTGAATCCCTTGAGCCCCTTTATCCGGCTGAACAGATGAACGGCATCGTACCGGCCGACCCGCGCAAGCCCTTTGACGTGCGTGAAATTATCGCCCGTATTGTCGATGGCTCGGTGCTGGATGAATTCAAGGCGCTGTACGGCAGCACACTGGTCTGTGGATTCGCACACCTCTTTGGATATCCAGTCGGCATCATCGCCAACAACGGCATTCTCTTTTCGGAAAGCGCACAAAAAGGCGCACACTTTATCGAACTGTGCTGCCAGCGCGGTATCCCGCTGATTTTTCTACAAAACATTACAGGCTTTATGGTGGGCAGCCGATACGAATCTGAAGGTATTGCCAAACACGGCGCGAAGCTTGTGATGGCCGTTGCCAACGCCCGCGTCCCCAAGCTCACCGTGATTGTCGGCGGCAGTTTTGGAGCTGGAAACTATGCCATGTGCGGGCGCGCTTACGATCCCCGCTTTCTCTGGACCTGGCCTAATGCGCGCATTTCCGTCATGGGGGGAGAGCAGGCAGCCAACGTCATGGCCCAAATTCAGCGCGACAAATTCGCAAAACACGGAACTGAGTGGCCGCTTGAGGAAGAAGCGCGTTTTAAGGACACGCTCCGGGCGCAGTATGAGCATCAGGGGAATCCGTATTACGCCAGCGCAAGGCTCTGGGATGATGGGGTTATCGCCCCACACACCACGCGAACCGTGCTCGGACTTAGTCTGTCTGCCGCTCTAAATGCTCCAATTGAGCCCACGCACTTTGGCGTATTTCGCATGTAAAGCGCTGTAACAGGGAGATTTTTTGGTGAACGATGACCTTGTTTGTGAGCAGATTCAGAACATTCGCTGCATCGCACTGAATCGTACGCAAAAGCACAATGCCTTTGATGACACGCTGCTTCTCGGCCTTCAGGCTGCCCTTGAGAGTGCCATCGCCTGTCCAGAGACCCGCGTCATCGTGCTCGGCGCCAATGGCACGCACTTCAGCGCGGGTGCCGACCTCGCATGGATGCAGCGCATGACCAACTTCAGCGAAGCGGAAAACCTCGCTGATGCACGGGTGCTCGCGCGCGTCATGCATACGCTCTATCACAGCCCCAAACCCACTCTGGCTAAAGTGCAGGGCAGCGCCTTTGGCGGCGGGGTCGGCCTTATTGCCGCCTGCGACATGGCCATCGCCAGTGAAACCGCGAGTTTTTGTTTTTCAGAAACACGCCTCGGTCTTATTCCTGCTGTCATCAGCCCCTATGTAATTGAAGCCATGGGCGCACGGCAAGCGCGGCGTCTTTTTATGAGTGCTGAGCGCTTTAGCGCACAGGAAGCACTGACTCTTGGCCTGCTCTGCCGCATGGTGGATGCATCAAAGCTTGATACAGTCACCATGGAGCTTGCAGAAACGCTCGCCCGCAATGCGCCAAATGCCGTTGCAGCCTGCAAACAGCTGGTTTCTGATGTGGCCAACCGCCCCATTGATGAGGGCATTCTTGAACTAACCGCGCGTAAAATCGCCCAAACGCGTGTCAGCGCCGAAGGCCAGGAGGGGCTGCGTGCCTTTCTTGCAAAGCGGGCACCGGACTGGAGCAAGGGGTAAATATGTTTAAACGGGTATTGATTGCCAACCGCGGTGAAATTGCCTGCCGCATCATTAAAACACTGCGCCGCCTCGGCATTGAATCGGTTGCCGTGTATTCAACGGCAGATGCAGACAGTGAGCATGTGCGTCTCGCGGACGAAGCCTTTTGTATCGGCGAGCCACGAGCGCTTTCCAGTTATCTGAATATCGATGTTCTGGTGGAAACTGCGGTAAAAGCCCGTGTGTGCGCCATTCATCCAGGCTATGGTTTTCTCTCGGAAAACCCGCGCTTTGTGAAAGCAGTGACGGAAAAAGGCATTGTTTTCATTGGCCCTTCGGTTGCCGCGATGGAGGCCATGGGTTCCAAACAGACCGCCAAGCAGATTCTTGAGGGAACGGGCGTGCCGCTGACGCCGGGCTACCATGGTAAAAATCAGGAGGATGCCACACTCTTTGAGGCAGCCAGAAACATTGGCTTTCCAGTCCTCTTGAAGGCGGCTGCCGGTGGTGGCGGCAAAGGCATGCGCGCGGTACACGCGCCTGAAGAATTCTCTGCTGCACTCGAGGGCGCGCGCCGTGAGTCTCGGGCGGCATTTGGCGATGACACCATGCTCATCGAGAAGCTCATCCAGAATCCTCGCCACGTTGAAATCCAGATAATGGCCGATAACCACGGTAACGTGGTTCACCTTTTTGAGCGCGACTGCTCCATTCAACGCCGTCACCAGAAAATTATCGAGGAGGCACCCGCCCCGGGCCTTCCCGATGCCCTGCGGGAAGGCCTCGCCAAAGCCGCCTGCACCGTTGCCCGCACCATTGATTACCGCGGAGCCGGAACAGTTGAGTTTCTGGTGGATGCCGACTTTGGGTTTTATTTTATGGAGGTCAACACGCGCCTTCAGGTCGAGCACCCGGTGACAGAAATGATTACCGGCTTTGATTTGGTAGAGTGGCAGCTTCGCATTGCCGCAAACGAACCACTGCCGGCAACACAGGATGCCATTCGCGCACATGGACACGCTGTGGAATGCCGCATCTGTGCTGAAGACCCCCGCGAAAACTTCCTGCCTTCAACGGGAGTTGTGCATTTCTTGAAAATACCAGAAGGGACTGGCATTCGCCTTGATTCAGGCATCGTCAAAGGCTCGACTATCAGCCAGTATTACGACCCCATGTTCGCAAAGCTTATTGCCCATGGCAGAAACCGGGAAGAAGCCATAGCCCGACTCACACGTGCGCTGGCTGATTTTCATGTAGGCGGCGTGCGCACCAATATTGCATTTGTAGAGCGCATCCTAAAACATCCAGTATTTGCAAATGCACAGCATGACACGCATTTTTTGAGCGAAAATACCGTATCCCTTGAGGCACCCAATACAAACACCCTGCTCTTTGCAACCGCCACCGCCGATTATTTACAGCTTCAATCAGGCCTCAGCCCGCTGGCACAGTCAGGATTTGGCTGGCACATGGGGCGCCATCGCCGCTGGCCTGCCCGCTACCAGCTCGCGGATGGCATATATGAAGTGCAGATAACCCCGCAATCGCCTGACACTCTCGTACTTGAAACCACTGAGTCGCGTCATGTGCTTAAGGGACTCCTGAAAAGCGATATCCTCTACCTTGACGTTGATGGGGAGCGAATAAAACTGCCATTTGAGCGTCATGCGCATCAGTGGACATTCTATACCCCCGATGGCCCCGGAACCACAAGCCGCGCACAGTGGGCATCTGCCGAACAGGAGGCCGCAGAGGCTGAACTGACCGCTCCGATGCCGTCAACCGTTGTTGCCATCCTTAAAAACATTGGCGATACGGTCAGTAAGGGCGAGCGTCTCATGGTGCTTGAAGCCATGAAAATGGAGCACACTCTGTATGCCCCGCGCGGCGGCCGTGTCACGGCCATTTATTTCGCGGTAGGTGCGCAGGTCAGTGAAGGCGTAGAATTGCTGGCGCTGGAAGAGGCGGCGGATGACAGCTTGGAAGGATAAGCATGAACAACCCAAAGGAAGTCACTCTGATTGAGGTGGGGCCACGTGACGGGTTGCAGAATGAATCCGCCTTTGTGCCGACAGCCGCCAAGGTGGCACTCATTAATGCCCTCAGTCACAGCGGGCTTAAAAACATTGAAGTCACAAGCTTTGTATCCCCTAAAGCCATTCCGCAGCTTGCCGATGGCGAGACCGTACTGGCTGAGATTGAGCGCGTGTCGGGTGTACACTATTCAGCGCTCGTGCCTAATGAGGCCGGGATGCTGCGTGCACTGGCTGCGGGCGTTGAAAACATCGCCATTTTTACTGCCGCAAGCGAGCAGTTTAATCAGCGCAATATCCGCTGCTCGATTGCCGAGAGCATTGAGCGTTTCCGCCCGGTGATGGCACTTGCCAATGCGCACGGCGTCAGGGTGCGAGCCTACGTTTCCTGTGTGCTGGGCTGTCCTTATGAAGGCGAAATTAAACCCGCAAAAGTGGCTGAAGTAACCGCCATGCTGCTCGAACTTGGAGCGGGCGAAATCAGTCTTGGTGATACCATTGGTGTCGGCACACCGCGCCAGACTGAAGCACTTTTAAAAACCATGGCCCATGTTCTGCCGGCACACCAGCTTGCCATGCATTTTCATGACACCTACGGGCAGGCGGTTGCGAATGTGTCAACCTCGCTTGACTGTGGCATCCGTCGCTTTGACAGCGCGGTCGCGGGCCTCGGAGGCTGCCCGTACGCGCGCGGCGCAAGCGGTAATGTTGCCACGGAAGACCTGCTCTACCTCATGCATGGCCTCGGCATGGAAACCGGTGTGGACATCTACCAGGTTGTTTCGGCTGGAGACGCTATTTGCCGCGTGCTTCAACGCAAAAACCAGTCAAAAGTCGCCAACGCTCTGTTGGCAAATCCCTCTTAGCACGGAGCCAAACATGCCCGAGATTCTCTGGACACCCCCGCCCCTGCCTGAAAACCACAGCCGGATGGCAGAATTTCTGCGCTTTGCCGAACGCACACACCACTGCACCTTCAGTGACTACCACTCACTGCACCGCTGGTCAGTAGCAGCACCTGAAGCCTTCTGGAAAACGTTTTGCGACTTTATCGGCGTGACATTTGACACACCGGCAGAACGCGTGCTGGATGCTGAAAAAGGGATGTTTGGCGCACGCTGGTTCAACGGCGCGAGCTTAAGTTTTGCCCGTCATCTGCTATCGCGCAACGATGAGCACCTCGCAATTATCGCCATTAATGAACAGGGCGCGCGCGAGGAAATCAGCTTTCGCGAATTAAATCAGCGCGTGGCAGAGTGTGCTGCGGCACTGCGCATGGCAGGCGTAACACGCGGGGCACGGGTCGCCGCCATTCTGCCAAACAGCCCCTTTGCCGTCATCGCAATGCTCGCAACCGCAAGCCTTGGCGGCGTATGGTCGTCCTGTTCGCCAGATTTTGGGGTTAATGCCACCATCGACCGCCTCGGGCAGGCTGAGCCTGTTGTGCTGTTTGTGGAGGACGGTCATGTCTGGCAGGGAAAAACGCACGAGAGCCTCGAGAAAATCCCGCAATACCTGCAGGCACTTAAGGGACTTGCAACAGTTGTTGTCTGCCCGGTACTGGGGCTGCCCGCCTCTATTGAGGCCAATGGCCGCGCCACTTCGTGGAATGCGTTTCTGCGTCCCGCCGAGGCGCTTGATGTTACCCCATACCCCTTTGACCATCCGCTCTATCTGCTGTTTTCATCAGGCACCACCGGCAGACCTAAGGGAATCGTGCATGGCGCGGGCGGCACGCTGCTGCAGCACCTGAAAGAACTGGCGCTGCATACCGATCTTCGTGCAGAAGACCGTCTGTTTTTCTATACCACTACCGGGTGGATGATGTGGAACTGGATGGTCAGTGCCCTGGCACTTGGCACGACACTGGTACTCTATGACGGCGCGCCCACATGGCCCGATGCCAATCGGCTTTTTGATATCATTGATGCAGAAAACATCAGCGTTTTTGGAACCAGTGCCAAATTCCTTTCGGTCGTTGAGAAATCCGGCCTGCGCCCCAATGAAAAACATCCCCTAAAACATCTGCGCACCATTCTCTCTACTGGCTCGCCGCTGCTGCCGGCAAATTATGACTTCACAAGCGCACACATCAAGGCAACTATTCCACTCTGTTCCATTTCAGGCGGTACAGATATCGTCTCCTGTTTTGCCCTCAGCAATCCCCTCCTGCCAGTGCGCCGGGGCGAGCTGCAGGCACCGGGACTCGGCATGGCCGTTGAAGTTTTTAACGAAGAAGGACAGTCTGTCAGGGAAATGCGGGGCGAGCTGGTCTGCACCCGTCCATTTCCCAGCATGCCCGTTAGTTTCTGGAACGATGCCGATGGCAGGCGCTATCATCAGGCGTATTTTGAACGCTTCAGCGGGGTTTGGGCCCACGGGGATTACGCTGAAATAACGCGCAACGGTGGCCTTATCATTTACGGTCGCTCAGATGCGATACTCAATCCCGGTGGAGTTCGTATCGGAACGGCCGAAATCTATCGCCAGATTGAAAGTATTCCTGAGATTGTCGACAGTGTCGTCATCGCGCAGGAATGGGAGGACGATGTGCGCATCGTACTCTTTGTCAAACTCAAGCCCGGCATCACGCTCGATGAGTCGCTCTGCCAGACCATTCGCACGACCCTGCGCACCAACGCATCCCCCCGGCACGTTCCTGCAAAAATTCTTGAAGTGCCTGATATTCCGCGCACCTTAAGCGGTAAAACAGTGGAGCTTGCCGTGCGAGAAGCCGTACATGGGCGCCCGGTAATCAATGAAGACGCTCTCGCGAATCCCGAGGCACTGGCATTTTTTAAAAACCGCAAGGAACTGCAGCCGCAACCCCAGGGAGCAATTCAACCGACAGGTAACTGACAGCGATGCTTTATTGCGCTACAATCAGCCATCGTTTTGAACGGTGGCTCACATGCACACTCCTTTTTACCGGCTCATGCTCGTCACAGAGCCCGAACCCGACCACATCGGCGCCTGGCTGAGCTTTGTCCGTAACTGCGCGACACAGGGCGTAACCTCTGTGCAGCTGCGGGTGAAAAACGCACCACGCGGGCACCGTCTTTTACTTGCCACGCACCTTAAAGCCGTGCTTGACCCGTTACATATTCCGCTCATTATCAACGATGACCTGGCGCTTGCCCTCACCGTGGATGCCGCTGGTGCTCACATCGGACAAACTGATGGCGATCCCTTTAAAGCCCGCGAACAGCTCGGCTGCAGCAAATACCTTGGTCTTTCGATTGAATCGCTGCCTGAGCTCTTGCAAGCAAATGCCTGCCCGCTCGACTATGTCGCGGCGAGCGCCGTTTTTTCAACGCCCACTAAAACCAACCTGCGCACCCTCTGGGGGTTTTCCGGTGTACGCGCATTGTCCCTTCAAAGCCAGCATCCTGTTATCGGAATTGGCGGCATACACGCCGGTAATACCGCAGCCGTCATGGCACATGGCGCACAGGGCATTGCGGTCATCAGTGCCCTTCATCAGGCGGAGAATCCCGCTGTGACCTGCCGCGATTTGCGCGCGCTTACCGATAGAGGCACTCAGTCATGATGGAATTCTTAGCACAAAGTCTTGAAAAAATGCGGGCGGCGCGCCCGATGGTGCCGTGCATCACCAATAACGTTACCATGGATTTTGTGGCGAACTGCCTGCTGGCAGCGGGGGCCTCCCCGGTCATGTCAAACGACGCTCGCGATGTCGAAGAGCTGCTGCACCAGTCCCGTGTGCTCTACATCAATACCGGCACTCCGGATGAAGCCTTCATGCAGCTCGTACAGAGATGTGCAGGCTTAAGCACGTCACTGCAAAAAACACTGGTCCTTGATGCTCCGGGTGCAGGCGCCACAAGTTTTCGCACCCTTCTGGCAGAAGAGCTCCTGGCACATGTGAACATTCTGCGCGGCAATGCCAGTGAAATTCTGGCGCTCGCGGGGTTTGATGGCAGGGGGCGCGGTGTGGACAGCACGGCATCCGTTGAAGACGCACAAAAGGCCGCCATCCATCTTGCAGCTGCACGCAACTGCACGGTAGCCATCAGTGGGGCCAGCGATTTTATCACGGATGCCTCGCATCACCAGACGCTGAACCGCGGCACTCCGCTCATGGCCTCGGTAACCGGTATGGGCTGCGCGCTGGGTGCCATGATGGCGGCCTTTTGCGCCGTAACGGCGACACACCTTGAAGCTGCCACGCATGCCAGCCTTTTTTTTGGTCTGGCCGGAGAACTCGCCGCCCGACAGGCTCAGGGCCCTGGCAGCTTTCGTGTCGCCTTTATGGATACACTGATGGCAATTACGCCTGAAATACTCGTTAATGCAACGCATGAGAGAATAATCTGATGATTCCAGTCGCCCTTTCCATCGCAGGTTTTGACGGCACAGCCGGTGCCGGGATGCAGGCTGATCTTAAAGTCTTCTCAGCCCTTGAATGCTATGGCATGACAGTTTTGACCGCCCTTCCCGTGCAAAACACCTGTGGTGTGAGAAGCTGTCATGAAATCCCCGCGCACTGCGTTGAAGAGCAGCTTTTTGCCATATTTGAAGACACGCGCCCGCACGCCATCAAAATTGGCATGCTCTTTACTGAAGCGATTATTCACCGCGTGGCTGATTTTCTGCACACCCACGCCCGTGATATTCCTCTTGTGGTGGACCCCGTCATGTACGCTAAATCGGGAGATGCACTCTTGCAGGAAAGTGCGCGGGCTGCGCTTAAAGACTGCATACTTCCGCTGGCAACGCTCATCACACCGAATGCACCAGAAGCCACGCATCTCACGGGTATAGCAGTAGAGGATGTGGCTTCACAACAGGAGGCGGCTGAAGTGTTACTGAAACTGGGTGCCAAAGCCGCGCTCGTCAAGGGTGGGCATGTTGGGGGTGATGCGTCCGGTGACTGGTTTGCCGACTGTCAGGGTGAAACCCATCTCTTTCAGTATCCCCGCATCAAAACGCCCAATACCCACGGTACCGGCTGCACACTTTCCGCAGCCATCACGGCGGGGCTTGCCCATGGCCTCCCGCTCGTCAAAGCCGTTGAACAGGCCAGAGCCTTTTTACAACAGGCGCTTCTTGCCGCAAAAGACTGGCGGCTCGGCAAGGGATGCGGGCCGCTGCATCATTTTCATGCGTGGTGGCCTTCAGAGACAGCCAGGGTCTGTTGACATTTGGTGGTGCGAAGCAAAAATCACGTCAATTTAAGCCAAATTTAATCTTGAGTGAGGCAAAATCCGGCTCTATTTAACGAACTCAAGGTTAAATTTGGCTTAAATTGACGTGGTTTGCAGCCGTGTCACCAAATGTCAACAGACCCTGGGGAATCCGGACAATAAAAATTTCGCTTGCACTCACCGTAAAATTCTTATAAAAGATTACTTTTTGTGCCTGACCCGATGCAGGCATTTTTATTTTATATCCGGAGAGCCAAAAACCAGTGACCACCACCGCCCCCAACGCCACCCCACTGTCGGATGGCGAGTACCGACGCGGCCTTAAAGACCGGCACGTACAACTTATTGCGCTCGGCGGAATCATTGGTTCCGGCTATTTCCTGGGCACTGGGGCCGTGGTCAATCAGGTCGGGCCATCGGTCTTTATCGCCTATATTCTTGGCGGTATTATTATTTATCTCACGATGCTCTGCATGGGCGAGCTGGCGGTTGCCATTCCTATTTCGGGTTCCTTTATTACCTATACGACTGAATTTATATCCCCCTCCTTCGCCTGTGGCGTGGGTTGGTCCTACTGGATAAGCTGGGTTGCCTATATTCCCGCGGAATGTATCGCAGGCGGCATTATCATGCAGCATTTTACGGGGGTGAACGGCTATGTCTGGGCCGTGTGTTTTGGTTTGCTCATAACCTATATCAACATCGCCAAGGTTGGTATTTTCGGGGAAATTGAATTCTGGCTGGCACTGATAAAGATTGCCGCTTTAATGGGCTTTGTCATTCTTTCCGGACTGATTTTCTTTGGTGTCATTCATGGTCCACAGCCCGGTGGTATCATCGGTGGTCGCTACATTTTCGACCAGGGCGGGTTATTCCCCAACGGGGTGATGGTCTTGCTCACGGCCATGGTGCTCCTGCTCGTGAACTATCAGGGCTCAGAAATTATTGGCCTTGCTGCCGGTGAGTCCATCGACCCTGCCCGCATGATTCCGCGCGCCATCCGAACGGTCACGTTTCGTATTCTTTTCATCTACATTATTCCGGTATTTTGCCTGGTGCTTATCTTTCCGTGGAAACTGGGAGGTCTCGACAACTCCGTATTTGCAGATGCCCTGCACTATTACGGACTCGGCTGGGCGGGCACAGCCACGAGCTTTGTGACACTGACAGCGACCCTCTCCTGCAGCAACTCAGGCGTGTATGGCATAGTCCGTTCACTGAATGCGCTGGCGCGTCATGGCATGGCACCGAAGCCACTTGCAAAACTCAACCGCCACGCCGTCCCCCAGAACGCAGGAATCGTGACCCTTATCGCCATCTGGACGCTGCTCGCGGCCGGTTACTTCTTCGGCCAGTCAAAGCTTTATATTGCACTCCTGCTGGTCTCAGGCTTTACCGGTGCCGTTGCCTGGATTTCACTCTGCTGGTCACAGATGCGCTTTCGTCGCCGCCTGTATGAAGCGGGGTATACCATTCACGATTTGCGCTACCACACGCCAGGCTCTCCCTGGACCGGTATCACGGCCATTGCGCTGATGATTATCTGCATGGTATTTCTGTTCCTGAACCCGGACACCAGTTATAAAATCGCCTTTGCCATTGGTTTACTGTCGCTCATCATTCCGGTCGTTGTGTACCGATGGATTGAGAAACGACGCGATGGGCAAACCCATCTGGTCGGGATTAGTAAACATGTCCGCTTTGAAGATGTTTTCCCGGCTAAACGTGAGAAATCCCATGTCGGCGACTGAACCTCTAAACTTCGGCATATCCGCAGAAAGTCTGGCGGCTGAAATTGGTGAAATTCTCGATTTTGTGGAAGCGGCGTGCAACGGCAGTGAGCAACCCGTGGCACAACTCCATGTTCCGCGCCCAATAGCTCCCCGTTATGCAACCCCGGAAATCGCGCATGCTGCCTGTGAGCAGGAGCTTGATGGCCTGATAGTGCCGTAACCTGGGCTGATAAGGCCTGGGTTGAATGCATGAGACGACACCCGACTGTTGCGGCATAAGTGTATGTTTTATCTATAAAATGCCGTAGCCTGCGCTGATAAGCGCGGGACAGGATGCTTGATAAAAACATCCGGCCTTTGGGGATACCCGATGCCGGGCTTCGCGGTGCTCAACCCATCCTACCGAAAAACCTATTAAATACAATGCCTTATTTGAAAAAAACGCCGTAGCCTGCGCTGATAAGCGTGGGGCAGGATGCTTGATAAAAACATCCAGCCTTTGGGGATACCCGATGCCGGGCTTCGCGGTGCTCAACCCATCCTACCGAAAAACCCATTAAATACAATGCCTTATTTGAAAAAAACGCCGTAGCCTGCGCTGATAAGCGTGGGGCAGGATGCTTGATAAAAACATCCAGCCTTTGGGGATACCCGATGCCGGGCTTCGCGGTGCTCAACCCATCCTACCGAAAAACCTATTAAATACAATGCTTTATTTGAAAAAAACGCCGTAGCCTGCGCTGATAAGCGCGGGACAGGATGCTTGATAAAAACATCCAGCCTTTGGGGATACCCGATGCCGGGCTTCGCGGTGCTCAACCCAGCCTGCCGAAAAGCCTATTAAATACAATGCTTTATTTGAAAAAAACGCCGTAGCCTGCGCTGATAAGCGCGGGACAGGATGCTTGATAAAAACATCCGGTTTTTGAGGATACCCGATGCCGGGCTTCGCCATGCTCATCCCAGCCTGCCGAAAAACCTATTAAATACAATGCTTTATTTGAAAAAAAACGCCGTAGCCTGCGCTGATAAGCGCGGGACAGGATGCTTGATAAAAACATCCAGCCTTTGGGGATACCCGATGCCGGGCTTCGCGGTGCTCAACCCAGCCTACCGAAAAGCCTATTTAATACAATGCTTTATTTGAAAAAAACGCCGTAGCCTGCGCTGATAAGCGCGGGACAGGATGCTTGATAAAAACATCCGGTTTTTGAGGATACCCGATGCCGGGCTTCGTGGCGCTCAGCCAATCCTAAAAAAATCATTAAATACAATAGGTTATTTGCATAGAAAACACCGTAACCCGAGCTAACAAGCCCGGGTTACGGATACACATAACAGACAGTCCCGCAGGTCATCAGTAAGGCTTGACAATAACCGTAGTACCTACATCGATAAAGTCCTCGTTCAGCCATCTTGCAGCACTTGGAAGTACGCGGATACATCCGTGACTGACGTTGTAATTTGGCACTTCATAAGCCGCATGAATAGAGTATCCACCGCTGAAGTGCATGCAGTAGGGCATTTTTGCGCCCCCGTTGGTTTCAATGGGATACAGGCTTGACGTACAGTCAGGACCTTTCTTGGAATAGACTTTAAACGTTCCTGTGACGGTGCGGCATGGGCGGCCAACGTCTTCACAATAATCAGCCCCACCCGAAGCGCTTCCGGTCTTCACACGGTTACCGTCGGCATCATATGCGGCCCATGCAGTCGCTTTAGGGTCAAAAACAAAGACTTTTTTACCAGTTGCCGGGCGCTTTGCAGGAAAGTAACCGCTTCCCTTGCTGTCCGCCGACATGGACATGGTGTAGTGCGTGTAACCGGCATCGTCCACGATGGGTACGGAGCGATCGGTGGAAGCACAGGCTGCCAGCAGACCACATACAGGTATTGCCAAGAGCATTTTGTTCACGATTAATCCCTCCTTGTTTTCCTCTATATCGGAAGAATTTCGTGCGAGTTTAGTCTTTTTTGTTAATTTTTTTTACTTTATGATTTTTATAGTGATTCAGTGGGGGGATTATTTACTGATTTTCCGGGCGGGGAGCAGTGCTGCAATAGCGAGGGCAAGTTGCTCATCGGTACATTCAAAACAGCCGCCGCGAGCGGGCATGGCGCCAAAGCCTTCCTCTGTATGGTGCAAAAGCACTTCCATCCCCTGTGAACTGCGAGCCTGCCAGTCAGATGCCACTCCCATGCGTGGGGCGCCAAGCGGAATTTGTGGATTCAGTGCATGACAGGTGCTGCAGAAGTGCTCAACGATGTACGTGCCTTCATTCGGGGTACCGCGAATACTCTCAAGCATTTCCTGAGGGCGGTGGCTTGTTGCCAGAGCGTTTGCACTCAACGAAAAACAGAGCATCCACCCCACAAACTTCCACATGCTTTACCCCAACCAACAAAATGTGGTACATCTTAGAGCAGGATTATCAGTTTGAACAGCCCTGAGAGGAATTACGCATGCTGACTGTCCCCGCCAGACGCACACATCCGCCCAAAACCACACGGGATCACCACAATGCTCCCGTTGATGAAGCTAAAGTCGCACGCTTGAGAGAAGCAGTCAAAAGCCGCCGCTATTCACCGTCAGCTTCTGCAATTGCGGAAATCATGCTGGGCCTCTGCACAACAACGGTCAATTCACGGTAGCGCCCTAGCGCGCCTGCATGCGCAGCGCGCCGTCAAGGCGAATCACTTCACCGTTGATAAACCCATTTTCAATGATATGCACCACCAGAGCGGCGAATTCTTTCGCAGAACCAAAACGCTTTGGGAACGTTACTGTAGAGGCGAGACTGGCCTGCACTTCTTCTGGCATGGTAAGCAGTAAAGGAGTGGCAATCAGCCCTGGAGCAATGGTATTCACACGAATGCCATACGGCGCAAGCTCTCGCGCAGCAGGCAGTGTCATGGAGACAATCCCGCCCTTGGAGGCGCTGTAAGCAAGCTGTCCGATTTGCCCCTCAAAAGCCGCGATGGATGCCGTATTAATAATAACGCCGCGCTCACCATCCGCGTCCGGCACGAGGCGCGACATGGCATCGGCGACAAGGCGCATGGTGTTAAACGTTCCCGTGAGGTTCACCGATATAACCTTCTCAAAGGCATCAAGCGGCATCGGCCCGTCTTTACCCACCATTTTTTTGGCAGGAGCGATTCCTGCACAATTCACAAGAATCGAGGGCACCCCTGCGCGCTCAAGAGTGGCCACGAGCGCCGCCTCAACTGATGCGGCACTGGAAACATCACAGCGAATGGCGTTATCAGCGTTCGCGTCTTTATCCCAGATTACAACGCGCGCGCCGCACTCCTCGAGCGCTGTCACACATGCCTGCCCCATGCCTGATGCGCCACCGGTAACAACCGCTGTTTTATTCTCGAGTTTCATGCCTCTTCCCTCATAAACTGACGACTTAATTCACGAAATTCATTAGTGCCGGCGACCCGCAGCCATTCAAAAAACACCATCTCGGACGTGACGACATGCACACCCTCTGCCTGCATGCGTGAAAGGCCAGTTTCATGGTCAAGCGCATGACGGCTGCCAACCGCATCCCGAACCACATAAACTTCAAATCCCGCAGCCTTCATCTGCAGTGCACTTTGCAGCACGCACACATGGGTTTCGATGCCGATGAGCACCACCTGCTTACGCCCCTCATCAAGCAGGTGAGCGGCAAACGGCGCATCAGCAAAACAGGAAAAAGCCACTTTTTCAAAACAGGGGGAGCGCTCACGAAACGGACGCAGCGCTTCTACGGTATGGCCAAGTCCACGCGGATACTGCTCGCAGACCATAACGGGAACGGAAAGCGTCTCGGCAAGGCGTAAAATCCAGGCGCCGCGAGCAATCAGAGACGCGTTTTCCGGCAACAGCGGGGCAAGTTTTTCCTGTACATCCACAAGCACCACGCACGACAAATCCCTGTCAAGAAGCATCCTTATTCTCCCTCAGACGGATAACAGTATCGCGCCAAGGTACTGACCTTCGGGAAAAAAAGCAAGTGTGGGATGACAGGCAGCGGGTCCAAAAATCCCGTGAATGCGCGCCTGCCTGCCTACGTGTGAAGCCTGCAGGCTGACAAGTTCCTCAAAGGCACGGATATCCATGGCAGACGAGCAGTTGCAGGTCATGAGTAGACTGCCAGGCTTCATGGCTCTAAACACTTCCCGGTGTAAATACCGGTAGTAATTACGTGCTTTTTCAAGGTGACGGCGTGAGGGCACGAGTTTGGGCGGGTCAAGAATAATCAGGTCAAAATCACCGGCACGCGCGAGCCAGTTGCGGGCATCGTCTTCTATAAATTCAATTGAAGTAATCCCATTATTTTCTGCATTGGCGCGCGCCTTTGCAATGGCGGGGGCCGAGCTGTCTATCGCAGTTACTGAAGCAGCACCGTTACGCGCCGCATGCAGCGCAAAACCGCCGCTGTAGGTGTATAAATCAAGGACCCGCTTCCCTCTTGCGAGCGCGCCAATACGCAGGTGGTTTTCACGCTGATCCAGAAAAAGGCCCGTTTTCTGCGCATCAGAGAAATCCACATCAAAAAGCACCCCTTCTTCCATCACGCGGGCCTGCCCGCTGCAGCTCGTATCAATATCCCCATCCCAGCCGTCCTGTGCGAGGGGTTTTTGCTGTGGCTTCCAGATAAGGCTTGCAGGCTTTAGAATCTCGCGTATGCATTCCTCGATGAGTGAACGGTGTTTTTGTACCCAAAAAGCAAAAGCGGCGACCACAACCACGTCCCCAAATCGGTCGATCACCAGCCCCGAAAGCCCATCGCCCTCACTGTTAAACTCACGATAGGCAGTGGTTGCAGGTGAAGGAAGCTGCAGGCTTGTCCGCAATCGACTGGCATTTAACAGTTTCTGCTCAACAATGGCACGCAGAGATGCGCATTCCTCTCCAGCTTGCGCCAGTACCCGCACGCGATAGAGGGAATGCGCGTTATAGACGCCAAGGGCCAGGAACTCCCCCTTCTGCCCTGCTACCTGCACGAGCTCCCCCGTCTCCGGGGTGGCACTCATGCTCTCTATGGCTTTGGGGAAAATCCAGGGGTGCCCCTGAAACAGGGATTTCTCGCGGGCGGGTATCAGTGTAACCGTGGGCAGACTGGAAGGCATGAACATATCCGTTAATAAAAACGCGCATTGTGCCATATTAAAACGGTGTCTTACAGAGTGGATAACGGATGGAAGGGAGGGATACTCTCAAATCTCATCCCCTCTCGCAGAAGAGCGACATCCGTGCTAGCATCCCCGTTTTTCACCTGAAGGATTTAGCATGTGGTTTAACAACGCGATTGTGTTTCAGTATGAGCTTGAGGAAGCTGCGGATTTAAATGAACTGCTGGCTCATGAACGGCTTAAGCCCTGTCCGCCGCATGCCCGCTCAGTGACTGGCTGGATGCCGGCGTTTGCTGATGAACTGGTGATGGAAATCGCAGGATGCGCCCTTTTTTGCATGGGGCGGGAAGAGCGGATTCTGCCGCGCGGCGTGATTAATCGCCTGCTTGCTGAACGCATTGAGGCGCTTGAGGCGCAGCAGGGGCGGCGCGTTAAGCGTGCTGAAAAAGCGCAAATGGCTGAAGATCTTGAGTTTGAACTGCTGCCAAAATCGTTTTGTGTGCAGAAAAAAATGCAGGCGTTTCTTGATACGAGCGCCAAACGCCTTGTCGTTAATACGGCTAGCGGCACGCAAGCCTCGCAACTGATGGCGCTTTTACGAAAAACCATTCCAGGTATCCGCTTTGAGCCGCTTCACATTCCCGACACTCTGGCTCAACGCTTTGCCGCATGGCTCAATGACCCCTCAACCTTACCTGCCAACTTTGCGCTGGCCGCTGACTGCCAGCTGTTTGCGCTCGACAATGAGAAAAAGCGTTTCAGCTGCAAGGGCTGCGAATTGCCGGCCGATGAAGTGCTGGCTCTGCTTGATAAAGGCCTTGCCGCATCGGAAGTCTCTTTGATTTGGAATGAGCGCGTGCAGTTTTCGCTGACGACCGATCTTACCCTGAAGCGTCTGAAGTGCCTTGATTATCTTGTGGATGAGTTCAGTGAAATTCGTGAGCTTGAAGAAGAATACCTGCAACGGGATGCCGAGCTTGCCCTGCTTTCAGGAGAGCTGCGTTCACTCGTCAATGCGCTGCTTGCAGGCCTTACAGACACAGCGACTGAAACGGCAGTGCCTGAAGAAGCGGTCGTTTAACCCCTCAGGAAGGACGTATCTGCCACCGTTACGTCCTTGAGCGTTTACTGTGGCAATTCTTAAACTTACGCTGACTCCCGCAGGGACAGGCCGCATTGAGCGGAATTTTTTTGTGGGACGCCATCGCCCCCGCCCGGCCATTTACATACAACCAACGGCCGTTTTCCTGCTCAAATTCGCTGATTTCGTGCATCAAGACCAGAGCATCCCGCTCAAGAAAGCGCGCGATAAACTCAACCGTACCATGCGTTGCATCCTGCGTGCCTGCATTAAGCACTTCAAGGCCAAGCCAGGTGACTGAGGACGTCCACAGGCGAGCGGCGTTAGCATCAAACCCCTCGAGAGGCGCGCCTTTCATGGACGCCTGAATCCAGTCAATATTTCCAAGCACAAAAGCGGTGTAGCGTGAACGCATCAATGCTTCAGGAGTTGGAGCGGCCGTAACATGAGTATGATACGGCTCACAACAGCCCTCATAGGGCATAAGTGAGCCACAGAGGCAATGGGGCATTGCAGCAGTCATTTATGCGCCCTAGCGCACAAAATGAGGCTCATCAGGCGTTTGATGCCAGGTCGCCTGATATACAGCCAGCGCATCAGCAGCGGCTTTTTCAAGGCCAAGTGCTTTGTTGGCATGGTAAAGAACGGCGAGCGCATCTTTGGCAGCCGGTGCCTGCTGGTAGTTTTTCACGACATAAGACGCGCGGCTCGCAGCGGCAACGTACATGCTGCGCGAATAGTAGTATTTAGCCGTTTTAAGCTCGCGTTCGGCAAATTCATTGCGCAGATAAATCAGGTGCTGCTGGGCGTTTGGACGGTATTTACTTTCAGGAAAGCGCGCCACAAAGAGGCTGAAATCCGTGAACGCCTGTGTCTGAGTGCCTGGGTCACGCCAGGATTCGTCCATGGGCAGGAAGTTGGCGAACACGCCGCGTGTCTGCTGGAAGTTCGCAAGCCCTTTCATGTACCAGGCATAGTCAACGTGCGGCGCTCGCGGATATAAATGGATAAAACGTTCGGCGGTGGCGGCTGCTGCGGGGTATTCCTCATTTTTATAGTAGGCATAAATGAGGTTCATCTGCGCGCGTTCTGCATATTTGCTGAAAGGATACATGGACTCAAGCGCCTCGAGGCGTTTGATGGCGCTGGCATATTCATCCTTGTCGAGGTATTTTTTCGACTCGACAAAGAGCGCTGTTGCCGTCATCCCTTTAAACGGCCCGTTATCCTCAAGCTCATCCTTCTTCCACCAGCTCTTGCACGATGTCAAGCCAAGCACCAGCACAAAAAGCAGCAGCCCCTGAAAACGCTTCATAAATAACCCCTGTTACAAGACGCCGGTGTCACGGCGCACGTCGGCACATTATACTCGAGCTTCTTTAAATTGCGAGACGTTTACGATAAAGATGCTACTCAAATGACTGGTACGAGTTAACTACTCCAGGGCGTGTTCTCATTCCATAATATGGGCACGCCCTAAATAATAAAACTATCCTGTAATGCCCGCGCAGGCGGGCAGCCATTTTGTGTACGGCAGTGAAATAATTTAGTTAACTCAATAATATGAAATGAAATAACAAATATCCCATCTCCACAGGGATGGTTATATGGAGTGCATCAACGAATTGCAGGACAGGGGCTGTCACCAATTATCAACCACCCCGGACATCAAGTCAGGATTATTTTGACAGATAGTTGCCCGCCTGCGCGCCGAGGAATACCGAAATATTTTTGTACAACGAGCATGCGGGTCCCGAACCATGCGTTGGCACCGTGCAACCTCCTGAATGGGTCCCCTGCCTGCGCGGGGAAGACCGAAACCCTGTCATTCCCGCGAAGGCGCTGAGGAATCCCGACATATTTTTGTACAGCGGGCATGCGGGTTCCGAACCATGCGTTGGCACCGTGCAACCTCCTGAATGGGTCCCCGCCTTCGCGGGGAAGACCGTGTGGGAGAGATTTTGGCCTCCGCACACAACCCGAATCCTGTCATTCCCGCGCCGGCAGGAATCCATCCCTGTATTGGCACTGTGCCTTTTCAGGGATAGTTCCCTGCCTCCCACGCCGGGTGATCCCGATTCTTTTTTTGCGAAAAATAACATAATCACGGATTTGTATGCACTTCAAGTTCTCAGTAACTCATCAAAGCCTTGTCTGCGCTGGTTGAAACTGGCCCGCTGTACAAAAATATGTCGGGATTCCTCAGCGCCTGCGCGGGCATGACAGGCTTTTTGTCATGTATATGGCGATTTCACAAAAGGCTCTTTACAAGCGGAAGCAGCTGCGCTAGTATTCAGCTCGTTCGGAGAGGTGGCTGAGCGGTTTAAAGCGGCGGTCTTGAAAACCGTTGAAGGGCGACCTTCCCAGGGTTCGAATCCCTGCCTCTCCGCCAATTATTTCTAACCTGCAATCTCTATTCGCATCTTAAGTGCCTTACCATTCGAAAGCCATCTGTTAACAACCGTTGATACCGACCTTTGGTCTGAAGCTTCCTAATCTTCTCCTCATTTCAAATGTGCGCGAGAGCGCATACCTTCACGTGAACGTCTGCGTGCCCGTTTGCGTTACCCGATAAAACTGGCATATATACGCAAGCACACAAAATATCCGGCGCATAGGGGGAGCGAGAACGCCGGGCGGCGTTGATTTAGTCTGGCCTGATAGTTGAGGTCTTGTTATGACTGTCTACGTGGTCAAACCTGGCCGGGGGGCTACTAAAAAGCCCTGAAAAGCATCCGGGCTCCTGAGGACAGCTGCCATTTTCCGGGGATTCACTGACAACCTCCATCGGCACCAGACGGTCGTTACCATCATTAATGACATGATGCCTTATTGCCACGCCCACAGCGACTACCGCGGCAAGAACGGCTGCCGATATAAGAATTGCTGCAAAAAGAGGGAGCGTTTTTAGCAGTACAACACCGAGGACGACCGCCAATGGCGCAAAGCCCAGGGTCAGGATTGCGATAAAGCCTGCTGTCGCGAACTTTTCTTTGTGTCTTGAAAAAAAGGATTCTCCCTCTTCCGGCGCTTCAGTCATTCCTTGAACCTCCGCTACAACCCGCGATACCTGAGCCTCATGCTCGCAGTCTTTTACCTGCTGAGGTATATCATCATAGAAGCTTTGAATGCGCTGAGGGTCAACATTGAATCGCTGAACTAAAGCCGGAATCAGCTGCTGCAATTCCCTGGTGCGCGCTCTATCGGTAAAATGATTCGCATCTATAAGCGCATAAAAGTCCCTTAGTTCACCAAGTCCGCGTTCAAGCGCATGGCGGTCTTTTTGCACAAATGCACCATACAAACCTTGCAGAATATCCGTTTGCACCGTTTCAAAAATTACATGCTCTCTAAGCGTAAAGGCAGGATGGCCTTTTACAACCTGAATGGCGAAGGGGATTTTACCGTTATCAAGCGCACTGAGGATAAACGCCCCAATATTATTAAATGCATCATCTATCAAAGCGGTAGTGGCAAAAGAAGCGGCGTCTTTTCTTCTGAGTCGATGCGCCAGCATATCCGCCTTGAGCATGCTTTTCGACTTGTTATGATCGATTTTTTGGTAGTAATGTTGGTGACATGCTGTTACAAGACTGCCGACGGTTTCGGCTTCGCCGTCAATCGCTGCGCGGCGTTGTGAAAGGACGTTCATCGCTTGAATGCGAGCTACCAACGCTTTGACTGCATCCTGCTTATCAGGAGCAGAATCTAAAGAACTGAGCGCTTCAGCAATTGTCTGGATATCCGTATCGCTGATATCAGGCCTAAAACGCCCTTCATCATCATAAAATCGCCGCATCAGGGGGAGCGCGATATCACGCGAGCTGAAGCCAGTGACACCTTCTGGCACATCGGTATACAGCAAATCATCCGAAGTATATACATCAAACCCCGGGTGCTTCAGAAGAAACTGCAAATAGCTTTCGTCGATAGCTTTCTGCCTCTCAGGCTGCATCGCCTCGAAAGTGGTTTTATGTGAAAAAATTTCAATCTGCGTGCTGCTGCTCGAGCGCATTTGCGCGAAGAACGCCTCCATGGGGCGGATAAAAGACGCTCGCGGCGTACTCTGAAAAATACCGTTTGGAAAAAAAGACCGTGACATCGTATCATCAAAGTCTATGGCCAGGTAATGGCGCTCATCAGCAGTAGCCACACTCATCTTCACACGGTAGTCAAAAAGCGCCTGAATCAAATCTAACTGAAGACGACGCAAATCTTGTCTGGCGGCATCCCCTCTTGTATAGCTGTTATCTGATATCTCGGCCATCTCGGCAAGAAGGGTGTAAACGGGATGTGCTGGAATGCCTTCAGGGGATTGGGTCGCAAAGTTTGTAGCCTCTGTGACCAAATCATTACTCAGATTGAGCCTGCTTTCAGAAGAAGAAGATGATGATGATGATGATGATGATGATGATGAACTTGCACGCTGTTGCTGCTGCTGAACCTGCTCACTGCTGCTTGCCATTCTGGTACCCTTCAAAATCCACCATTAGCTGATTCAGCAATTGTAACATCAATCTGAATAACATTTAATCATATTTACCCATTTTTTACGTTAACACTCATACCATTGCCCTGCCTTTCGGCGCAGTGCGATTTGATGAAATCAATAACATGCCGCGAAAATTCTGGCGCACTCCACAATGTGTTATGCCCTGCCTGCGTGAAACTCAACATTTTTTTTGGCGCGTTTGCGGCCTGATATAACGTCTTTCCATGCGCGTAGGGCACGATTGCATCCTGCAGGCCATGCACTATCAAAAGTGGCGCATGCATGCGCCCTATCCGCTCAAGCGAATCATAGCGGTCCCAGGGCGGTATCAGCGCCCATGGATAGTGGTAGCGCGCAAGATGGCTTAAGGAGGTAAAAGGCGATTGCAGTATCACGGCGCAAAACTGATTTTCCAGTGCAATCTGCGTGGCTACAGCCGTACCGAGCGACTCCCCAAACACGACAATCCCTGAGTCAGAGAGGTGTTCACTTTCAAGAAAGCGCATTCCGGCACGTGCGTCCTCATACAAACCGGCTTCCGTGGGATGCCCTTCATTACCGCCATAACCTCGATACTCAAGCTGCAAGAGACCAAAGCCCGCCTCTAGCAACTGTCTTGCAAACGGCATTCGATAGCCAATGTGTCCCGCATTGCCGTGCAGGTACAAAATAACCGGCAGGCCTGCTTTCGGCGCCTTAAACCAGGATTGTAAGCGCAAGCCATCACGGGTATGAAGCGTCACCACCCGCATGTCCTCTGCCTGATAGTCCTCACGCCGCGGCATTTCCCGTGACGGGAAATATATCAGTTGCCGCTGAAAAACATATACGAGGAGCATCAGCACGATGACCATCAGTACAGCAAATTGCAGGATTTCTTTCATAACAGCCACCCACCAGCAGCGAGGCTCACTATAATTAATGGGGGATGGGTGCTCAAAAGTCAACCAAATGGAAACGGCGGCAGCTGCTTTGCGTCTATAAGCCAGAACGGATGATGCCATTCGTCATAAATGGAAATCGGCATATCGCGTGTCGAGAAATCTACAAACGGACAGCGGCAAAGCAACCATTCCAGAAATTGTGCACAGACTTCAGGGGCAATTAATCGCTCTTCTTTAAACGCATGTTCAAATTGAGTATGC
This sequence comes from Legionella geestiana, assembly GCF_004571195.1. Taxonomy (GTDB): domain Bacteria; phylum Pseudomonadota; class Gammaproteobacteria; order Legionellales; family Legionellaceae; genus Legionella_B; species Legionella_B geestiana. Next base: position 646,627 of record NZ_CP038271.1, read on the forward strand.
AGATGAAACGACCGTGTTTCGCGCAGGGTTTTTTGCATGCCGGTATTCACTTCGCCCGGGATAACACTGCAAACCCCAATTCCGGCAGAAGCCAGTTCCTTGCGCAACACAGCGGCAAGCGAATCCAGTCCGGCCTTACTGGCGCAATAAGGAGCCACTTCCTCGAGTGTCAGGCTGGCGGCTCTTGAGGTCAAAAAAAGGATGCGTGATTCCGGTGGCATAAGCGTGGCAAGCATTGCGCTGAGCTTCATCGGTGCCAGCAGATTGACGAGCAGCTCTTCGTCTAAACTCTCGCAATCGTATTGCGTCAAGGGGCGTGGCGCGCTTTTAACGCCTGCAGAATGCACAAGCAGCGAAAGAGGCACATTGGACTCAGTAATCACGCGCACTACCGCGTTTAAATCATGATTGGAGGTAAAATCTGCCTGCAGCGGGCGAAATTGTGGAAAGCGTGCCTGCAGCGCTTCAAGGCTTTTTTCATCCCGCCCGCAGCCAAACACGTTCCAGCCGCTTTCAAGAAGCCGCATGGAAAGTGCCTGACCTATCCCGTGGCTCGCCCCCGTCACCAGTGCCGTTTTATCCCTGCCCGTTTGCATCAATGACTCCTGTCAACGTACTCAACAAAGCGCCTACAGCTCCCCGCGCCGCTTAAATACGGCATCGAGTTCTTTAAGCGTTTCCAAAAGCTCGCGCATGCGGTCAAGCGGCCAGCTGTTAGGGCCATCGCTCAACGCTTTATCAGGATTCGGATGGGTCTCCATAAAAATGCCGGAAATGCCCGCCGCGACCGCGGCACGTGCCAGTACCGGTACAAATTCCCGCTGCCCGCCAGAGACACCATTATTCCCCCCCGGAAGCTGCACGGAATGGGTGGCGTCATAGACAACCGGACACCCGGTATCGCGCATGATGGCAAGCGAGCGCATGTCAGAAACAAGGTTATTGTAGCCAAAACTTACCCCACGCTCGCACACCATGATGTGTTCATTTCCCGTGGCTCGAGCTTTGGCGACAACGTGCTGCATTTCCCATGGCGCCAGGAACTGCCCTTTTTTGATGTTAACAGGCTTTTGCAGGGCCGCCACACGGTTAATAAAGTTGGTCTGGCGGCATAAAAACGCCGGGGTCTGCAGCACATCTACAACACTCGCGACTTCTGGCAGAGGGGTGTCTTCATGCACATCCGTCAAAACCGAAACCCCCACTTCCCGGCGGACTTTTTCAAGAATCTGCAGCCCCTTCTCAAGGCCTGGCCCCCTGAAGCTGCTCTGAGAAGAACGGTTTGCCTTGTCAAAGGACGATTTATAAATAAACGGAATCTCAAGTTCCCGGCAGATGTCACGCAATGTTCCGGCCGTTTCAAGCGCCAGTGTCTCGCTTTCAATCACACACGGACCTGCAATCACAAAAAGGGGCGCATTAAGCCCAACCTCAAATCCACAGAGTTTCATGCTTTTTTACCTGACTGGTGAAAGGTGCGTGCCGCAAGAACAAACGCTGTAAAGAGCGGATGTCCATCCCTTGGGGTGGAGGTGAATTCCGGGTGGAACTGACAGGCGAGAAACCAGGGATGGTTCGGGAGTTCAACCATTTCAACGAGCGAGCCATCAGCTGAACGCCCGGACACGACCAGACCAGCCTCAACCAGCGCTTCCACATACTGGTTATTCACTTCATAACGGTGACGATGACGCTCAATAATTTCCGCATCCCCATAAACCTTTCGTGCAAGGGTATCAGGGGCAAGCTGGCAACGCTGCGCGCCAAGCCGCATGGTGCCGCCAAGGTTTGCGGATTCATCGCGCGTCTGTCGCGTGCCGCCCTCTTCCTGCCATTCTGTGACAAGGCCCACCACCGGATAAACCGTCTGTTTATCAAATTCCGAAGAGTTCGCGCCCTTAAGGTGCAGTACATTACGGGCAAATTCAATAACCGCCGTCTGCATGCCAAGACAGATGCCAAGAAAGGGTACACCCTGCTCGCGCGCATATCCAATGGCCGCGATTTTACCCTCTACGCCGCGCTCTCCAAAGCCGCCGGGCACTAGAATGGCGTCAACCGTGCTTAACACCTGCGTACCGTGCTGTTCAATCAGCTCGGCATCGATATAGACGATTTCTACACGTGTTTCAGTGTGAATACCGGCATGCAGAAGCGCCTCATTGATGGACTTGTACGCGTCATTCAATTCGGTATATTTACCCACCATCGCTACTTTAACGGTGGCTGTCTGTATCGCCTGCTTTTCAACCACCTGTTGCCATTCATGCAAATCAGCAGGCCGGATGGTCAGCCCCATCTTGCGCACCACGATTTCATCAAGCCCCTGGTCATGCAGAATCATCGGGATTTGATAAATGGATTTGGCGTCCTGCAGCGTAATCACGCCTTCTTTCTCGACGTTGGTATAGAGCGCGATTTTGGCGCGGTCAGCATCTGTCAGCGGTTTTTCTGAACGGCAAATCAGGATATCCGGCTGAATACCAATTGAGCGCAGCTCCTTCACCGAGTGCTGGGTGGGTTTGGTTTTGGTTTCACCGGACGTGGCGATATAGGGCACCAGCGTCAGGTGGATAAAGAGGGTACGCTGTGCACCAAGCTCCATGCGCATCTGACGGATGGCTTCAAGAAACGGCAGCGATTCAATGTCCCCTACCGTGCCGCCAATTTCAATCATTGCGACATCATATCCTTCCGCGCCCAGTTTGATGCACCGCTTGATTTCGTTGGTGATGTGCGGAATCACCTGCACGGTTGTGCCGAGATAATCGCCGCGACGCTCTTTATGAATCACATTTTCATAGATGCGCCCGGAGGTGAAATTATTGCGCTTGCTCATCACGGTACGCACAAAGCGCTCATAATGCCCAAGATCAAGGTCGGTTTCTGCGCCATCCTGGGTTACGAACACTTCTCCGTGTTGAAACGGACTCATGGTGCCCGGGTCTACGTTGATATAGGGGTCAAGCTTGACCAGCGTGACCCTGAGACCGCGTGCCTCAAGAATGGCAGCAAGCGATGCTGCGGCAATCCCTTTTCCAAGGGATGAAACCACACCGCCGGTAATGAAAAGATAATTCGTCATGGCTTGGGCTCCAAAGCCAGCAAGTGGCCCATTTTCTGTTGTTTGGTTTTAAGGTACCCGCTGTTTTCAGGGGTAAGGTGCACCGGGAGGGAAACGCGCTTGCTGACTTTCAGGCCAAAATGCTCCAGCGCTTCCACTTTTTTGGGATTGTTGGTGATGAGGCGCAGGGTGTCAATTCCAAGATGCTTGAGGATTTGGTAAGCAATCGCATACTCGCGGTTATCAACCGGCAATCCAAGGTGCAGATTCGCATCGACCGTATCAAGCCCCTTTTCCTGCAACGCATAGGCTTTGAGTTTGTTGGCAAGCCCAATGCCGCGGCCTTCCTGGCGAAGATAAATCAGCGCTCCTCCCTCGCGGTTGATGCGCTCGAGCGACTGTTCAAGCTGCGCACCGCAGTCGCAGCGCGATGAACCGAGCATGTCGCCTGTCAGGCATTCGGAATGAATGCGCACCAGTGGCGGTTCATCGGCATTGACAGTAGGCCGCGTCAGCACAAAATGTTCAGCATTATCTATCTGATTGGCAAAAAGCGTCATGGTAAAATCCCCGTGACGGGCAAGTGGCATGTGCACGCTGGCAACGGCTTCTATCAGCGTTTCGTGACGAACACGGTAATCAGCAACATCACGCACACTCACGAGGGGTATTTTATGCTTTTTTGAAAATTGCATGAGCTGTTCGAAACGGCTCATGCTGCCATCTTCATTCATGATTTCGCAGATAACCGCCGCCGGCGTCAGACCTGCCAGACGCGCAAGATCAACACTGCCCTCGGTTTGCCCCTGACGCTCGAACACACCGCGTGCGCAGGCGCGCAGTGGAAAAATATGACCGGGCGAAATAAGGTCAAGGTGCGTGCTCGCCGGGTCAACGGCCACCTGTACCGTGCGCGCGCGGTCAGCCGCGGAAATGCCCGTTGATACGCCGCTTGCCGCTTCAATGGACACGGTAAAGGCCGTGCCGTACGGTGAGCGGTTGCGAGACGCCATCATCGTCAAACCAAGGCGGTCGGTCATTTCAGGTGCCATTGAGAGGCAAATGAGCCCGCAGGCCTTTCGCGCCATAAACGTGATGGCTTCAGGCGTAACCCGGTCAGCCGCGATGACAAGATCACCCTCATTTTCTCGGTTTTCATCATCGACAAGGATAACCATGTTACCGGCACGCAGCGTTTCCAGTGCCGTTTCTACGGCCATAAACGGGTTTTTCTTCATGCACAAACCTCAGTATTCAATTGCCTCGCCCATTGAAGCTGGTGAGCCACAATACGGCAGATATAGTCAAATTCAATGTTTACACGCGAACCTTCCTGAAGGCGCGAAAGCGTGGTCACGGCAAGCGTATGCGGTATGAGCGCAAACTCTGCAGTGTGCACATCGGCAGACTGAATCGTAAGGCTGACACCATCGACCGTAAGGCTGCCCTTTGGCACCAGAAAAGCCGCAGGCGCCACGCCAAAATGGCCAAGGCGCATCCATCGACTCTCTCCCTCAGCACGCATGTCTAGAACCCTGGCCGTTGTATCTACATGCCCCGTGACCATATGACCGCCAAATCGCCCTTCTGTCGACATGGCCCGCTCCAGATTCACATGAAAACCAGGCTCATACGTTTCGAGCGTTGTGGCGCGCAGGGTTTCAGGTGCCAAATCAAAGTAAAGCACACGTCCCTCATATGCTGCGAGTGTCAGGCACACGCCATTGACGGCAATACTCTCGCCAAGTACCAGCGGCATATCAACCTGCGGCACAATGCCAAGGCGATGCCCGCCGTCAACAGGGCTGTTAAAAACCACTTCACCGCGCCCTTCCACAAGACCTGTAAACATCAGCCCTCCTGCCAGTCGAAGCATGCTATCATATTGTTGCCCGATTCCTGCCAGGAAACCGTATGCGGGCGCGCAAAAATATCCGCGTCAGTAAAAGCGGCAACTGCACTTTCCCCTAAAACCCGCGGCACCAGAATAAGGTAGGTGCGAGCCACAAGCGCCTCACGGTGCAGGCTCGCAAACAGCGTAGCGCCTGCTTCTACCCAGACATCCTGAAACCCAAGCTCCCCGAGCTTGGCGAACACGGCGCGAAGGTCAAGGAACTCTCCCTCACCTGGTACCGGATACGCTGAAATGCGTGGATGCGCTGGCACGCACGCGTCTTTTCGATGAAAAAGATACACATGCGATGCAGTTTCAAGCAGGCGCGCATTCACAGACATTGTACCCTGGCTGTCAAGTATGGCGACCGGACGACCGTGTATGCGGCCATCCAGTCGCGCGTTCAGGGCCGGGTTATCAGTGGCAATGGTGCGCGCCGTGCTCAAAATGACATCAGCGTATAACCGCTGCGTGTGGGTAAAGCGGTCAGTGGAATCATTGGTGATATGAATGGCTTTGCCGCCGTGCCCTGCAATGCGCCCGTCAAACGTTTGTGCTGTTTTTACGGTCACACGAGGCAGACCGGACTGTACCCAATGGCAGTAACTGGTGTAAAATTCGTCAATCTCGGGCAACGGGCAGAATATAACCTCGATGCCAGCCGCGCTTAGCAGCTCCGGGGTATTGTGGTGCGCCACCAGCGGATGCGGGTCACGGTACCCATACACCACGCGGGAAACCCCGTGTCGAATCAGCGCATCGACGCAGGGGGGCGTTTTACCCCAGTGGTTACACGGCTCAAGGGTCACATAGACCGTGACCTCTGGCGTTCCCGAGGGAAATTGTGCTAACAATAACACTTCTGCATGCGCCTGTCCGGCGCCTGGATGGAAGGCTTTAGCAAGGATATGGCCATTGGCTACAGCCACAGCGCCTACGGCAGGGTTTGGGGCACAGCGGCCACGACCCAGCCAGGCTTGCTCAAGGGCCGCCAGCAGATATTGTTCGTGCATGTATCAATCGCTCAGCATAAATGCGTGCATGATAACAAATTATTCAATTTCGGAGTAGGGCGTGTTTGCAAATAAGTGGTTGAAATCCTGTGTTACCGGGTTACTGCTCTTTACCTTCTGCTCGCGCCTGTTCGCGTTTTCCGCCTATTCCAACGAAGAACTGGAAGAGCTTGAAAAACAGTTTGTGGAACAAATCAACCAGTCGGATGCCGTTGAACGCGCTCCGCTCGCACGCCAGTACCTGAACCAGCTGGGTCAGCGCCTTGCCCGTCAGGGGCACACGACAGTACCATCATTTTTTATCGTAAAATCCAATGAAATCAACGCCTTTGCGGGACCTGGCGGCCATATCGGCATTAATACGCAACTGATTCTTGCGACCGAAAATGAAAGTGAGCTGGCATCGGTCATGGCACACGAAATCGCGCACGTCCGCCAGCATCACCTCTATCGAAGCTTTGAGCATCAGAAACAGATGCGCGTCCCCATGCTCGCCTCACTGCTCGCCGCCGCCGCACTTGGCGCCATTAACCCCACACTCGCCAGTGGCGCAATGATGGCTTCCCTCACGGGATTTGCTCAGGATAATGTCAATTTCACCCGTTCAAGCGAGAAAGAAGCCGACCGGATTGGCATTGACATGCTGACGCGTGCCGGCTTTGACCCGCGCGGCATGGTACGTTTTTTCAAAAAAATGCAGGAGAATTCGCGCTATTACTATACCGACAACATCCCCGCCATTTTAAGAACCCACCCGCTTGACGAAGACCGTATTGCCGAAGCAGAAGACCGCATCCGAAAAAGCACGGGAAACGGAGTTGGCGACTCGCCGGATTACGCGTTCTTTCGCGAATACATTCGCGTACTGACTTCGGGCGACACCAAGCGTCTCCTTGATTTTTATCAGGGACGCTGTAATGCCAAAATTCCGTCTGCAGCATGCCAGTACGGCCATGCCATCGCCCTGCTGCAGGCCAGCCGCTATCAGGAAGCGCTCGACAGACTGCGCCCCTTGCTTGCCGCCAATCCCAATAACCTCTACCCGCTTTTAAGCACGGCAGAAGCCGAAGAGGGCCTGCATCAGTTTGCCCCGGCACTGACGCGCCTGCAGGAGGCCACGGTCAACTTTCCCAATAATTATGCCGTAATGATGGCCTATGCCGAGGGACTTGCCGCTGCCGGGAAAAATCTCGAAGCCTCGAGCGCTTATCTTAAGGCTTCAAGGATATTCCCCAAAGACCTGCCGCTGTGCGAAGCCCTCTCGCGTGCTCAGGCGCGCGCGCATTTCGAGGGCCTTGCCTATTTCACCCGCGCCCGCTGCCTGCTGCTGCAGGGCCGCCACCGAGATGCCATGCGCCAGCTTGAGCAGGCGCGCCTTAACGCCGGAAAAAACCACCTGCTGAAAGCGCAGGTGTCGGCGTTGAAGGAGGAGATTCGCTTTATGGCAGACAAGCGGCTGTAAGTGTCGCCTTTAGTTTCGAGTCGGCGATGGTGGTTGATGCGCGCTGTCTGTAACAGGCTCTTGAGAGTTTGCCCGGTTTACTTCTCCAATGGGCGAAGGGAAAACAATTCCTTTTTTTGAATCAGGTGCAGGTACTGTTACCGGGCTTTCACCGGTGGTTCTCTGTGAACCCCTTTCATGGCGAACATTCTCATCACGCTCCCGGTCAACCACCCATCCTGCAGCCGTACCAACCACGCCACCAATCACGGCGGCAGCGGCAATAATCCCGATGACGCCCGCAAAACCTACACCTGCCGGTGGAAAAATGGCAAGAAGTCCGAGGGTCACCAACCCAACACCGATGAAACCGGCTGTTCCAGCGGCTACGGTGAAGCCATAATGCACGCCGCCCGATTGTTTGGGAGCGGGGTTGCCCTGAACTTCGGCGACCAATCGCTCCTGTGCAGGCGAACCCTGAATTTTATCAGCTGATGGGTGCATTACTGAATGGCTCGAACCTGCTGCAACAGAACTCTGGTTTGTTCCACTCAACGCCTGCATGCGTTCGTAAATGGCTGAAATAACCCTTAAAAGCTCCATATAATCTGGCAATTCCTCGTCCGCAGTGTATTGGACTTGCGTGGATATTGAGGTGCTTGGCAGCGAAGAGGATGAGGATGGGCCAGCATTGCCTGCGCTCTCAAGAGCGGGCTGTAATCCTTTGAGTCTTTCGAGTGCAAAATCGAGGTTCTTATCATCCTGCAAAAGTTCCAATGCAAGTTGTGATTGCGAATAAAGGGGTGAACCTTCTCTGATTCCCGACAGTTTTTCTCTGAGATAAGCCTGGAATTCAGGCACTTTCCCCCCCGATTGTTCTGCGAGCTCAGTAAACTCCGTCTGTATACTTTGTTCTGTTAACCCAAGAATAAACATGGCCATGTTCATGCCCAAAAAATGGGTCATTACTTTTTGTTCTCTCGTGCTTAACGCCTGCCCCTGCAATTTAACGCGTCTGTTGAAGAGATTAGCATCCTCGGCGTCAAAATCTCTGCTACCGTTAGGCTCATCTCGAGAACTTTTAATATCATCAAGATAGCAGATTGATTTCGAATCTATGATGCGTAACTGGCCGTTTACGTCCACACCCCAGTTGGAACCTTTACCATCTCCCATGGTAATGTCCAAGCGACGAAACCGTTGAAAAATCTCCGTCATCTGGACAAAAATTGCAGGCCCTTTTTCTGCACGTTCTTCAGGAGTCAGTCTTTCACCCAGCGAAAATACATCACCTTCAACCGGCTCGAACACGCTGACTGCATCGTACCCGCCATCTTTTTCCCCCATACATATTCTTTCACCGACTTTTTGTGGAAAAAGATGGGGCGCTTCAGAGGTCTCGCTCAAATAGTGAAGGGCAGCACGGCTCACACGCCCCAGTTTTTTGGTAACTTTAAGGTATAAAGGATGGCCATCAACGAATATGGCAAAATTAATACAGTTACCAGTATGTTTGAGTTCGCATTTAATATCATATTTCTGTGCAACTTCGTTAAACCTGGAATAGTCAATGCCAGCATCTTGCGATTGAGTATTTTGGAAGGAACGAACGACCTCAACAAGCTCTGGATCGCTCAAAAAGGCATTAAGTGTGTCAACGGTAGAGTATCTATCCATGCGGCTTCCAGAGCGAGTAAATGCCTCTATGATGGAAGCCATTGTATGGTTGTAGTTAAAACCGGGTGTTTTATTCAACTCTCTAACCATGGACCCGTATCCGAAACGCGCATCAATTAACTTTAATCTATCCCGTATTATCTCACAGTCTTCAGATGTTTTTTGAAGCTGATACGCGGCAACCTGAATTTGAAACCTGTCTAAAGCATCGCGAAAGTCATTGATTACGTTTGTTTGTGATTGTGACATTAGGCATTTTCCTTCAAGGGCTGTTAACCAGAGTGTATACGACAAAAATTAACGGAAGATTATGGGAAAATATTCAACAGGGTTGTCTTCCCAGAGCTCATGCTGGAGTTAGCCCCGTGCCGGCACATGGATGGCTTCCCGCCTGCGCGGGAATGACAGGATTCGGGGTGTGTGCAGAGGCCAAAATCTCTCCCACACTGTCTTCCCCGCGCAGGCGGGGAGCCATTCGGGATGTGGCATGGAGCCAACGCATGGAACGATTCATCCTGGTCACGGTACAAAAATACACGTGAATCCCCCGGCGCGGAAAAAATGTCCCGTACACAGCGGAAGATTATTAGACAATATTCAACAGGGATGCGCTGTGTACCGGATATTTTTTTAAAGACACGTACAAAGGTACAACTATCCGGCATTGAAGCAAAGATTTCGGTAACGCAGACGGGCACAAGAGCGCGTACCTTTACGTGCCCGTCTGCGTTCCCGATACTGTGAGCCCATATGGCAATGGTCTTATGCCACACCCCGCCATTGCAAGCGGGGTGTGGCACATCTGCTAAAGCCTTTTTAACCGGTTTCCGTTCCCCCAACTGTCAGGGCATCAATTTTAAGTGTGGGCTGCCCGACTCCCACCGGAACAGACTGGCCATCCTTACCGCAGACACCGATACCGCTGTCAAGCGCGAGGTCGTTACCAATCATGCTGATTTTTTGCATGACCTGCGGACCATTGCCAATCAGGGTGGCTCCTTTCACCGGCCGCGTGACTTTGCCGTCTTCAATGAGCCAGGCTTCACTGGCCGTGAATACGAACTGACCGGATGTGATATCGACCTGACCACCGCTAAAATTAGCGGCATAGAGGCCGCGCTTGACCGAGCGGATGATTTCTTCAGGTGCATACTGACCTGCCAGCATGTAGGTATTGGTCATGCGGGGCATCGGCGTGTGAGCATAAGATTCGCGCCGGCAGTTACCCGTTGGCTGCATGCCCATGAGGCGGGCGTTCAGGCGGTCCTGCATGTACCCCACCAGAATGCCATCCTGTATCAGCGTAGTGCACTGCGTAGGCGTGCCCTCGTCATCCATGTTGAGCGACCCGCGACGGTTCGTGAGCGTACCATCATCCACCACCGTCACGCCTTTGGCAGCAACCTGTTCACCAATGCGTCCGCTAAAGGCTGAAAGCCCCTTGCGGTTAAAGTCTCCCTCCAGACCATGCCCCACGGCTTCATGCAGCAGCACGCCGGGCCAGCCTGGTCCAAGCACCACTGGCATGGTACCTGCCGGTGCGGCCACCGCATCGAGGTTAGTGAGCGCTTCCCGTACCGCTTCACGGGCAAAACCCAGGGCTGTGTCGTTTTCTGTAAGGATGGCGTATGCATTGCGCCCGCCTCCGCCGGAGCGCGCGGATTCGCGCCGTCCCTGATGCTCCACCACAACCGTAATGTGCACACTGACAAGCGGCCTCACGTCCGCCACCATATTCCCATGAAGGCCCGCCACCAGCACTACCTCATGGCTTGCCGTGAGAGAGGCGTTCACCTGGACCACCCGCGGGTCCATCCCGCGTGCTTCGCGATCAATGGCTTCCAGTAGAGCGATTTTTTCCGCTTTTTGCATGGAGTCGAGCGGATTTAACGCTGGATAAAGCAAACGCGGTTCAAGGCCCGCGCTTACGCGACGGGTTATTGACTGCCCCGCATGCGCAATCGAGCGCGCAGCAGTTGCCGCCTGTTCAAGCGTGGGCAGCCAGATGCCGTCACAGTAGGCATAGCCGGTTTTATCGCCGCTGACCGCGCGCACGCCCACACCGGTAGCCGCATTAAAACTGCCACTTTTGACTTCCGAATCCTCAAGATACCAGGATTCAGAGGTGATTCCCTGAAAATACAAATCGGCATCGTCCACCTGATGGCTGAGCAGGCTTGACAGCAGCTTTTCAATCGCCATTTCATCAAGTGAGGCCGGTTCCAGAAGCGCTGTTCTGGCGATAGAGAGTGCCTTATTCATAAGCTTTATGCTCCACAATGGGTAAATCCGTCTGCAAAACCCGGTGCGATGCCACCGGAAACGTGCGCCTGAGCGCCTTTAATGCGTGCAAATCAATGTCGGCGGACACGGCCCCTTCTTCCTCGTCAAGCTGCGCGATAACCTCCCCCCAGGGATTAATTATCCTGCTGTGCCCCCAGGTTTCGCGCCCTGAAGCGTGCTGACCGCACTGATTTGGCGCGAGCACAAAACACTGGTTCTCAATTGCGCGGGCGCGCAAAAGCACGTCCCAGTGTGCCGCCCCGGTGGTTCGGGTAAAGGCTGAAACCATGGTAAAAAGTTCAGCACCCTTTAAAGCGAGTGCCCGGTACAATTCTGGAAAACGCACATCATAACACACACTTAACCCGAGGCGACCTGCAGGCGTATCCACCACCACCAGTTTATCGCCAGGTTCAATGGTGCGCGATTCTTCATGTGCTTCCTTTTCCGATACACGCACATCGAAAAGATGAATTTTGTCATAGCGCGCCGCACATTTTCCGTGCTCATCAAACACCAGACTGCTGGCACGCACCCGCTCTCCAGAACCTTTAAGCGGCAGTGTTCCCGCGACTATCCAAAGCCCAAAACGCCGCGCCATGGCAGCGATGGCCTCTTGAAGGGGCCCTTCACCGAATGCTTCTGAAAGCGCGAGTTTCGCACGCTCCGAAGCCCCCATAAACGCACAGTTTTCAGGCAACGCCACGAGACTCGCACCCTGTGCTTTTGCGCGCTCGCACAGGCTTTCAATCTGTCTTAAATTTTCGACAATGTCTGCAGATGCACACAATTGTATCACCGCGACACGCGCCATAAATCTGCTCCTCACTAACTCGATAATGATACCTTCTGTGCTTCAGCCTTTGAAAAAGCCGGCATGAACGCCCGGAAAAAGAGTATCGCATCTTCGCAGAAATCAGCAGCCTCCTCCAGAGAATAGTGCTGCTCTCTAACAAGCATCAACGTCAGACTTGTCGATTGCCGATTCAAGGCCTCAACAACCACAGGACATCGTTTGAGGATGTCTAATAAATGCCCGATAAACATCCTCTCAAGCACACTGATGGCCTCATTCTCAAACCATGCGCCGACTGCACCGGCGGCTTCTGCCAGCGTTTCCTGTCGACAGACTTTTGCCGGAAGCTGAAGGAGTGAGGCAATGTGTGAGAGTGAGGGTGTCTGTGGGGTGAAAAAACACGGACTATCCATGCTAAAAACGTTCAATGCCTGCAGGCACAAAAGTGTCGCATCGGTCACTGCTCTGGAAAAACGCTCCCTGTATCCGGGGCGTTTCGAATCAGGCACCGTATTAGTGAGGATGCGACTCAGAATCATCATCGCATCATCGCGCTCTGGCGGATAATGCAGATGTGCGTGCTGGTGTTCACGGTACTGTCTCAGCAGCTCTGACCATCCCGCTTCATAACGCAGGTGCATTTCAGGGTCGATGTGCATCTGTTGCTGCCAGAACACCTGAAACGCCGGGGGTATCTGAGGCGCGCGCCCACCTGGAATATACACGGGATAGCCCGGCACAAGTCCAAAAAGGTATTCTGCCGGTGCCAGCGCTTCATGCAGGCTGTGCAGACCACCTGATACCAGATATCCACAAACTGTCGCGAGATAATGCTGCTTTTGGGCAAGCGTTTCAAAGTTTGCATGGATTTCCATGAGGCCCAACAGCATGTAGAGCATGCTCGAAGGCCCCGAAACGTACACGGCATCGCTATAGGTAAGAAAACGAACCCAGTCAGAGCGGATATCGGCGCCCTGGTTCAGTACATCGGGTTCCCACGCCACATCCAGTCCTGGCAAATGCTCTGCGTATTCAGACTGATAGTCCATCATGATGCCCATGCGGGTTGTGGCTTCTCTCATCGAAACACCAGCCCGCCCGCGAGCGGGCTCTGCCGTCATTATTTCTGAGTATTCACATCGTTGACTGAGCCAGTCTGCAAACCGGCCCACCTCTTTGCTTTCAAAAAGACTTAAGAGTCTTTCGCGATACAAACCCTTGCGGTATTTAGCAGCGACTTTCGCAAACCTTGCCTCGGGCTCGCGTATTACAGGAAATGGAGTTTCGCGCGGCAGGCTTCGCAAAAAATGCCGTGCAAACACAAAATGTGCGTGCATGATATAGACAAGACTTTCCGGTGCATTATCCTCAAGGAGCCGCTCAAATTTTTTCCAGGAAACCTGCTCCCTGAAAGCTCCGAAACGAATGGGCTCCGTCTGTGGTGGACTCAGTAATTTAAGATACTCCTGCACATGCTTGAAAGATTTACTGGCCTTGAGCCACCTTAAGGTTACCAGCATCCCCTGCGATACGGCAGCGACTGCCTTCATCATGGCCCTGGTAGGATTGGTCAGGAGGGTGATGCATTGATGCGACTCATAGAGGCGAGCCAGTGGATTTGGCCAGCGCGCCTGAATACTTTGGCGAAAATCACAGCGGCGCACCGCATCCGCGGTTTCTGAAAGCTCAACCCTCCCGGTTTCCCTGGCGGCGTGCTCGAGTATCTCTTTGAGATGCCCTAAATCCTGCGTATGGTTCTCAAAAAGCGCACGTATCGCTGCAATCGATTCAATAAGCACCGGGTGAGAAGAGGTCTGTGTCAGGCCTTCAAGCTGATTCAATGCATAAAGGTATGCTTCTGGACGATAATGAAACGGCGAAGACGCCTCTCGCAGACCATGCCCGAGCTTCCTCAGTTCACCCTGAATGCCCTTGAGTGTCAGACGGTGCTCAGGATTCTCTGACAAAATGTCTTCCAGGATTTCGGGGAGTTCATCGTTGTAAGCACTGAAAGGCGACAGCTTATCCGGCTGCGGGCCACAAAACGCGGCGGCAGGCGTACCTGTCAGCCAGGCGTGCATGCTGATGCCGAGCCACCACCCATGCAGGCTATCGAGCGTTACACGCGTACTTTCAACCTGCCACTCTGGCGGCAGATGCACCACCCCGTGCATGCCGGTCAGAGTATTGTTCAGCGTCCCGTCAATGGCGCGCAGCGCATGTGGGCGAACCATGATAATCCGACCATTGGAGGTCATTTCAAAAAGTGCCGTATCTGCAAACGGAATCACAATATTTGCAGCTGTCGCCACGCGCGCTGCCGCAATCAGCTGCTCGTGGATTTCTATTCCTGAGAACAGGCGAAGCTTAAGTTCCACGGGGCTTTGCAGCGGTTTTGTAGCCGGATGCCAGGAAAGGGCAAAGGTCCAGTGCTCTCCGTCTATCCATCGATTGCCGCTGAAAAGCTCGCTGGCAAAAAGCGCTTCCTGACCACCGGCGCGCAGGCGGTCAGGAAGCCCGCGATACGGATGAATGCCCGCGCCAATTGTAAATATAAAGGCAGCCCCATTATCAACAAGCGTAAGTGTCTTGTGCCCGTCATGGCATTCTACCGTAAGGCGTTCATGCGTTGCCTCAGGCGCGATAACCGCGAGAAAAGCCTCGCCAGCCGCTCGCGTGTCAGGAGCTTCGTACAATGAACGCGCCGCCTCCCATAACTTTTCCGGCGCTGCGTGCGCCACTGAAAGAGCGAAGGGATGCGAGGGTGGCTCGAACTCTTCACGCAGCGGGATTTTTTGGGCAATTTGAAGGAATCGCGCCGATAACGCTTCAAGGAGTGTCTCGATAAAGGTGTGATGCGCTGGTGTGCAGGATGCTGAAAGCAGTGTCTCTCGCAGACGCTGACGGGTCTCGCGCAGCAGAAAAAAGCGCTGCACCATTACCGCCTCTGGCCATTTCGACTCCATCGCAACAAAGCTGCGCAGGACGGCTGACAGTGCAGGGCTCGCCGGCATGAGCGTATGAACTCTGGCAAGCAAATAAGCCACATCTGGAAGGTGCGCAGCCTCAGAAAACAACGCCATCTCGCGAAAAATTGCCGACCATTCAGAAGGATAAGCGACACCTGCCTCGCGCAGTCTTGAATAAAACTGCGGCGTGAAAGTTTCCCGATACCAGACATCCCAGGCGGCTTCCCCGTCTGAGACGTTTGCGCCTGATGCATTCCGCTCGGCATCAAAACCGCGTGTCAGGGTCAGGATATCCATCAGACCATGAAACTGTGCCACTTTTTCAGCAGACGCAATTGCGTTATAACGGACAATCAACCCATTCAGTCTTTCGGGGAAATTACGATTTGCGCCCCTTTGGATGGAAACGCCCGTCTGCGCGAGCCCCTCATAGGTGTCAAGCATTTAATCTCCCGGCAAAATCAACGCATATACGCGGGTGGACGGCTCCCTCCCCCGTCAGGCGCATCCCGGCCTCAATCAACGTCCAACGACCGTTTGAGTATACGCATTCAGTGCAGTCATTTTAAAGTGTAGCATGTGATAACCATGAACCAATTGTCAGTCTCTTATACTCTATGAAATAAAGATGCCGGCTTAAAGCAGACTTGCGCATACCAAAGCCTGGTACGCGGAATGCATGTTTCACTGAAAATACTGCCTGCGGCCTGTCTTGTCAGCCGATACAGGAGACGATACACTGAAAACCCTGCACGGCATTACCGTTAATATTGTGCTATATTGAATTTATGTAAAACCGGAGTCTTCCATGAACAGAAATGACGTATCCGTTTTAACCCGCGGCCAGGAATCCATCCTTGCCACCAACAAGGTGTTGCGTAACACTTATCTGTTGCTTGGCATGACCTTCCTTTTCAGCGCCCTGATGGCCTGGGTTGCGTTCAGCCTGAACGTGCGCCCGATGAACCCGCTGCTCATGATTGTCGGTGTTTACGGTTTAATGTTTCTCACGAGCGCTTTGCAAAACAGCGCCTGGGGACTGGCAGCAGTTTTTGCGTTCACGGGATTTCTTGGCTATACCCTCGGACCAGTACTTAACCTGTACGCAGGTGCTTTTTCCAACGGTCACCAGCTCATTGGTACCGCTCTTGGTGGCACAGGTGTTATTTTCTTTGCGCTTTCAGCCTATGCGCTCACCACCCGCAAAGATTTCAGCTTCCTCGGCGGATTTCTGTTTGTAGGAATGATGGTAGCACTCCTGGCCATGATTGCCGGTGTATTCTTCCAGATTCCGGCATTGCAGCTCGCAATTTCCGCGGCTTTCGTACTGCTCTCATCCGGGGTCATTCTATTTCAGACCAGTGCCATCATCCATGGCGGTGAAACCAATTACATTGCTGCTACGGTGACCCTGTTCGCCTCAATCTATAACCTCTTTGTGAGCCTTTTGAATCTCTTAAGCGCGTTCTCAGGCCGCGACTGATTCCGCTTTGTCTCCACACTTCCCCCGATACGTCGGGGGTTTTTTTTATTCTGAAAACCCGATCAACAGTATACAAAAGACACATGGAAAGGGGTGTCTATCCTCCCCATGATGCAAAGAACGCGCTAACGCAGACGAGCACGGCAACATTTCCGATACATTATGCGTTTTTTGTCCTGTACTTATCGATGCACTCCAAAGATATTATGCACGTAATGTATTCTTAATATACAGATACGTATACTATACTTACCGAATATAAGGAGACTTACCATGTCTGATAATAACCGCAAAGATGAAGATACTGAGGAAGCTCTTGAAACGGCAGATACGAGCGTACAAAGACATGATTACCTGTATGAAACAGATAATCCTAATATTGAAACCAGCGAAATTGATGGCTCTTTATTCGACCCCCCATGGAAGAAATTTCTTAAGGAGGCGGGCATTTCAATTTTAGGCACACTGTATGGTGCGATAATGGCTTCTGCATTATTCACATCAATTTGCGCGATAGTTGGTTTTTTCTTCCCTCCCGCAATAGCGTTTATCCCCTTAGTTGCAGTGGTTTCTGCCATAGGAGGGGGATTCGTTGGATTTATCAATGCCGATGCGATATTTGAGAATATTAAAAAAGCAATATCTGACAGCACGGACCTGGGAGCCGGAATAGGACAATTCTTTCGTGGTTTATTTGGACGCGATGATAATGCATTGAGCTCGAACGCAATAATAAATAATGGATTGGGCGTTAGCCATATTAATCCTGCCCAACCCGATGCCCAACCCGATGACCAACCCGATGCCCAACCCGATGACCAACCCGATGACCAACCCGATGACCAACTCAATGATCAACCCGATGACCAACTCAATGATCAACCCGATGATCAACTCAATGATCAACTCGATGATCAACTCGATGATCAACCCGTTGTCCAACCCGTTGTCCAACCCGCTGCCGTATCCACTGACGAACCTGCTAAACAAGCCAGCGAACAAGCCAGTGACAATAGTCCAGACCAGCAATCATCGAATCGAGGCATGGGAATTTGAGGATAACTGACATCACACACTCTCAACGATGCGCCGTTAATTCGGCGCATTAGCATTCAATCATCATAAGAACATTAAATTTTCACTTTGGTATGCAATTGCGTCCTCCCCGCGCAGGGGATCCATTCATGGGGTTAATTCGTTACTTTGTTTGATAAACGGATTCCCGCTTGCGTTGGAAGACACCAGCATGGCAAATCATCACTCTTTATTCATATGCAAAATGGCATAATATTGACCTTGACGATGCATCAGCCTTTTAAGTGTGACTTGGAACACTGAGCAACTCCGATGCCGGGCTTCGCTGCGCTCAGCCAGGCCTACAGGTTTTCACGATGTGCCCTTTATGGATTGATACAGTTAACGAATTAATTCAAAAAGACACGCACACATGTGCATCTATCCCTGTATAAAGGCGAAGCTTTCGGTAACGCAGACGTTCTGCGCGTTACCGATGCAGTGAACACTTGGGCAAGGCAATTAAATTACCCGCTACAAAGGGCATTGATCCTGGCCGTTAAAGCGTTGCTTAAGATATTGAGCAACGGCCCTAATACCCATTGCTTCACCGCCTTCGGGTTTGCCGGGCTTATTGGTGACATTCCAGGCCATAACGTCAAAATGCACCCAGGGAGTGCGTTTTTTCACAAAACGTTCCATGAAGAGCGCCGCGGTAATAGCGCCGGCGTAGGGAGAGGCGCCTGAATTCACCATATCGGCAATACTTGAATCCAGCAGGCTTTTGTAGGGGGCAAAGAGCGGCAGGCGCCAGAGGGGGTCTTCAGCGTCTGCAGAAGCCCGCGACAAATCTGCCGCCAGCATCTCGTCATTGCAAAAAAACGCCGCGATTTCGGTACCCACTGCCACACGTGCCGCTCCCGTCAGGGTGGCAAAATCTACGATGAGTGCCGCCTCCTGCTCGCACCCAAAACTTAAGGCATCGGCGAGCACCAGACGCCCCTCAGCATCGGTATTATCGATTTCAACAGTGAGGCCGTTTCGCATGCGAATCACATCACCCGGCCGATACGCGTTTGCGCTGATGGCGTTTTCAACGGCCGGCACCAGAACATGCAGGCGCACCGGGAGTCTGGAGGCCATTATCCACGCGGCAAGCCCCATGGCGTGCGCCGCCCCTCCCATGTCTTTCTTCATGAGGCGCATGGCTGAGGATGGCTTGATATCAAGGCCGCCACTGTCAAAGCAAACGCCTTTGCCCACCAGCACCACGCGCGGATGGTGCACCTCACCCCACGTGAGCGATAAAAGGCGCGGCGCATCAGCCGCAGCACGCCCAACGGCATGAATGGCCGGAAAATTGGCATCGAGCAGCGCTTCCCCCACCCATTCTTCAAAAAGACCGCCGTGGGTTGCTGCAAGCTCTTTCAGCACGTCTGAAAGCTCTGACGGGCCACAGGCATTGGTGGGTCGGTTGATAAGGTCTCGTACCAGAAAAATTGCCTGCACTTCCCTCAGCACCTCGGGCAGCATGTCTGCATCCACCACGAGTTTTCGGGGTTTTGCGGTTTGTGCCTTATAGGCATCAAAGCGGTATTGCGCGAGTGCCCAGATGATCTGTTCACGTTGCCCAAGGGCCGTTGTTACCTGAACCACGCTCTCAGGCGGCAGCCGGCTCGCCATATAGGCCATTGCCAGTGCGATGTCATCCTGGTCGCCCGTTCCAAGCAAATAACGCACGGTCATGCCGTTTTCGTCCGGTATGCGCCCAAGCTCGCCAACGCCTGCCTCAAATTGACTTGCCTTCAGATGATTTTGTACAGACTGCGGCAAAGTCGCACGCAGGGCCTCCCACTGCACTTTATTGACGAGTTCCACCGGCAGTGCGCCAGAAGCATGTGTTTCATAAAAAAGAGCGGCATCCACGTTAAGACTCCCTGACCTGTCCGCGAAACTGCGCGGGACGCATGCCCATCAGCCACAGCGTGGCAAGATAGAGCAGCGCGCCTGCTGCAATGTCGGCAACCAGCATGAACAGCCGATGCCCCATGTGCATCGACACCCACTGCGAAACGTCCCCCACTCTGAACCAGAGCCAGGCACAAAGTACCAGCGCCCCACTCAAAAGCTGCAGCAGAAAACGCCCCCATCCGGGCATCGGCTGGTAAATTTTACGCCGCTTCAAGAGTACGAGCAGGCACACACAGTTCACATAGCCCGCGAGCGCTGAGGCAAGCGCCAGCCCCGCATGCTGTAAAAAACCAACGAGCAGCGCGCATAAAATCGTATTGACTACCATCGCCCAGATACCCACCTTTACCGGCGTGCGGATATCCTGGCAGGCGTAAAAACCCGACGCGAGGACTTTTACCATCATGAATGCCGGTATGCCTACTGACAAGGCGATGGTGCTTTTCTGCGTTTGCAGCACATCAACGGTGTTAAAGGCGCCATAGGCAAAAAAGCCTGCCACCATCGGCATGGAAAAAAGTGTCAGACCAATGGCTGAAGGCAGGCCAATCAGGAGCAGCAGGCGCATGCCCCAGTCAAGCGCCCGAGAAAACTGTTCACGGTTTTGTTCCGCGTTTTTACGCGAAAGGTGCGGCAGAATAACGGTTGCGATGGCAACGCCAAAAACGCCGAGCGGAAAATCGGTGACCCTGTCGGTATAGTAGAGCCATGAAACGCTGCCAATCTGCAGAAACGAGGCAAAAATGCTGTCTACCATCAGATTAAGCTGGGCAATCGACACACCAAAAAGTGCCGGCACCATGAGCTTTAACACCCGCCTGACGCCCGGGTCTCGCCAGTGGACTTCAGGCCGCGGCAGCAAGCGCTGCTTTAAAAGAAAGGGAATCTGAAAAAGAAGCTGTGCAATACCGGCTATCAATACGCCCCACGCCAATGCACGCACAGGTGGCGAGCACCACGGCGCGAGCCAGAGAGCCGCACCAATCATGCTCACGTTAAGCAGTGCAGGCGTAAAGGCCGGCACGCCAAAATATCCCCACGTATTCAGCACCGCCCCCATCATCGCGGTGAGCGAAATCAGCATTAAATAGGGAAAGGTAATGCGCAGCATGCTTGAAGCAAGCGTTGCGCGACCGGCATCGTTCTCAAATCCTGGTGCGAAGAGAAAAATAATTACGGGGCTCGCGAGCACGCCAATAACCGTGACGAGGGACAGCACGGCACCAAGGCACCCAAAGATTCGCGCCACAAAGGTACGGACATCGTCCGCAGAGCGGAGCTTTTGATACTCGGCAAGCACCGGCACAAAAGCCTGGGAAAAGGCGCCCTCGGCAAACAGGCGGCGCATGAAATTCGGGATACGAAAGGCGACAATAAAAGCATCCATCCCGGCTTCGGCGCCAAAAAGACCGGCGAGCACCATGTCACGGACAAACCCGAGCACACGGGAGAGGAGTGTCATCAGGGACACAAGGCTTGTGGAACGCAGCAGACTCTGGCGCTTCTCAATCATGGGTTCTATTGCAGACATGCGTGGCCTGACTCATTGTAAAATGCGTGCAGCCCGGGTATTGGGCGATTTCGTATATTGACAAAATCCGGCGCATTGTGCAAGATTAGGCACTTTTATGTCTGGATGAACGGAGACTTACGTGGCAAATATTAAATCCGCTATCAAACGCGCACGTCAAAACATCAAACTGCGCCAACAAAACGCCAGCGCGCGTTCAATGTACCGCACCTATGTTAAAAACGTGCTGAAAGCTGTTGAAACCGGCGATGTCGAAGCTGCACGCGCTGCTTTCGCCAAAGCACAACCTATCATTGATAAAGCTGCGGGCAAAGGCCTGATTCACAAGAATAAAGCCGCACGCATCAAAGATCGACTGAGTGCCCGCGTTAAAAGCCTGGCGGCGTAATTTTCCGCACCAGCGTTTAGGGCTTGTCCGGGCATACGCCCGGACTGCGCTCATCCGTGTCCGGCTACCGTCATGCGGTTAATCAGCACTGAACCACAGCGTGTGGAGCTGTCAGGGTTAATATCGTTACCAATCGCTTCTATTCCGAGAAACATCTCGCGCAGGTTCCCGGCGATGGTGATTTGCTCGACTGGGTAAGCGATTTCACCGTTTTCCACCCAGAATCCACCGGCACCCCGCGAATAATCACCGGTAAGAATATTCACGCCACTGCCCATCAGCTCCGTTACCAGCAGACCAGTTCCCATGCGCTTTACGAGCGCATTAAGATCATACTCACCACCGTCAGCAGTCAGGTTGTGCACGCCCCCTGCATTCGCGGTGGTCTGCAGGTTCATTTTACGGGCAGAATAACTGCCAAGGGCAAAGAGGCGCAGAATGCCATCTTCGACAAAGCGGTTGGCGCGCGTTGGTACTCCTTCGTCGTCAAAAGGTGAGCTGCCAAGCCCGCGCAAAAGTGCCGGTTGTTCATGGATGATAACCCCTGCCGGAAACACCCTTGTGTCGAGCGCATGCTGCAAAAACGAATTTTTTCGATACAGTGTACTGCCGCTGATGGCGTTAATGAAGCTTGAGAGCAGCCCCCCCGATATACGGGGTGCAAACAGTACCGGTGCCATGCGCGTGCCAATCTGGCGGGCTCCAAGGCGCGCTGTCGTGCGTGAAGCCGCTTCCAGGGCCACCGTTTCAAGGCTTCGCATGTCGCCTGGATGGCGTGCAGTCGTATAGGCATAATCTCTTTGTACACTGTCCCCTTCGCGCGCCAGCAGCGAGCAGCTCAGACTGTGACGGGTAAAACGAAGGACTCCGCGGCCTCCGGCCGTATTGGCAAAACCGCTTATCCCGCCTCCGGTCGAAAGATGCACGCCATCAGAATTAAAAATTCGCGCATCCTGGCTTAAGGCTTTGGATTCACAGTCACGTGCGTATTCAATGGCCTCCGCGGGCGTAAGCGACCAGGGATGGTATAAATCGAGGTCCTGCCATTCCTTCTGCATCAGATGCGGCTCGGGCAGACCAAAACAGGGGTCGGCCGCACTGACAGAAGCAATCCCCATCGCCGCTTCCACGAGAACGTCAATTCCGCGGCTGTCGAGGTCGGTGCTGCTCGCCGTTCCCTTGCGATGCCCGACATAGGCCGTCAGGCTGATACCGCGGTCTTCGTTAAATGCTACGGTTTCCACCTCTCCCATGCGCACATCGACTGAAAAACCGCAGTCATCGTGCACACTCACGCTGGCATCACTCGCCCCACGCGCTTTTGCGCGCGCCAGCACATCCTCAAGGATGGAAAGCATATCTTCGGTTGACTTTGAATGGGCTCTGTTGGTATTTTCCATAAATGACTGCCATGCCTCAGAAACATGCCTGCCAGGATACAAGATTAACGATGCCAAGGCAAACCATTCAACGTCCTTTTTTATCCGCGCCTCTTGCGGCTCTCCTGCTCGCCCTGATACTGGCGGGCACCCCGGCAGAGGCGAACCCCTGGCGGTCGGTTGGCAGCGGCATGGAGTATACGGATCTTCAGGATAACGGACTGACCCCATGGTCGCATATACACGCATTTCGGGTCGACCTTAAAAATTACCGTTTTTCAACGATGCTCGCACAAAGCCTCGGCAAGCCGCACGCTTCCGTCCATGAACTCGCAGCAAACAGCAACGCACTTATCGCCAGTAATGGTGGCTTTTTCGACAAAAATTACCGCCCATTGGGGTTGCGCCTGTCAAACCATCAACTGCTCTCGCCACTGAAAAATGTCAGCTGGTGGGGTGTCTTTTTTACGGATGGAAAACGCGCACGCATTGAAAGTCCGCGCCATTTCCACCGCACCTCAGGCATGGACTTTGCCATCCAGAGCGGGCCGCGCCTGCTTGTCAACGGACAAATTCCGCCGCTTCGACCGGGGCGTGCGGAACGTACAGCACTTTGTATTCCGCGTGACGGGCGCGTGATTCTGGTGGTCACTGACAATACCCCGCTAACTACTACCGAACTCGCTCAGCGCCTGCGAAAATCCCCCCTTCACTGCATGGATGCACTGAATCTTGATGGTGGCAGCTCAAGCCAGCTCAGTGCGCGCGTGGGTGACTTTCGCCTTTCAGTTCATGGGTTTGCGAATGTCAGTGATGCCCTGTTGATAAGTCATCGTTAGCTTTCCACATTGGTATCTATTCACCACATTTTGAATGCTTAGAGGAAAGGTCAGATTGGAGTGCAGGTTGTGGTGAATGGTTACTCACACTTTATCCACAGCATACTCCCATAGTTTTACCTTGATCTCGATGCATAAACACATTATCTTGTTAATACACGCCCAATGTGACACAACATATTGGGTTTCAAGGTTTGTAAGCCCCGTCCTTTTTTACTATACTTTTATGAGTGGCGGATATTTATTTCTCACTGCGGAGGAAAAATGTCAGAGATTATTGAACCAGTACGGGATGTACCGAAAACCAGCCAGATGGAACTCAGCACGACAACGCCTGGCCTTCTGAAAACCATCAAGCGCAATGGCAAGGTTACGCATTACGATGATAATAAAATTCGTGTAGCCATCACCAAAGCCTTTATTGCGGTTGAAGGCGGCAGTGCCGCGGCCTCTAACCGTATCCACGACCAGGTGAACCTGATCACCCGCCAGATAACTGACGCGTTTAAGCGACGCATGCCGGAAGGCGGCACGATTCACATCGAGGATATTCAAGACCAGGTCGAGCTTGCGCTCATGCGCAGTGGCGCGCATAAGGTTGCGCGCTCCTATGTACTGTATCGCGAAGAGCACCGCAAGGCGCGCGAAAGCGAGCTGGCCGCACAGGCAGCCGACAGCCGGGTTCCACTCATCACCATGCCCAATGGCAAATTGAAGCCGCTGGATTTACAGCGTGTGGAAACCATCGTTGCAGAAGCCTGCCACGACCTGGAGGGCGTACAGGCGGAACCGGTGATTACCGATGCGCTGCGCAATCTTTATAACCAGGCAAAACTTTCTGATGTGCACAAGGCCCTTATCATGGCAGCCCGCGCACTGGTGGAAACCGAGCCTAACTACTCGTTTGTCAGTGCCCGCCTGCTGCTCGACAGCCTGCGTGCTGAAGCGCTTGGACACCTTGGGCTGCGTGAAGAGGCTACGTTTGATGAAATGCGCGATCTCTATCCCGTGTATTTCAAAGCCTACATTGCTCATGGCATCAACCTCGGCATGCTCGACCCCAAACTGATAGACTTTGACCTTGACGCTCTGGCGCGCGCACTCGTACCTGAACGTGATATGCAGTTTACGTATCTCGGACTGCAAACGCTTTACGATCGTTATTTTATCCATGACAACGGCGTACGCTATGAGCTTCCGCAAACCATGTTCATGCGGGTTGCGATGGGGCTTGCCCTGCGCGAGCAGGCCAAAGAAGAACAGGCCATTCTCTTTTATAATCGCCTTTCTTCCTTTGACTACATGGCATCCACGCCAACGCTCTTTAACGCGGGCACGGTGTTTTCACAGTTATCAAGCTGCTACCTGACGACTGTAGAAGAAGACAGCCTTGAGGCCATCTACGAGGCCATCAAAAACAACGCTCTCCTCTCGAAGTTTGCAGGCGGCCTTGGCAATGACTGGACGCCGGTACGCGCCATGGGTTCACCCATTCGCGGCACCAACGGCAAATCGCAGGGTGTTGTTCCCTTCCTGAATGTCGCCGATGCCACCGCGGTTGCCGTGAACCAGGGCGGAAAACGCAAGGGTGCGGTCTGCGCGTATCTTGAGTGCTGGCACCTTGATGTGGAAGAGTTTCTTGAACTTCGCAAAAATACCGGTGACGATCGCCGCCGTACGCATGATATGAACACCGCTCTCTGGATACCCGATTTGTTCATGGAGCGCGTACAGCAGGATGGCGAGTGGACACTGTTTTCGCCGGATGATGTCAAGGGCCTGCACGATGCCTATGGCAAAGCCTTCTCCACACTGTACACACAGTATGAAGAAGAGGCACGCGAGGGTAAAATCACTAACTGCAAAACGGTATCTGCGCTTAAATTATGGCGGCGCATGCTATCGATGCTCTTTGAAACCGGCCACCCCTGGCTGACCTTCAAAGACCCGTGCAACCTGCGCTCCCCGCAGCAGCATGCAGGTGTGGTGCACAGTTCCAACCTGTGTACAGAAATTACACTCAACACCTCTGCCGAAGAAATAGCGGTGTGCAACCTTGGCAGCATCAACCTGCCGGCGCACATCATCAACGGCAAACTGGACCGTGAAAAACTGCGCCAGACCGTCACTACTGCCGTGCGCATGCTGGATAACGTCATTGACATTAACTTCTATGCCGTTGCCGCCGCACGCAATTCCAACCTGCGTCACCGTCCGGTTGGGCTTGGCATTATGGGCTTTCAGGATGCGCTCTACAAAATGGGCATGGACTACGCTTCCAAAGAAGCCGTGGAATTTGCCGATGCGTCCATGGAGCTTGTCAGCTATTACGCGATTGAAGCCTCCTGCGATCTCGCCCGTGAGCGCGGCAGCTATCCAAGCTTTGAAGGCTCGCTCTGGAGCAAGGGGATTCTGCCGATTGATTCTATCAATCTGCTCCAGCAGACTCGCGGCAAAAATCTGGAACAGGACCGTACGCAACGCCTCGACTGGGAGCCTCTGCGCGTGAAAGTGCGTACCCAGGGCATGCGTAACTCCAATGTCATGGCCATCGCGCCTACGGCGACCATTTCCAACATTTGCGGCGTGTCGCAATCCATTGAGCCGACCTACCAGAACCTGTATGTGAAATCGAACCTTTCGGGCGAATTCACCGTTGTCAATCCGTATCTGGTGGCCGAACTCAAGGCGTTGAACCTCTGGGATGCCGTGATAGTTAATGACCTTAAGTACTACAACGGCAGTGTGCAGCCCATCAGCCGCATTCCGGCGCACCTCAAGACGCGCTTTGCCACGTCTTTTGAGATTGACCCCATGTGGCTTGTGGAAGCCGCTTCCCGCCGACAGAAGTGGATTGACCAGGCGCAATCGCTTAACATTTACATGGCGAAGCCCTCTGGTAAAAAGCTGGATGAGCTCTATAAACAAGCCTGGCTGCGCGGCCTGAAAACCACGTATTACCTGCGAAGCCTTGGTGCAAGCAATGCGGAAAAATCCACCATCGCAGACGGTGCGCTCAATGCGGTAAAGATTGACGAACCTAAAGTCTGTTCGATTCTGGACCCCGATTGCGAAGCCTGCCAATAACGAGGAGAAACTGTATGCCTGCGAACATACCTGCAAATGCAAACCATACACCCCACCCCCAGAACATGCTGGGGGCCACGGGTCTTGAGCAACTGGAAATGGGTGCGGCCCGTATCATGGTCGATGATAAACGCATCATTAACTGCCGTGCGGACTTAAACCAGCTGGTGCCCTTCAAATACACCTGGGCATGGGATAAGTACCTTACTGGCTGCGCGAACCACTGGATGCCGAATGAAATCAACATGAGTGCGGATAAAGCGCTCTGGTTTGACGCTAACGGCCTGACTGAAGACGAACGCCTGATTATCAAGCGCAATCTCGGCTTTTTCTCAACCGCTGATTCGCTCGTTGCCAATAACCTGGTACTCGCCGTCTATCGCCACATCACCAACCCCGAGTGCCGCCAGTACCTGCTGCGACAGGCGTTCGAGGAGGCTTTGCATACGCACGCCTACCAGTACGTCATTGAAAGCCTTGGCCTTGATGAGGCTGAAGTGTTCAACATGTACCGCGAAGTTCCATCGGTTTCCACAAAAGCCGCATGGGCGCTGCCATTCACCCAAAGCCTTGGCGATCCGAATTTCCACACCGGCACACCAGAAAACAATCAGCGTCTGCTGCGCGATCTTATCGCGTTTTATGTGGTGTTCGAGGGCATTTTCTTCTATGTTGGCTTCACGCAGATTCTCTCCATGGGACGGCGTAACAAGATGGTAGGAACGTCTGAGCAGTTCCAGTATATTCTTCGCGATGAATCCATGCACATGAACTTCGGTATCGATGTCATCAACCAGATAAAAATTGAAAACCCGGAGATCTGGACACCGGAATTCAAGCAGGAGATGATTAACCTGATTCGTGAAGGTGTAGAGCTTGAGTATCAGTATGCCAAAGATACCATGCCACACGGCATCCTTGGCATGAATGCCGGCATGTTTGAGGAATACCTGCACTTTATCGCGAACCGCCGTCTGGCGCAGATTGGCCTCGCAGAGCAGTATCCTGGAGCGGAAAATCCATTCCCGTGGATGAGCGAAATGCTCGATCTTAAGAAAGAAAAGAACTTCTTTGAAACCCGCGTTATCGAGTATCAGGCTGGTGGTACGCTGAACTGGGATGATGAATAAGCATAAGACAGCATCTGCCGGGCTAAACGCTGTTTAGCCCGGTCATCACACCTTACGCAAAACCAAGACCCGCATTCTCCAGCAGTACACGAACTTCATCTGCCATTATCTGATGGAGTGGACCTGTAACGTGTACGGCATCAAAAAACATGTATCCATCACACGCATCCATCGAACGCTTCATCAACTTACTTACGCGTGCGCGGGACACCATTGGCAATATGCCGGGGCGCATGTTCTCGTCACTTACCAAATCCACGCAGGTGTCTTCTGTGTTGGTAAAACCGAATTGCTGCGGGTCTTTAAGAATGGTCGACTGCATGCCTTCCGTGTCATAAAAAAGCCACTGTACATCAGGATACTCCGCACGCAAGCCTTCCACAGCCGCTTTCAACGCATCATTGTGCGCGCGCGACAGGGCATCAAACGCCGCTTTTGCGTCAAATTCACGGGCAATGGGAGCGTCTCCCATATTGGGGAGGTTGGCGACAAGGATGTGACGCGCACCTGCGTTAACGAGCGTACGCAGCTGGTTCACCGTTCCGCGAATCACCAAGTCAACCGCTTCATCGCCCGCATCAGGCGCTGCAAAGTAATTGTTCCCGCCAATCCAGACGATGTAAAGACGGCTCGCATCAGCAGCCTGGTCATGCGCGTCAAGATACATCCCTACTTCACGCTTGAGCGTGTACATCGCACCCGGGTCTTCATCATCTTCGAGAATACCGGCACCGCCATAGGCATAATCTTCAAGATGCGCATCTGCATTCTGCCCGTAATACCCCTGAACCAACCGCTCTATCCATACGGGTCCATTGGAGAAACGTCCCTCGTAATAGGGTGGCGATTGAGGAAACTGATGATGCATGACTTCATACAGGTTGCCATTATCTGACAAGCTGTCACCAAAAATTACAACACCATTCAGCGTTTCAGCGCTAAGCAGACCAGAAAAGCAAAGCGCGGCAACGCTCAGAGACCATTTCATAAGTAAACTCCTGCAGGTTGCGGACAGAAAATAAAGAATTAGGCCATATTTTTAGGAAGAGGACAAGCCTTGTACAGGCCGTGAAATGCCGGGCACAGGGCTGAATGCCATTCAGCCCTGCAGTTTCAGATTGCGGTTATCAGCATTTTGCTCACGCGCTGCCAAGCGACGTCAGGTTCAACTTGCGCCCGCAGACCCAGGCTTTTGCAAGGGTGCTTAAGACCGCTTTAGACATGCCGCCCGGCAGGCGCAGCGTGGTATGGTCGTCATGAATTTTAATACCCGCAATCTGGCGCCCCTGTAATCCGGCTTCATTGGCGATGGCACCGACAATGTTGCCAGGCTTCACCCCATGAATGCGGCCTACATCAATGCGATAGAGCTCCTGCGGCCCGCTGTCATCAGCAAAGGCGCGACTTTCGCGGCCCTCAAAACGGGGTTTTTCGCGACCAAATCGTGCCGGCTTTTCACGGCTGAAACGCGGCTCGCGTTCACGCCGCCAGCTGTCATCTTCACGCGCGGGTTTAGGAGCGGGTTTTGGCAGTTCACGCGACCACGGTTTATCCTGCTGCGCCAAAAGCGCAAGGGCTGCGGCAATATCAAGGGCACTGGTTTCACCATCCTGTGTCAGGGTATTAACCAGTTCACGGTAGTCGTTAATGTGCTCATGCGTCAGGCGCGCACGCACATTCGCCACAAAACGCTCACGGCGTGTATTCTCAATGGTATAGGCATCCGGCACCAGGATTTTTTCAATGCGCTGGCGCGTATGGCGCTCAATGAGATTCAGCATGCGCGATTCTCGGGGTGTCACAAAAAGAATCGTCACCCCACTGCGACCGGCACGCCCGGTTCGCCCAATACGGTGCACGTAGGTTTCACAGTCATGCGGTACATCGTAGTTGATAACGTGAGTCACCCGTTCAACGTCAAGTCCGCGCGCGGCCACATCGGTTGCGACCAGAATATCAATCGCACCCTTGCGGAACTGGTCAATAATGCGCTCGCGAAGAGCCTGGGTTAAATCACCATGAATCGCCATGGCGCGCATCCCCTGCTCCTGTAGCGCTTCTGCAACTTCTTCCGTGCCGCTTTTGGTGCGCACGAACACAATCACGCCCTGATAGTCTTCAACCGCCAGCACACGTATCAGTGCATCCGGCTTTTGTGCCTGTGAGGCAAAGAGAAAACGCTGTTCAATGCTTTTAACCGTTGCCGTTTCCATGCGAATTTCTACGGAAACCGGGTCTTTCAGATAACGGTTGGCAATCTGGCGAATGCGTGGCGGCATAGTCGCTGAAAAGAGTGCAGTCTGGCGGGTTTCCGGCAGGCGCGAAAGAATGGACTCCATGTCTTCGATAAAGCCCATGCGCAGCATTTCATCCGCTTCATCAAGAACGACGGTATTTAAAGCCGCAGTCTGGAGCGTACCTCGGTCGAGGTGATCGAGAATTCGGCCCGGTGTGCCGACAACAATCTGCGCGCCGTCACGAAGCTGCTTCAACTGGGTGCGATAATCCTGGCCACCGCAGAGAATGGCAACGGTAAGCCCCTGCATGCGGGCTCCCAGTGTCATGCACTGCTCTGCCACCTGAATGGCAAGCTCGCGGGTAGGCGCGATAACAAGCGCCTGTGTTTCACGTGATTTTGGGGTCAAACGATGCAGAATGGGCAGCGCGAAAGCGGCGGTTTTTCCGGTACCGGTCTGTGCCTGGCCAACAACGTCGTTACCAGCGAGGAGTGGCGGTATGGTCTGTGCCTGAATCGCAGAAGGCGTGACAAACTGCATGTCACTGAGGGCTTGTAAAAGGGGTTCGGACAACGCGAGTGAGGCGAAGGTAATAGCTTGGTCTGTCATGAGGTTCCTGAATGCTGACTTTCCCTGAGCGGGGTTAAGTTATGTAAAAACTGCACACTATAATAGCAGAATAATTCCATGGTTGCACTTTTTTCTGCGTGCTGTTGCCTGTAGGTAGCATTTGGGCTAATGTTTTACCCTTTGAAGAGCATTTTCATCATGGATGCATTCCTCAACGGACTGAAAAACAGACTGGTGGCGGCCACACCTGAGATGGTTGAGCGACTGACACACTGGTGCAACATCAATACTGGCAGTGACAACCTTGAGGGGCTTCAGCATTTTCTACTGCTGCTTAAGTCTGCCTTCTCGCCCCTTGCAGACCATATTGAGAGCCTCGTGCTTCCCGAAATTTCCAGCATTTCCCTGAGCGGGCAGCCCTATAATCGCCGCTTTGGCGATGCGCTTCTCATTCGAAAGCGCCCGCATCTTAAAAGCCGCATACTGCTTTGTGGCCATATGGATACGGTCTTTGGCCCCATGCACCCCTTTCAAACGGTGAAACACATCGATGCGAACGTTCTGAACGGGCCGGGGGTTTCGGACATGAAAGGCGGTCTACTCGTGATGCTTGAAGCCCTGCGTGCCTTTGAAGAAAGCCCGATGGCAGAAAATATCGGCTGGGATGTGCTCATCAACAGCGATGAAGAGCTCGGCTCACCGGCCTCTGCTGCCACACTGGACGCACTTGCTCCCTTTTGTCAGGCGGCACTGGTGTATGAACCGGCGATGACACCAGAGGGTACGCTTGCGAAAAACCGTCGCGGCAGTGGAAAATTCAGCCTTGTCGCCCGTGGGCGCGCGGCACATGTCGGGCGCGCATTCAACGAGGGACGCAACGCCATCTGGCACCTCGCACGCGCGGTATGCGAGGTGCACGCACTCAATGGTATACGCGAGGGTGTGACCGTTAACATCGGCAAAATCGCCGGTGGAGAAGCCCTTAACATGGTACCGGATACAGCGGTTGCACAAATCGATGTTCGTATTCAGTCGTCAGACGATGAAGCATGGGTAGTGGCGCAATTTAACAAGATTCTTGAAAATCTCGCGGCTTTGGGTTTCACACTCGACCTGCATGGCGGCTTTGGGCGACCAGTCAAGCGCGTCAATCACGCTACAGAAGCGCTCTTTGCGCGGGTGCAGGCACTGGGTAAAAGGCTTGGACTTCATATCGACTGGAAAGACAGCGGCGGCTGCTGTGACGGTAATAACCTTGCGCGCCATGGTCTGCCCGTACTCGATACGCTTGGCGTCAGAGGCGGCAACATTCATACCGCCGATGAATTCCTGCTGATAGACAGCCTTGCCGAACGTACCCTGCTCTCTACCCTGCTGCTGATGGAGCTCGCAGATGGCGCATTACAGGAATTAACAGCATGATGGTACTTCGCCGGGTTCAAAAAAACGACCTCGATGGCATTCTGTCGCTGGCCACTACTGCCGGTGTCGGACTGACGTCCCTCCCGCCAGAACGCGATACCCTGCAGCAGCGGATTGCCCACGCGCTGGAGTCCTTCGAACGCCTCGTGCGCGAGCCGCGCGATGAGATGTATCTTTTTGTCCTTGAAAACATCGATACCGGGAGCATTACCGGGGTTTCGGCGATTGAAGCAGCCCTTGGCCTTACCCTGCCCTTTTATTCCTACCGCATACTGCATCAAACGCGCATTAACCATGAAATGGCGATTCGCAATGATCATGACCTTTTGCACCCGGTCAATGATTTTCAGGGCGCAAGTGAACTCTGTACCCTCTATCTCGCGCCCCCCTGGCGACACGGCGGCAACGGACTGCTGCTCTCGCGCGCGCGTTTTCTCTACATGGCCAATTTTCCCAATCGCTTTGCCAAAACAGTGATTGCCGACATGCGCGGTATTTCCGATGAATCTGGTTGCTCGCCGTTCTGGGAAGCGGTGGGACGGCATTTTTTTCAAATGGATTTTGCTAAAGCCGATCAGCTCACGGCTACCACCAATAAGCAGTTTATTGCGGATTTAATGCCCAAACACCCCATCTACGTGAGCCTTCTGCCCAAAGAGGCTCAGGCTGTCATCGGCAAGCCGCATCCGTCGAGCGTTGCGGCCATGAACATGCTGTTGCAGGAGGGATTTCACCCGACAGGATGCGTGGATATTTTTGACGCGGGCCCGACAATTGAAGCCGAAACCAGACGCGTTCGCACGCTTGCAAACAGCCGCGTCTTTACCGTTAAAACCTTAAGCGACAGTATCAGCAGCCGCACTTATCTGATTGCCAATACCCGTGCGGATTTTCGTGCCAGCATGGGTAAGTCTATCGTGAATATGGAAAAAAACACCTGCCTGCTGGACCGCCATACCACCGAACACCTCGGTATCAAACCGGGCGACTGCGTTCGTATTGCCCCCTTGCACGCCAACGAATCACCACAGTTTCAGGAGCATTCATGAGCCCATCGAACACTGCCGGACATTTTATCGCGGGAGCATGGACACGCGGCCATGGCACGCCGCTCACAACGTTTAATCCCGCAACCGGCGAATGCCTCTGGGTGGGCGAAAGTGCCGCCGCCATTGAAACCGATGCGGCCCTCACACACGCACGAGACGCTCTCACGTCCTGGAGCCGGCTTTCTGTGGATGCGCGCGCGCACATCCTGACCCGTTTTGCCGAAGCAGTCGAGAAGCGCCGTCACGCACTCGCACGCACAATCTCTCTTGAAACCGGCAAACCGCTCTGGGAGGCGCTGACGGAGGTGAGTTCCGTCAGTGGAAAAATTGCACTCTCTCTTAAGGCGCGTCTTGAACGCACGGCGGATAAGCAGCCCGCGAAAGATGCGCACCTGCGCTTCAAGCCCCATGGTGTGGCGCTTGTCATTGGAGCGTTTAACTTCCCGGCGCATCTTGCCAACGGACATATTGTCCCGGCACTCCTTGCCGGCAACACCGTCATTTACAAACCAAGCGAACTCACGCCGCTTACGAGTCTGATTATTATCGAATGCTGGCAGGAAGCGGGACTTCCTAAAGGCGTGCTGCAATGCCTCCAGGGAGATGCAGAGACTGCACGCCAGCTGCTGGATGGCGATATCAATGCGGTCTATTTTACCGGCAGCTACCGAACCGGGCTTGCCATTCACCGCCATCTGGCCGAGCGCCCCGAGGTGATTGTAGCCCTTGAGATGGGGGGTAATAATCCGCTGGTCATTGATGAGGTGAACAATGTCGATGCCGCCCTTTATGGTACTCTTCTCTCCACGCTCCTGACGGCAGGCCAGCGCTGCACCTGCGCGAGAAGGCTGTTGCTGCCGGACAGTGCCTTTGGCGACATGTTTCTCACACGCCTCATCCGCGCGTTTGAAGCGGTTCGTATCGGGCCCTTTACCGATACTCCAGAGCCGTTTATGGGGCCCGTTATCAGCGCGCCTGCGGCACGGTTGCACCTTGAAGCACAGCGTGCGCTGGAAGCAGCCGGCGGTCGTTCACTGCTCCGCATGCAGACACTTCGCGAGGATACGGGTTTTTTAAGCCCGGGTCTTATGGATATGACAGGTGTCAGCGCTGATCCTGACGAAGAAATTTTTGGGCCTTTTGCAAAGGTCTACCGCTGCCACGACCTTGATGAGGCGATTGCGCTCTCCAACCGCACCCGTTATGGCCTTGCCAGTGGTATTTTCACCGATGATGCCAGCCGGTATCATCGCTACTTTGATGAAGTGCGTGCAGGACTTATCAACTGGAACCGCCCAACCACGGGGGCTTCCGGCAGTCTGCCGTTTGGAGGTATAGGGAAGAGTGGCAATCATCGCCCAAGCGGCTGGTTTGCTGCCGATTACTGCGCCTCCCCTGTCGCAAGCCTTGAAGAAGCCACCCTAACGTTGCCAGAAACCCTGTTGCCTGGCATTCAGGAGATACACCATGCCTGAATTAAATCTTGACGGCCTTGTGGGCCCAACCCACCATTACGCCGGTCTTTCTGAAGGTAACCTTGCCTCAACGAGCAACGCAAGAAAACCTGCCAATCCGCAGGCGGCTGCCCTTCAGGGGATTGCCAAAATGCGCCATCTAACGGAGGCCGGAATTCCGCAGGGCATTCTGCCGCCGCATGCGCGTCCCAACCTTCCCCTCCTGCACTCCCTCGGATTTACGGGGGATATGCACCAGTGCCTTGCAAAAGCCGCGCATGAAGCACCGATGCTCTTAAGTGCTGCCTTCTCAGCCTCTAGCATGTGGACGGCGAACGCGGCGACAGTCTCTCCCGCAGCCGATACCGCTGACGGACGTGTACATTTTACCGCCGCGAACCTGGTCACGAATCTCCACCGCCATCAGGAAGCCGATTTTTCCGCGTTTTTGCTGGCACGCATTTTTGAAAATGCGGAATACTTCTGCCACCATGCCCCACTTCCACGTACCAGTGCAATGGGGGATGAGGGAGCTGCCAACCATAATCGCCTGTGTGCCACCCATGATTCTGAAGGGCTGCATCTCTTTGTATATGGTAAACAGGCGCTTCTCAGGCACTCACAGCACGCAGGACCGAGGCGATATCCCGCCCGCCAGACGCTTGAGGCCTCTGAAGCGATTGCGAGGCGTCACCTGTTAAACCCTGAACGTGTGGTCTATGCCTGCCAGAATCCGCGCGCCATTGATGCCGGAGTGTTTCATAATGATGTCATTGCCACCGTGAATGAATCGGTGATGCTGATGCATGAAGACGCTTTTGTGGATCAGGAGGCATTGCTTGAGACACTGAAAAGGATGGTGAATTTTCCGCTCATGGTTATTACGGCCAGCCGGGAGGATTTTAGCCTGTCGGATGCCGTTGAAAGTTACCTTTTTAATTCGCAGCTCATTACCTGCCCTGATGGCGGCATGATGCTGATTGCCCCTGTTGAGTGTCGCGAAAATGAACGCGTACATGCGTTTGTTGAACGCATGCTGCAGGATGCCTCAAACCCGGTCAACCAGGTACATTATCTGGATTTGCGCCAGAGCATGCGCAATGGCGGCGGGCCTGCCTGCCTGCGCCTGCGGGTGCCCCTGACTGGAATGGCACTGCAGAATATGCATCAGGGCGTACTGGCTACACCTGAAAGACTGAATGCACTGGAGGTGTGGGTCAGGCGCCATTACCGTGACCGTCTCGAGGCGACAGATCTCGTAAGCAGCGCATTCGTGCGGGAGTGCGAAGAAGCGCTGGATGCGCTGACGCAACTCCTCGACCTCGGAAGCGTGTATCCGTTTCAGCAGGAATAAGCATGTTCTGGCAAACCCTTGTGGGGCGCGTGGTTTATCGTGCCGAGGGGGGCATGCGGGTACTGCAGAATGCGCACTACCGCTGGCTGCAGTTTTCAGACAGCGCCATTCAAACACTCGTTAAGCGCAAGACGCCTCATAAACCGGTTATGCGCTACCTTGAGGCGTTTTCGCTGGCAGCACGGCTTTTTCAGGGCAGCACCTGCGTACTGGGCGCGGGAGGTGGAGCTCTTTTGCATTTTTTAGCCCATGAACACCCTGATATGCCCCTGCTGGCAATCGAACGCTGCCCCGAAGTTCTCGAGCTTGCCCACACATATTTTGCGCTTAATACGCTCACAACCACGAGGGTGCTGCAAGCAGACGCTTTTGACTTTCTCAAGAAAACAAAAGAGTCCTTTGACCACCTGCTCGTTGACCTTGCCAATGCAGATGGCCTTCCTGCCGCCTGTTATCAGGAAACATTTTTTAACGACTGTAAGCGTGTACTCAATGAAAATGGCATACTCGCCCTTAATCTCTCTACACCAGAGTACCATCAGGCACTCTTGGAGCCGCTTCGAGCCGTTTTCGGGGAAGTCTTAAATATACCCATTCGCGGATGTGCGAATATTATTATTTTTGCCTCGCGGGAACGACGCATACTCTCTTTGTTAAATCACGCGCAGTTCAGTGCGTATTTCAAGCGCATAGAGTGGGTAGAATCGGTTGGCTGGGTTGGGTGGTGTTGAAGCGGGTACGATAGAAAAAGTAGACTGGGCTGATAAGCGCGGGACAGGATGCTATAAAACATCCGGCCAACGGTGATATCGAATGCCAGGCTTCGCTACGCTCAACCCAGCCTACCTGTAAGCTGTTGTTTTAAAAGTAAAATGCCGTAGCCTGCGCTGATAAGCACGGGACAGGATGCTATAAAACATCCGGCCAACGGTGATATCGAATGCCAGGCTTCGCTACGCTCAACCCAGCCTACCTGTAAACTGTTGTTTTAAAAGTAAAATGCCGTAGCCTGCGCTGATAAGCGCGGGACAGGATGCTATAAAACATCCGGCCAACGGTGATATCGAATGCCAGGCTTCGCTACGCTCAACCCAGCCTACCTGTAAGCTGTTGTTTTAAAAGTAAAATGCCGTAGCCTGCGCTGATAAGCGCGGGACAGGATGCTATAAAACATCCGGCCAACGGTGATATCGAATGCCAGGCTTCGCTACGCTCAACCCAGCCTACCTGTAAGCTGTTGTTTTATATGGTTTTTATTTACATCGAAACCGTAGACCGGGCTGATAAGCCCGGCGTTAAACATGATCAGACTAAATCTCCATGAGATCTTTTTCTTTGTCTTCAAGCAGCTTGTCTATTTCTGCCACAAACTTATCCGTCAGTTTTTGAACGACTTCCGTTGCGCGACGTTCATCGTCTTCGGAAATGCTCTTGTCTTTGACAAGATCCTTCAGATGGTTATTGGCATCGCGGCGAATGTTACGCACCGCTACACGAGCCTGCTCACCTTCAGCACGAACGACCTTAATCATCTCCTTGCGGCGCTCTTCGGTAAGGGCAGGCATGGGAACACGAATGGCAGCACCGGCTGTTGATGGATTAAGCCCAAGATCAGAAGTCAAAATCGCTTTTTCAATGGCGGCGACCATGTTCTTTTCCCAGGGGGTAACAAGCAGCGTACGCGAATCACTGTTTGTGATGCTGGCCACCTGATTGATGGGTGTGGAATTGCCATAATAATCGACCATCACGTGGTCAAGAAAACTGACATTCGCACGACCCGTGCGGATTTTTGTCAAATCCACCTCAAGGGTTTCCAGGGTTTTCTTCATCCGCTTTTCAGCGTCTTGTCTGATATCATTGATCATGATTTGCTCCAATCAGGGTTCCTACCTGCCTTCCCTCAACAATGTGCAGAAGGGCATCCGGGGCGTTCATATCAAACACCTGTAACGGCATGTTCTGATCCTGACACAGACAAATTGCAGTCAGGTCCATCACTTCAAGCCCGCGGTTCAAGACATCCCGATACGTCAGGAAATCATAGCGTATCGCATTGGGGTTTTTTACCGGATCTTCGGAATAAACGCCATCAACTTTTGTGGCTTTAAGCACGATATCCGCTCCCACTTCGATGGCTCGCAGACAGGCTGCAGTATCGGTTGTAAAGAACGGATTACCGGTTCCTGCGGCAAAAATCACCACATGCCCGTTGGCGAGGTGAGTAATGGCTTTACGGCGATGGTACGCGTCCACAACTCCCATCATGGGGATGGCAGACATAATGCGCGCCGGCATATCAATGCGTTCCAGTGCATCGCGCATTGCAAGCGCGTTCATAACTGTGGCAAGCATGCCCATGTGGTCACCGGTAACGCGTCCAAGACCTGCTCGCGAAAGCGCTTTTCCGCGAAACAGATTGCCGCCGCCAATGACCACACCTACCTGCACGCCCATACGGATAAGACGCGCGATGTCCCCCGCTATGCTGTCAAGCACCGCGGGGTCTATGCCAAACTGGGCTTTGCCCATCAGCGCCTCACCGCTGCATTTAAGCAGGATGCGCCGGTATTTCAGTGAAGGGGCATCGGTTTCCATCATTATCCGCGAACCTGCGACATAACTTCTTCTACAAAGTTGTCAGCCTTTTTCTCAATGCCTTCACCAACAACGAAGCAGACAAAGGAAACCACTTCGGCGTTGTGCTCTTTAAGCAGCTGCGCGATTTTTTTGTTGGGATCTTTAACAAATGGCTGACCCACAAGGCTGACTTCATCAACAAACTTGCTGATACGGCCTTCAATCATTTTATTAATGATATCCTGCGGCTTGCCACTTTCACGTGCCTGTGCCATGAAAATTTCACGCTCATTTTCTATGGCTTCTGCCGGAACCTGCTCACGCAGTACAACGAGTGGACGAGTTGCCGCAATGTGCATGGCAATATCACGCGCCAGCGCTTCGTCGCCACCACGCAGCGCAACCATTACTCCAATGCGTGAACCATGAAGGTAGCAGCCAACTACACCCTCGGCACTCAGCTGGTGCAGACGACGCAATTGAATGTTCTCGCCAATTTTGGCAACGAGATGTTGACGCGCTTCTTCCACAGTGCTCTCAGCGCCATGCACCGGCTTGCCAGCCAGTGTATCGATATCGTTAACTGCTGTGTGCAGCGCGGTATCGGCAACTTTTGCAGCAAATTCAACAAAGCTTGCATCGCGCGCAACAAAATCAGTTTCGCTGTTGATTTCAAGCATTACAGCACTTTTGCCATCTGCTGAACGGGCAGCAACGATAACACCCTCAGCCGCCACGCGGTCTTTTTTCTTGTCTGCTTTGGCCTGACCGTCTTTGCGCATCTCGGTGATGGCTTTTTCAATATCGCCCTCAGTCATGGTCAGGTATTTTTTGCACTCCATCATGCCGGCGCCTGTGCGTGCGCGCAGTTCCATAACAAGGGATGCAGTAATTGGTGCTGTAGACATATTCTGATTCTCCACATGGCAAAAGGGGGGCCTGTTCGTGTGAACCGCCCCCCGGGGGGTCTGCGTAAACGCTAATCTAACCGCAGACCGTTTGACGTATCCAGGGCGTAAGCCCGGTTATTCCGCTTTTTTTGCGGCGGCTTCGGACACTTCCACAAACTCGTCACCGGCTGCAGCCACACCAACGGTGTTACCGTTTTTAGCATCAAGGATGGCATCCGCTATGGTGCGAACATACAGGTTCACAGCGCGCATGGAGTCATCGTTCGCCGGGATAACATAGTCAATTTTATCAGGGTCGTTATTGGTATCAACCACACCGATGACGGGGATTTTCAGCTTGCGGGCTTCTTCAACCGCAATGTGCTCAAAACCAACGTCGACGATAAAGAGCGCATCTGGCAGGCCGCCCATGTCCTCGATACCGCTCAGGCCGCGCTCAAGCTTTTCAAGCTCACGTGCCATCATCAGTGCTTCTTTTTTAATCATGCCGGAAAAACCGGTTTCATCGCGCAGTTTTTTCAGTTCTTTCAGACGAAAAATGGACTGACGAACGGTTTTGAAGTTGGTGAGCATGCCACCCAGCCAGCGGTGATCAACATATGGCATGCCGCAACGCTTCGCGTGTTCACGAATGCAGTCCTGCGCCGCACGCTTAGTGCCTACAAACAGTATTTTTGCCTTGTTGGCCGCCAGACGACCTGCATAGTTCGCTGCATCGTTCAGCAGCGGTATGGTTTTTTCAAGGTTGATGATATGAATTTTGTTGCGGGAACCGTAAATGTACTCGGCCATTTTGGGGTTCCAGTAGCAGGTACGGTGTCCGAAATGTGCGCCGGCTTCAAGCAGGTCGCGCATGCTGGTTTTTTGCATGTTTCTCTCCACGGGTTATGCGTCCACACTTCCCATACGGCACCCTTTCGGGACCCGGCCGTACTGTGTCGAAGCGTGTGAGTCGTTAAAAAGCGTCATCTTTATACCACAAAGCCATCTCAGGTACAATGAATTTAATGCCTCTGTGTGCCAGGGGTATCTGTAACGCAAACTTCGCTTCGATGCAGGACAGATGCACCTGTGTACGTGTCTTTGTATATTTAAAAATTGTCCGGCACAGAGGCCTGCGATGACATGACCCCACAGGCATGATAGGCTTAAAATCGCCAATACTGGCTTCTACGACCGGAAACCATCGATGAACAGGCAGGTCAGCGCGCTTCGAGAGGAGGTTAAACGCTTTCGTGAATCCCTTCGTGACCGGCTTGCCCGTGCCCCCCGTTCACTGAGGCTTAACGGTGAACTGACAGCCTTCACCGACACCCTGCTGCAAAAGCTCTTTCGCATGCATCACCTGCATGAGGGGCGAAACGTTACCCTGCTTGCACTCGGCAGTTATGGTCGACAGGAACTCCAGCTCTATTCAGACGTTGACTTGTTGCTGTTGCATCCCCCGAACCCTGAACCGGAAATACTGACTAATGCGCAAAAATTCATCCAGGGCTGCTGGGATACGGGGCTTGAACCCGGTGCGCAAATCGGAACTGTTGCAGACCTTGCTGCACTTGCCAATGACGACCTGACCCTTCTCTCGAGCCTGCAGGACATGCGCATCATCTGTGGCAGTGCCTCACTTGCCGATGCACTCGCCTACGCCATTCATCCCCTGCATCTTTGGAGCAGTGAGGCGTTTTATCATGCCAAACGCAAAGAGCAGGAAGCACGCTGGCGAAAATACAACGAAACCGCATGCAGCCTTGAGCCGGATGTCAAGCTCGGGCCCGGGGGCCTGCGCGATTTGCAGCTGATTCAAGCTGTCGGTAAACGCCACTTTGGCATGAAAAAACTCTCTGACGGAATTGCCTGTGGCTACCTTTCTTCACGAGAATACACGCGATTACTGGCCTGTCAGCGTTTTCTCTGGAAGGTGCGCTCTCACCTGCATGCGCTTAGTAACGGACGTGAAGACAGGCTCCTCTTTGACTGGCAGCAGCCGCTGGCCGCGCGTTTTGGTCATCGGGATGCACCAGGGTCGCTTGCGATTGAGCAGTTCATGAAAGTGTATTTTCGGGTCATCAAGCAAAGCCGGGAACTGAGTGAAGAGATTTTGCAGGCGTTTGAAGAAGAACATCTTGCACCCAAACGCCTGCGCATGACACCGCTCGATGACAAGTTTCTGCTCTGCAACCGTCGCATCGGGGTACGCTCCAGTACCGTATTTGCCAATGACCCTGGAGCCCTTCTTACGCTCTTTCTCTGGCTCGCAAAGCGGCCTGATAT
Source organism: Legionella geestiana (assembly GCF_004571195.1). Classification (GTDB taxonomy): domain Bacteria; phylum Pseudomonadota; class Gammaproteobacteria; order Legionellales; family Legionellaceae; genus Legionella_B; species Legionella_B geestiana. The sequence goes on from NZ_CP038271.1 coordinate 688,434, forward strand.
CGAGGGCATACGCGCTGAGACCCTGCGCCTTATTCGCGATAATCTTTTTCGAATGGACATGAGGGTACTAAAATCGCGCCGGGCAACTACGTGTTTCATGGACATTATTCGAAAGGCACCAAACCCCGCTGATATCCTCGAGCGCATGCATGCTTCCGGGGTGCTTGGACATTATCTGCCGGCCATCGCGGCCGTCACCGGGCAAATGCAGTATGATTTGTTTCATGCTTATACGGTCGATCAACACAGCCTTTTTGTGCTGCGAAACGTGGCACGGTTTCGCTACCCGGCAACTGCCGCACGCTTTCCACTTTGTGTAGAGCGCATGAAAACAGTCACACACACCGAGGCTTTGCTGCTCGCCGCGCTTTTTCACGATATCGGCAAAGGCCAGGGAGGCTGTCATTCCAGCAAGGGCGCCATGGAAGCCCGGCGCTTTGCCCTGCGTCATCATCTCTCTAAAGACGAAACCGCCCTGCTCGTATGGCTGGTGCAGCACCATCTTCTGATGTCTCATACCGCGCAGCGTCAGGATATCTATGACCCTGAAACCATCACACGCTTTTGCCGGCACATCCCAGACACTGAATACCTGGACTGCCTCTATCTGCTGACCGTTGCCGACATCTGCGCCACGAACCCCACCCTCTGGAACAGCTGGAAAGACTCCCTTTTACGCGAGCTTTTTCGCGCAGCACACGCGCATCTCTCAAAGGCAGTCTCAGAACCTGACGGCTCCAGTCAGATTGCTGCAAAACGCCGGGAAAAGGCACTGAAACTCCTGAAGCATGCCCCAAAGGACATGGTCTGTGCGCTGTGGGCGACTTTCAACGAAAAGTATTTTCTCCACGAATCGCCCAAAACACTTGCCGCACACGCCGAAGCCATCGTGTCTTCGCGGCATTTTCCTGTGGTTACCCTGCTGCCCCATCACGGTGAGGGCGCGACCGGTGTTTTGATTTACATGCCGCGAATGGATGCGCATTTCACCATTGCAACGACTGTTCTCTGTAATCAGCATGTCACGATTCAAGAGGCGTATATCCTGAGGTGTGCGAATCATTTCACCCTTGATACTTATGTGATTCTTGATGAAAAGAACAACATCCTCTGCGACACCCATCGCCTGCAATCCATTCAGCGCGCACTCGTTAACGCGCTTTCAGCACCTCCTGGCAGCCCGCTGCCGCAGGTCGTGCAGCGGCGATTGATGCGCCAGCAGGTACATTTTCACACAAAACCCTCCGTCATTTTCCGTGAGGATAAGGAAAACGGCCTGACCCGCATGTTCCTTACCGCCGCTGACCGAAGAGGTCTGCTCGCAGAACTTGGGCATCTTTTCCATGCACAAAAAATCATCCTGCACAGCGCCAAAATTGCCACGGCCGGCGAGCGAGCTGAAGATACCTTCTGTGTGTCAGACGCTGACAACCAGCCCCTGTCAGAAAGTCAAAAAGCACTCCTGCGGCAAAAAATTCGTAAAACATTCGCTTAGGGTCTATTGACCATTGGTGACACTGCTGCAAAGCACGTCACCAAATGTCAACAGACCCCTGGGCACACCCCGTGTCATTAGAAAATGTAATAACCTAGATTATTACTTTTAATTTTACTAATAAACAAACAACGCTTATCCTTCATGTAAAGAAAATGACTGCCGGAGTGAACCGTGGAGCTGAATGTATTTTTCCTGACAGGCCTGATGCTCGCCTGCCCCATGCTTGCAGCCCTCCTGAATGCATGCATGCCACAAACATACGCCGCACAAGGAGCACGCCTCAGCGCTTCGCTGACTGGGGTCAGCCTGCTGATAACTCTCCTTTGCCTGTATCTCGCTGTATCAGGTCATGCCGCTATTGAGGCAACTTCCTTTCTGGCGGCACGCCCGCTTAACCTGCTGCTTTGCGCGCTGGTATTTCTTGTGAGCTTCGCTGTGCAGCGTTTTTCATGGCGCTACATGAACGGCGACCGGTATTATCAGCGTTATTTTCGCAATCTCGCAGCCCTTACGCTCTCAGCTGCCCTGCTGATTCTCTCAGACAATGCCTTTCTGCTCTGGGCAGCCTGGTCGCTCACGAGCTTCTTTTTGATTCGTTTAATGGTACACAATCCCGACTGGCCTGCGGCAAGGCAATCCGGCCTCTTGACGCTGAAAATGTTGCTGCCTGCGTCCATCAGCCTCCTTCTCGCCATGCTGCTCGTGGCTCAGGAAACCGGCAATGCTTCGCTGCAAAGCCTGCAGAGCCTCAAAAACAGCTCGCCTCTTACGGTAGCAGCCTGCGCGCTCGTCTTACTGACAGCATTTATCCAGTCAGCGGCCTGGCCATTTTCCCGATGGCTGACTGCGTCCTTAAACTCCCCGACCCCTGTTTCCGCGATGATGCACGCGGGCGTGATTAATGCCGGGGGCATTCTGATTGTCAAACTGGCACCACTTGTTATTCTAAACCCGCCGCTGCTGACAGTGCTGTTCCTGATGGGCGCACTCTCGGCATTTATCGGAACCTTCTGGAAACTGCTGCAGACCGACATCAAACGAATGCTTGCCTGCTCCACCATGGGACAAATGGGGTTCATGCTGATGCAGTGCGGGCTTGGGCTCTTCATTCCAGCCATTATCCACCTTTGCTGGCACGGACTTTTTAAGGCGTACCTTTTCCTGTGGTCAGGCGGGAGCGGGGTACAAAAAAAATCAACTGAACGCCTGGCGGAGCGCCGCTCCCTCACCTTGATGCTGGCGCTAATCGGCGGCGTACTGGGCGCGCTCCTCTTTATACAGTCGAGCGGTATCACAATGCCAGCCCTGAATTCGACTCTCTTTCTTGTCCTGTTCACCGCAATGGCAGGCGCACAGTGCATGCTGGCACTCATGCCTGGCAACCTCACGCCAGCGCGCTTTTTACTGGCGCTGTCCATAACCCTTGTCACCAGCAGCCTCTACGGTAAAACACTCTTTCTTATGGAGGCGCTGCTGCCAGAGCCCTATCTGTCAGCGCCGCAGCCGCTCTCGCTTATCCATGTCAGTGTGTTAATGCTTTTCACAGCATCGTGGGTATTTTTTAACACCCCACTTTTTAACCGGTTTATCCGCGGCCAAACAGGCGCGACACTCTGTGTTGCCGCTTTAAATGCCAGTCAACCACCGCTGAAAACGGTGACGACGCAACGCGCAAGCTATCCGTTTTCTGCCACGAACTCTACCCTTTAACGCCAGAGGAGCCACTCATGTCTACCGCCGTTTCCTGCATGCAGCAGCCAAAAACCGCCCTGCATTCGGTCGCCTCTGAACCCGACAGCCTTGAGCGTCTTATCGAAGAGGCCGCGCGCGTGGTTCCTGTGGTCTGGCCTCTCCAGACGTTTATTGCTAACAATCCGCTGCAGGGGCTTGAAGGAGAGGCTTTTTCAGAGGCCCTCAGTCAAACGCTGACTGTACCCATGCCTGCAAATACGCATGAGGCAGAACGACTGGATGCAATCAATGCACAATGCATCAAGTGGTGCTCGGCACTGCTTGATACCGAACAGGCAACCATCCCTCTGCCGTGGCGTGAAGAGGGGCTTTACCCGGCTTTTCAAAAGCTCGTTACTTATGATGCAACGGTGCATCAGCATAAGGCATCGCGCAAAGCCTGGCTGAAAGCCCTGCCGCTTAATGCCCGGGATGCGGTGCGACACTGCCTTGATACGCTCGGGGTAGCGAAAGCGCTTGAGCCTGCTTTCATCAGTGAACACTTTAGCGCACTGCCCGGATGGGCGGGGCGCATAAAATGGCAGGAACAGCAGCAGCGCTCGGAAAATGCCCCGGAAGCACCCGCCCGACTTATCGACTTTTTGGCCATGCGTCTTGTCCTTACCTGCATGCTCTGGCCAGACATCTTACAGACCTGGACGCCTGAATCACCTGCCAGCGCGCCACATCACGTGCTTAAAACACTGGAATCCCATGAAACACGCTATCGGGACAACCTGCTTAAAGCCCTTCTTGAGACCGGTAAAACCTCACAGCCTGAGGCAGGACGGCCGGACGTGCAATGCGTTTTCTGCATAGACGTTCGTTCCGAACCCCTGCGCCGCGCCATTGAAAGTCTGGGACGCTATGAAACCTTTGGGTTTGCCGGATTTTTTGGCCTGCCCGTTCGTGTGCATGCGACCCACACCAATACCCTTAAAGTCTGCTGCCCAGTTCTGCTGCAACCGGCGCATACCGTTCATGAGCACCCGCTTTTTATCAACGAAGCCGCCGAAAAAACCCATTTTTTCAGCAAAAGCCTTGCTACACACCTGAAAAATGCATTTCAGTCTTTGAAATATAATTTCTCAACTCCCTTCACGCTCGCCGAGTTTCTCGGGCCATGGTGCGGGCTGCATCTGCTTATTAAATCCCTGATGCCAAAAACCGAGAGCAGGTTATGCGACATTCTGAATCGCGCCTTCGTGAAAAACCCTGATACGAAACCGATTTTTGAGGGAGAGGAGGTGCAGGATGCGTTTGGTCTCACCTTTGAGGAGCAGCTTAATTCCGCTGAAAATATCCTGCGACTGATGAGTCTCGATACACATTTTGCCAAAATCATCCTGCTTTGCGGACACGGAGGAAGTACCGTTAACAACCCTTACGCCTCCGCACTTGACTGCGGCGCATGCGGTGGCAATCATGGCTTTACCAATGCAAAAATGCTTGCAGCCATTCTTAATAAGCCTGAAATCCGCGGCGCGCTTGAAGACCGCGGCATCCACATCCCGCTCGATACCGTGTTTTACGGTGCCTGCCACGACACCACCACCGATACGGTCAATCTCTTTTTAAGCCGGGAAACGCGGGTCGTCTACCCCGATATTTTGGAAAAGCTGATGGAGGACCTTCATTCTGCGAAAATCGCAGTCAATGAAGAGCGTGCAAAAAAACTCGAATGCAATGCAAACGCCGCTGATATCGAACAGCGCAGCCAGGACTGGTCTGAAACACGTCCTGAGTGGGGGCTTGCCAGTAACGCGGCTTTCATCGCCGCACCTCGACACCTCACACGCACCCTGCATCTTGACGGGCGCTGCTTCCTGCACAGCTATGACTGGACGAAAGACCCAGGCGGCACGCGCCTTGAAACCATTCTAACGGCTCCCCTTGTAGTTGCCCAGTGGATTAACGCCCAGTACCTGTTCTCAAGCATTGATAACGCCCGCTTTGGCAGCGGGAGTAAAATCACGCATAATGTCACCGGAAAGTTCGGTATCATGCAGGGCAACGCCAGTGATTTAATGCACGGTTTACCCCTGCAGTCGGTGGCACGCGATGACGAGCGGCTTTTTCATACGCCACAGCGACTGCAGGCATTTATCAATGCAAAAGCCTCCACGGTGCTTGCCATTGTGAAAAAACACAAGACGCTGCATCAGCTTGCCGCCAACGCCTGGATATTTTTCTATGTGCTCGACTCGGTAGACGGGAGCGTTTATCTGATAAAAAACGGTGAACAGGGTCTTTTCTGCGAACCAATCGCAGCCTGAGAGCCATTTTAGGAGTGCGCGATGGATTACACCCATAAAGCCATACTGCTCGCAAGCATGCACGAAAAAGAGCGCGCGTTCTCTGGCGCGTTTCAAGATGCGCTCGCCTCTACCCTTGTTGTCAGGGACTTTAACACCGACCGCTTTGGCACGTTTAGCGGCGAAGTCGAACGCTCGCAAAGCCCCTATGAAACCTGCGTATTAAAGGCTCAAACGGCAGCCGAGCACTACGGGTTTGAACTTGCTGTTGCGAGCGAAGGCAGCTTTGGCCCGCACCCCACCATCCCCTTTCTCGCCGGCGACCACGAAATCATGGTATTTCTTGACAGAAAAAATCAGCTCATCATTGCTGAACAGCTGCTGACAGAAACCACCAATTTCAACCAGATTACGCTGGACAGTCCACACTGTCCCGAGGATTTTTTGCAAAAAGTGGGATTCCCCGAACATGCGCTCATTGTGCAAACAGCAGAAAAGGGGCGCGTGATTGAAAAAGGCATCCGCGACAGGGCTTCATTGTTGCAGGCGCTGGAGAGGGGCTTACAAGAAACCGACCGTATCTTTCTCACCACCGACATGCGCGCCATGATGAATCCCACGCGCATGAAGGTGCTCGAAACGCTTGCACAAAAACTCGTGCGGCGCATTGCGACTAAATGTCCGGCATGCCTTACTGCGGGCTTCGGATTTAAAGCCACCGGCGGTCATCTTTCTTGCCGGGTGTGTGAAGGCGAAAGCGCTTTATACCGGCATGAAGTCTGGGCATGTGTACGCTGTGAGTATACTAAGGACGTTCCGCGCGTCGATGGCCTTTTGCACGCTGACCCCGCTTATTGTTTTATCTGTAACCCCTAACCAAAGAAGTTTTAATCATGAAGCGAATTATTGATGACATCGAGACAGCAGTATGTGAGCTGAAAAATGGCCACATCCTTGGCCTGCCGACCGAAACCGTATATGGCCTTGCCGCCGATGCGACCAATACCAACGCCGTTAGGGAGGTGTTTACCATCAAATCCCGCCCGCTTCATCATCCCCTCATTCTTCATGTAGCGCACAAAGACGATGTGTATCAATGGGTAGAGCATGTCCCTGATTATGCCGAGACACTCATGGATACTCACTGGCCAGGCCCTCTGACACTCGTATTCCGGTTAAAACGCGACACTGCACTCTCTCCGCTGGTAACAGCAGGGCAGGAAAGCATCGCCATCCGCTGCCCCGGTCACGCCAGTGCACGCGAAATTATTCGCCGCCTTGGCGCCCCGGTTGCCGCCCCTTCTGCAAACCGCTTCGGGCACACGAGTCCCACTGAAGCCCAACATGTGCTTGATGACTTTCCAGACGCATCTTTTTATGTTTTCGAAGGTGGCAACTGTTCAGTTGGCATTGAATCGACCATTGTAAACGCGATGGGCGCAGAAAATGCCGAAATCTTAAGGCCGGGTATAATTACCCTTTCCTCCATCCCCGGAGTATCCCCTGCCACAACACAACAAACCCCGAGGGTCTCAGGCAGCCTGAAACAGCACTACCAGCCGCAAAAACCCCTGTATTTTACCGCGCACCATACCCTCAACACCATTTTCGAGCGCCTGCCTTCAAGGGAACACTGCGCCTTACTCGGGTTTTCAACGCCTCGCACTGCAACGCGTTTTTTATACGTTTTCGCACCCAATCCCGAGCAGGCATCCCGCGAATTCTATCGCCAGCTTCGGCTGGCAGACCGCACAAAAGCGTCTTTTATCCTGGTTGAACTGCCTCCCAGGACGGCAGAATGGGCCGGATTGCTTGACCGCGCGCAAAAAGCGGGACGGCCGGTCAGCGAACTTTTGGGGTAATGGTTTAATATCAGTTTTATTTTTGTTAGACTGAAAAAACATCAGAAATTCTGATTGAGGCATTCATGTCACTCGATACGATTACACTGCAATGCTTTCTAACGGTTGCGGAAACACGCAGTTTCACCAAAGCGGCCCATCGGGTGGGCAGAACGCAATCGGCTATCAGTCAGCAAATCGCAAAACTTGAAAACCTTCTGGAAACCCCGCTTATTCAACGTGGGCGGGAGTTAAGCCTGACGACCGAGGGAGAAATTTTCCTTGGGTATGCGAAGAAAATTTACGAGCTGCACCGGGAGTCCATTGACCGCTTTAAGGAACCCGAACTACGGGGCGAACTGCGCTTTGGCCTGCCCGAAGATTTTGCGACCATGATGCTCTCAGAGGTGCTGGTTGAATTTTCACGATTGCACCCGCGCGTGGTGCTTAATGTAGAGTGTGAGTTAACCCTGAACCTGCTTGAGCGCTTCCATCAGGGCGACTTTGACCTCATTCTTATCAAAAACACCCATCCTGATACCTTTTCAGAGGGCACCACCGTTGCCAGTGAGCCGGTTGACTGGGTGGGCAAAGGTGAGCTGTTATCGAGCCTAAACGCCGACACCCCGATTCCGCTTATCCTCTCGCCCGCACCCTGTGTCTATCGCGAAAACGTAATCGGTGCGCTTGATGAGCATCATCTGCGCTGGCGTCTTGCCTTCAGCAGTGCGAGTTATGCCGGTAAAATGGCGGCGGCACGTGCAGGTCTTGGTATTACCGCCATCCAGCGCAGCATGGTTCCGGCATTTCTTGACAGGCTCGAGACAGATTTTCTGCCGGGCTTAAACGATGTTCATATTGCATTACTCAAAAAATCGGAAAAAAATCCTGCTGTTCAATCGCTTGAGTATTTTATTTTGAAAAAACTGAAGCAACAGGGCATGCTTAAAACGCATGACCTGCCTGGCAGCGTATTTTAAACAAACGGAGTCAACGGTAAACAGACATGAATGCAATAAGGGACGTACTTGACCGGGCAACGATTGCCTCGATTGTGATGATAAGCGTGCTCGCAAGCCTGCTGACGCTTGGCGTCCCAATTGCAGCCCAGACACTTATCAACCTGATAGCCTTTGGAGGCCTGCTCCAGCCTGTGATTACGCTCAGTATCATGATGCTGGTTCTGATGCTGGCACTGGGCGCCCTTAACATCTGGCAGATTTTTATTGTTGAAGTGATTCAGCAAAAACTGATGGTCAACATCAGTCTGAATCTGACCCGCCAGTTCACCCATATTTCCCTCGATACCTTCTCCACCCACCATGGACCTGAACTCGTCAACCGCTATTTTGAAGTGGTTACCATTAAAAAATCGCTCGCCAGCCTTCTTTTATATGGCATAAGCTTAAGCCTGCAAATCTTTTTTGGCCTTCTGCTTTTGGTTATCTATCATCCACTTTTCCTGCTATTTGATGCATTGATTCTTGCAGGCATTGGCTTTATTGTCTGGTTGCCCTACAAAAAAGCCATGGAGAGCGCGAAAATGGAATGTTCGGAAAAACACCATGTCGGCGCATGGCTCGAAGAAATTCTCATTAACCGATTTCTCTTTCGCTTCAGTCATTTTTCGCGCTTTGCGCTGAAAAAAACTGACCGGCATCTTGTGGCTTTTTTAAAAGCACGCAACCTTCATTTTCGCCAGCTCGTTAAACACCAGGTGGGCTTTTACCTGCTATCAGCCCTCATAAGCAGTATTCTGCTTGGCCTTGGCGGTTATCTCGTAATTGAAAACCAGCTTAGCCTTGGTCAGCTGGTCGCCGCTGAAATCGTTCTTGGCACGTTCATTTATGCCTTCAAGCGTTTTGGCGTGCTGCTTGAAAATTATTATGATTTAAGAGCCTCACTGCAAAAAATTGAAGCTGTCACCGAAATGCCGGCACAGGAAGTCCGAACCGACTTTAGTAACCTCTTTTTACCGGTGAAGCAGCTGACTATCCGTGCGCAAACCGGGAATGAAGGGATCGCACGCGTACAAAAGCCCCTGTTTCTCGTCTGCGACAAACCGGATATCGCGCGCAGTTTCAGCGATTTTATTTCAGGCTTTAATGATACCCCTGTAGCGGACGTCCTGATTAATGGTAACCGCTGCGATTTCCTGCATCTCTCAAGCCTCAGACACCATGCGCTGTTACTCCGAAGGCCTGAGTGGTTTGCCGGTAATCTGCATGATAATCTGCTGTTAAATACTACCAACATTTCCAAGGAATTTCTTACAGAACTTCTGGAGTATTTTGGGCTGTTTCCACGCATTCTGGCATTGCCTGAGGGGATGCATACCCTTATTTATGACTGGCAGACGGTCTTTACCGAAGAAGAATGCATCCAGCTCATGATGATTCGCGCACGGCTTTTAGAACCTCAAATTCTGATTATTGACAGCATGTTTGATGGATTTCCTGCGTCTTTCATCGCCCATTGCCTAAAGCCCTTTGAAACATCGGAAAAAACCATTGTGCTGGCACTCATCCAAAGCCAGTATGGCGAACATTTCCCCAACCGGTTGGCGCTGTCATGAAAATGTATGCCCATACCATGATTTCAAAACTGCCAAAGCCCGCAAGGATTGGAAAAATTATTTTTGTCTGCACGCTGCTCCTGACGCTCTTTCTCGCGTTCACGCCCTGGCAGCAGTTTGCACTCGGTCAGGGGAAGGTAATTGCTTTTTCACCGACAGAAAGGCTGCACACGGTTAACTCCCCTGTTACCGGACGGATAAAGAAGTGGTATGTGGATGAGGGGATGAAGGTTAAACCAGGCGACCCTCTCGTCGATATTACCGACAATGACCCCGAACTGCTAAAACGCCTTGCACTTGAAAAACAGGCGATTGTGATGCGCATCAATGCCGCAAATGAAGCGCTTCTCGCCGGCAAGGCAAACCTTGATCGTCAAAAAAACCTTTATGAGCAGGGGATTAACTCCAAACGGCAGTATGAACTCGCGAAAATCGAATACGCGAAATACCAGAACGAACTGGCCCAGGCGCGCATTGACATGGTGAATGTCGATGTCCGCATTGCAAGGCAGCAGACGCAGATTATCAAGGCACATGTGGCCGGTATTATTTTTAAGCGCCTGACCGGACAGGAAAGTGTCGTGGTGAAGGATGGCGATGTACTGGTGCAGATTATCCCGGATACCCGCTCACGCGCTGTTGAGCTATGGATTGACGGCAATGACATCCCCTTTGTGCGCTTAAATCAGAAGGCCCGTCTGCAATTTGAAGGCTGGCCTGCCGTTCAATTCAGAGGCTGGCCGCAAATCGCCGTTGGTACTTTTGGCGGGCGGGTCTCGTTTATAGACCCGACTGATAACGGCGCCGGATTTTTTCGAGCAGTCATTGTCCCAGACGAGGAATGGCCGTCCCCTGAATTTTTGCGCCAGGGTGTGCGGGTGCATGGATGGGTGCAGCTCGGACGGGTCCCGCTCTGGTATGAACTCTGGCGACAGTTCAACGGGTTTCCGCCGGAAACGGTTCCACAAAAAGTTGAATCATGAACAGACGCTTTTTATTACTGGCTGCACTCGAATGTTTTACAGTCCTTGCATGTGCCGCCACCACGCCGGTTCTGAGGCTTAAGGACGTGCTTGAAAGTGTGGAGCGCAGTTATCCGCAAATTAAGGTGGCGCAACTCGAAATTGCCAAAGCCACCGGCGGATATGTCCGCGCCTCGGGAAAGTTTGACCCCTCTCTCGATGCCAATACCCGCTCACAACCCCTTGGCGGCTATATCAATAATTATGGCGATACCCAGCTCAATGTTCCGACCCTCTACAACGGGGTCAAGCTTTTTGCCGGCTACCGTAACGGTCAGGGTGACTGGCCGATTTACTACCAGAACTATCTGACGAACTCAGGTGGCGAATACCGTGCCGGACTTTCACTGCCGCTGCTTCGCGACCGTCGCATCGACAGGGAACGCGGCGACCTTCTTGCGTCTTCAGAGTCCATCGGCATGAAGCATTTTGAGGCGGATGCCATCAAAATCCGCATCTATCATGAATCTATCAATGCCTACTGGCAGTGGGTGGAAGCCGGATTGCAGCTGCGAACCTTCAAAGAGCTTCTGGAGCTTGCAAAAACCCGGCAGAAAGCCATTGAAAAACAAGCGCTCCAGGGCGACCTTGCCCGTCTTGCCATAACAGAAAACCTGCAGCAGATTATGCAGCGCGAGCAGCTGCTTAATCAGGGAAGGATGATGTTTGAACAAGCCTCGGTGAATCTCTCGCTGTATTATCGCGACCGCCGCGGGCATGCGCTCATTCCCGATGAACACCGGCTGCCACGGGATGTTTACCCGCAGACGGTGACCTTGCCGCCGGTATCGCTCAGAGAGCATCCCGCCATGAAAACCCTGCAAAAGCAGGCGAAAATTGTGCGCATCAGGCGCGATCAGGCGCATAACGAACTGCTGCCGCAGTTAAATGCCGAGGCGTATGCCTTCAAGCAGTACGGCAGCGGCGGTTATCCGCTCTTACTTCCTCAGGCGGCCATGGTTGGATTCTGGTTTAAGTTTCCGCTCCTGCAGCGCGAAGCCAAGGGCAAGCTGATACGTGCCGAGAGCGAACTGCAGCAGGTCACCATTGAAAACCGATTTTTACACGATCGCCTGAAAAATGAGCTGTCCAATTTATTCATCGGCATTCATCGCCTGCGCCAGCAGGTAGATTTACTGAAACGGGAATTCGAGTATGCGCTGAAGGTACAGCAGGGGGAGAGTCAAAAATTTGAGAACGGCGACAGTACCCTTTTTCTCGTGAACCAGCGGGAGCAGCTGACCACACAGGTGAAATTGAACTGGATAAACGCGCGGGTGCAACTGGAAGCGCTCAAAGACCGCGTACGCTATTTCGCATCTACAGTTACCGCGGACGGCATAAAAACCGCCTCTCGCGCGCGACAGGCACGAAAAAAATCTTCAAGCAGGGTGGCGGCTTCCGTCTGAAAAATGCCCTCATCAATCTGAATCGCATGATTCAAGGGTGCACCGCACAGAAGATTACACACTGAACCCGCAGCACCGGTTTTAAAATCACGGGCGGCAAATACCAGGCGGTGAATACGCGCATGCACTAAAAGTCCGGCGCACATCGGGCATGGCTCCAGTGTCACGTACAGCGTGCAGCCTTCAAGGCGGTAATTACCAAGAGAGCCTGCCGCTTCCCGAATACAAAGGACTTCCGCATGCGCCGAGGGGTCACAGTCCGTACGCACACGGTTGTGCGCCGCTCCCAAAAGCTCGCCCTTTGCACTGACAAGCACGGCGCCAACGGGCACCTCATCAAGCAGAGCGGCATCTGCGGCAAGCCTTAAGGCCTGCCGCATCCAGTGGCGGTCGTTCATTCCCACTCAATGGTTGCCGGCGGTTTTCCGGAGATGTCATACACTACGCGAGACACGCCCGCCACTTCGTTGATGATGCGGTTTGAAACAAGCCCGAGGAAATCCCATGGCAAATGCGCCCAGTGCGCGGTCATGAAATCAACAGTTTCAACCGCACGAAGCCCCACAACATAATCGTGACGACGGCCATCGCCCATTACGCCCACGCTTTTCACCGGCAAAAATACCGCAAACGCCTGGCTCACACGGTCATAAAGGCCATGACGGCGCAGCTCTTCGATAAAAATCGCATCAGCGGCACGCAGAATACCAAGGTATTCAGGCTTGACTTCACCAGGTACCCGCACTCCAAGACCGGGGCCCGGGAACGGGTGGCGAAACACCATGTCGCGCGGCAGTCCAAGCTCAAGACCAATGCGCCGTACTTCATCTTTAAAGAGTGTGCGAATTGGCTCCAGCAGTTTCAGGTTCAGTGTATCCGGCAGTCCACCGACATTATGGTGCGACTTAATGACAACCGATGCCCCATCGGCACTGGTGGCAGCCGATTCAATCACATCAGGATAAATGGTACCCTGAGCCAGCCACGCAATCCCTTCAAGGCGCTGCGCTTCTTCATCAAAGACCTCGATAAACGTGCGACCAATGATTTTGCGCTTTTCTTCCGGGCAGGTTACGCCGGCAAGGGCGCTTAGAAAACGTTCAGACGCATCGACCGCCACCACACGCACACCCATGTGGCGCTCGAACATGGTAAGGACCTGATCGGCTTCGTTCTGGCGTAAAAGGCCCGTATCTACAAACACGCAGACCAGATTGTCGCCTATGGCGCGATGCAGGAGTGCTGCCACCACGGATGAATCCACACCACCCGACAGACCAAGGAGCACCTGCTCATCGCCGACTGTCGCGCGCACCGAAGCAATCGCTTCCTCGATAATATTGCCAGGTGTCCAGCTGGTATCGGCCCCACAGATATCCACCACAAAACGTTCAAGAATGCGAAGGCCCTGGTGCGTGTGCGTAACCTCCGGATGAAACTGCAGGCCGTACCAGTTTTTTTCAACGCTGGCCATGCCGGCTATGGGCGCATTGGGTGTTTCGCAGATAACCGTAAAGCCAGGCGGCAGTTCGGTAACCTTATCACCGTGGCTCATCCAGACATCAAGAAGGCTGTGTCCCTCAGGGCTCACCTTGTCTTCAAGGTCCTGCAACAACGGCGTGTGCCCGTGCAGACGAACCGATGCATAACCAAATTCACGCACGTGACTTGAAGCAACGGCTCCGCCGAGTTCAACGGCCATGGTCTGCATGCCGTAGCATATGCCAAGCAGTGGCAGACCCGCTTCAAATACCCATGCCGGTGCTCGTGGATTATCCGCCTCGGTAACCGTTGCCGGTCCCCCGGAGAGGATGATGCCACAGGCCTTGAGTTCGTGCACACGCGCTTCAGTGGCGTGCCACGGAAAAATTTCACAATAGACGCCCAGCTCGCGCAGACGGCGCGCAATCAGCTGCGTATACTGTGAGCCAAAATCAAGAATGGCAATGGACTGGGGTTTATTCACTTTTGACGTCTACCTGATAGTTGGGGGCCTGCTTGGTAATACTGACATCATGTACGTGTGACTCGCGCATCCCGGCGTTGGTTACCTGCACAAATTCGGCACGCTCATGCAGTGCCGCGATGGTTTCACACCCGGTATAGCCCATGCAGGAGCGCAGGCCACCGAGCATCTGGTGGATAATGGTCTGTACCGGACCTTTATAAGGAACACGCCCTTCAATGCCCTCCGGTACCAGTTTTTCAGCGCCCTGACTCGCATCCTGAAAATACCGGTCGCTCGAGCCCTGTGCCTGAGACATCGCACCGATTGAGCCCATGCCGCGGTAGCCCTTGTAGGTGCGTCCCTGATACAGCTCAATTTCCCCGGGCGATTCTTCGGTACCGGCAAACATGCCTCCGAGCATCACCGTATGTGCGCCGGCCGCGAGGGCTTTGCACACATCACCGGAAAAACGAATACCGCCATCGGCAATTAACGGAATATCAAGGCCTTTTAAACCTTCGGCAACATTGGCAATCGCACTCATCTGAGGCACGCCAACGCCGGTGACGATACGCGTCGTACAAATGGAGCCCGGACCAATGCCAACTTTTACGGCATCCGCACCGGCTTTGACAAGATCACGCGCTGCCGCGGCAGTTGCGATATTCCCGCCTATCACTTCCACATTAGGAAAATGCTGTTTAATCCACTGTACGCGGTTTAACACCCCCTGAGAGTGTCCATGGGCAGTATCGACAACCAGCACGTCCACCCCGGCCTCGATAAGGGCTGCCACACGCTCATCCGTTCCCTCGCCAACTCCGACTGCGGCACCCACGCGCAGCTGCTCGGAACTGTCTTTACAGGCATACGGGTTTTCCTTGGCCTTCTGAATGTCTTTGACGGTGATAAGGCCGCGCAGGTGGAAAGCCTCATTAACCACCAGCAGTTTTTCAATGCGGTTTTTGTGCAGGAGGCTTCGGATTTCTTCGCGTCCCGCACCTTCACGTACGGTCACGAGACGCTCCCTTGGAGTCATGACGGCAGAAACCGGGAGTGAGAGGTTCGTTTCAAAGCGGATATCGCGGCTCGTGACAATCCCGACCAGATAATCACCTTCGACTACCGGCACGCCGGAAAACTGGTGTCGGGTCATGATATCGAGCAGCGCCTGAACGGTAATATCGGGAGCAACCGTTACCGGGTCTTTGACCATTCCGCTCTCAAAGCGCTTAACCTTGCGCACTTCTTCGGCCTGCGCGCTGATGCTCATGTTCTTATGCAGAATACCAATCCCGCCTTCCTGCGCCATCGCAATCGCAAGACGTGCTTCGGTAACCGTATCCATCGCGGCAGACACTAGCGGCATGGAAAGTTCGATGTTACGGGTCAGGCGCGTACGCAGAGAAACATCCCTTGGCAGAACGGTTGAATAGGCAGGAAGCAGTAATACATCGTCAAATGTCAGTGCCTGCTGAGAAACAGAAAGGGGCATACCGGACTCCTCGGATAAAATAACCGGGTATTATACGCCATTTTCGGATTTTGACAAATATTTGAGCAATAACCAATCAGGTTTTAACGATTTGATAAATTTTGTACAAACATCCCATCGCTGTGTAAATTTTACATTGATAGCAGGGAAGTCTGCTTGAACTTTTCCGTTTTATGCGTGTACACTGGTTGCACTTTTATTCAATAACTGTTCAAAACGGGAAGGGCTTTGCATTGGCTACTATCATCGTTGTCACCTCCGGAAAAGGCGGTGTAGGAAAAACCACTACGTCTGCGGCGATTGCATCAGGACTTGCGATGCGCGGCTTCAAAACCGTGGCCATTGATTTTGACGTAGGTCTTCGCAACCTTGACATTGTCATGGGCTGTGAACGTCGGGTGGTGTATGATTTTGTCAATGTTATCAACGGTGAGGCCAATCTCAATCAGGCGCTTATCAAAGACAAGCGTGTTGCTGGACTTTGCATTCTGCCTGCGTCTCAGACACGTGATAAGGATGCGCTGAAAGTCGAGGGCGTGGAGCGTGTTTTGAATGAGCTTGCCAAAGACTTCGATTACATCGTCTGTGATTCACCGGCCGGTATTGAAACCGGAGCGTTGATGGCCATGCATTTTGCCGATCATGCCATTGTGGTGACGAACCCTGAAGTGTCCTCCGTTCGCGATTCTGACCGTATTCTTGGCATTCTTTCCAGTAAAACCCGCCGCGCAATCGCGGGCGGCGAACCCATTAAAGAGCATCTGCTGCTGACCCGCTATGACCCGGCGCGCGTTGAAAAAGGCGAAATGCTGTCTGTAGAAGACGTGCAGGAAATTCTTGCGATTCCTTTGATGGGTGTCATTCCTGAGTCTAAAGCCGTTTTGAAAGCATCGAATACCGGTACGCCGGTTGTGCTGGATGAAGCGAGTGATGCCGGCAGTGCCTACCAGGATGCGATTGCCCGTTTTCTTGGTGAAACCCGCCCCATGCGCTATACGCAAATGGAGCGTAAGGGATTATTGCGCCGCCTGTTTGGCAAGAACAAAGAGGAAGCCACCGTATGAGCCTGCTCAGCTACCTGCGCCGAAGAAGCGCCACCGCTTCAGTTGCCAAAGAGCGGTTGCAAATTATTATCTCTCATGAACGCAGCCAGCGTCACACACCCGATTACCTGCCGAAGCTGCAGGAAGAAATTCTCGCGGTGATTGCAAAATACGTGCATGTCAGCCGTGATAAAGTCAGCGTTCACCTTGAGCGCACGGGCGATAACGCGGTGTTAGAGCTGAATGTCACCATGCCGGAAGAGGCTCTTGCACAGGCGAGTGAAGCCTGAACCTGCCTAAACGAGACCCGGCAGACTGAATCAGTACGCCGGGTCCACAGTTGCACTCCCTGTTATACCGTCACGCCAAATCGATAGATAACCCCAAGCTCAACCTGATTGCTGTAAATCCGGTTAAAACGCGTGGGCGCGCCATTTGCCGGCACGCCATTAGCGCCTACGGCATCGTATTGGCCTGAGTTTTTCACCTCGCCAAGAGAAACAAAATGGTAGTTGATATCGACCATCCAGTGCGGATTAACGGCATAAAGCCCACCAATCCCCGCCTGCCAGGCAAATTGCGTGGTTCTGTCGGAAAACTCCGTCTGCACGGCAAGCGGCCAGAAAATATTGGACGTTTTATTCTGCGCCACCCCAAGCCCGCCCATGATATAGGGGGTAAAATTCTCCATTGACAGTGAGGGGTGCGACAAATAGGCATTCATCAGATAGGCATAACTGTCGAAGTCGCCATTTGCCTGTTCCGGCCCGTCATCAACCACCTGGTAGCGCACGCTCGGGCGTGCCTGAAAGGTAAAGGCAGTTCGAATGTAATCGTTAAAACGGTATCCAACACCAAGACCGTATCCAAACCGGTTGCGAATGAGTGCGCTCGGCGCCCTGATTTCCTCCGGCCCAAAGAAAGACGCTGTATAGGCTCTGTTGAAGTGATAGCCGTTATAATCAAGCATGGCTTCAGCATATAAGCCGCTTACCTCGGGCACAATCCCCATCTCACCGGCAAAGCATCCCATGGAGAGGCTAAGACCAAGTGCTGTCAATTGAATCTTTTTCATCATTCCCTGCGTTCCCTGTTTTCCGTTTAAGAGGGATTACTATACTGAATGCTTTTCATAAGAATCAAGGGAGAAATTCGCCTTAAGGCTCGGTTTTCTGTATCAGTACATCGCGGTAAAAGATTACATCTTGAGCACATGTTGCAAATCACTTACACTGTGTGGAATATTTACAGCGGAGTGTGGTCATGTCAGCATCATTTAGCAGCTTAAGTCAGTTTTTTGAGCATGAAAACGTGAAGGATGCGTATAAAGCGCAGCAGGAGCAGCTCAATATCGCAATGGAAGAAAATGCCGCGAGAATGCGGGGAGCTTCTCTCTATCAGAGTATGACAGATAAGAGTCTGCAAACCTCTTTGGCCGACCCGGAAGAAAATAAAATGGAAGATTTTCTATCGGGTCGCGCACAGATGCTTTTTCAGGTGGCTCGACGAATGATACAAGATACCGGGCTGCATGATGATGTTAAGGAAACATTTACCGAGGTGGTTCGGCAGTTTACGCATTTAAAGACGATAGACGATATTAGTGAAACAGCGCCTCGGTTTCGCTCAAAAGGATTCTCACTTACACCTCAAGAGCAGTATAATTTTCTAAAACGCGCCGCGCGCGCCATCGATGAGCGCTTTAATGCATTAGTTGCAGGAAGCGTCAGAGAACACACCTTAAGCTGGAAACCTTTTTTCAAAAACCTGGCAACACTTTTTGGCCTTGGTTATTCCGTTGTCTATTACTGCCTGCATAAAGAGTGGCCTTATGGCGACAAGCTCGTGGTGCCGCCTGCAGAAAGCCAAAGACTCATCATCTCCGCCATAACGCTTCCTGAAAGTCAGGAGGCATCTTCGTCTGGCGACAGTCTGTTAGACAGTAGTAGAGGCACTCATTACGGAAGTATCCATGCTCCAGGGGCTGTTTTACCATTGAACGATAATCGAGGCCATTCGGCACAACCGGCATTTCAATAATGCCGTAACGCCATAGCATGGGCTTATAAGTCCAGGGATGGATACATCAGATTGCACCCGATGCCGGGCTTCGCGGCAATCAACCCAGCCACGGAAAAACTTATTGAATACAATGTGTTATTCGAGAGTAGTAGCCTGCGCTGATAAGCGCGGGACAAGATGCACGAAAAAAACATCCAGCCTTTGGGGATACCCGATGCCGGGCTTCGCTACGCTCAACCCAGCCTACAAAAAAATTTTTTAAATACAATAATTTATAAAATTTTATTCCGGCGAGACTTCATCATAAAACACACCGGTGGCAGCACGAAGAGCGTGAAGAGGGTACCAAAACCCAGGCCGCCTGCGAGTACGATGCCAAGTGCGCGGCGTGCTTCAAAGCCTGCGCCGTGAGAAAAAGCGAGCGGGAGCGCGCCGAAGAACATGGCGCCAGAAGTCATGATAACCGGGCGCAAACGCCTCGCTGACGCCTCCACTACCGCTCGCGAGAGCGGCTCACCCTCGGCAATCAGCTGGTTAACAAAAGAGACAATCAAAATCCCGTGCTTGGTGATTAGCCCCACCAGCGTCACCAGCCCCACCTGCGTATAGATATTAAGGGACTGTCCACATATCCAGACAAGCGCCAGTGCACCGGCGGCCGCCAGCGGAACCGTGACCAGAATGATGAAGGGGTCGAGAAAATTTTCAAACTGCACGGCGAGAATTGCATAAATAAACACCAGCGCCAGCGCAAACAGCGTGATGAGTGTGGAACGCGAATCCTGCAGCGCACGCGCCGCCCCCATCCAGGTATAGCGAAACCCCTCTTCGAGCGGTTTTGCAAGTGCCGCTTCCATGTCCGCCATGGCCTTTTCCGGTTTCGCCTTTGCACCAAGCCCGGCACTCAACACCGCTGCACGCATCTGGTTGTGGTGATAAAGCGCTTCGGGTCCGCTGGACGGAGTAAGGCTTGCCACAGCTCCGAGCGAAATGCGCTTGCCCTGCGGATTTGTGACCACCATTTCTTCAAGTCCCCAGGGCATGCGCTTGCCTGTGAGAGTCATGGCGTAGGGAATACCATCTCGGGAAAAAGGAATGGTTTTGTCGGCACTTAAAAAGACCTCGACCGTTTTGGCAATCTGGCGGGCATTGAGGTTCAACGTTGAAAGCGCCTCCCGGTCGATATCAACCCGATAACCAGGCGTGTCGAGCTTCAGGTTATGCCGAACGCCGTCAAAGCGCGGGTTATCCGAAAGCGTAGCTCTGAGCGTATTCATGGTATCGTAGAGCGCGCGGTAATTGCCGGTGGTTGAAACGGCAACAGAAAGCGCGTCTCCAGGACTTCCTGACTCCACTCCCGGCAGTGCCGTATCCCAGGCCCAGGGCCACGCGTCAATTGAGGCAAGTTTCGCGGTTTGAGGCCGCAGCGCATCCACAATATCACTGGCCCGGCGCTGGCGCGCTGCCAGTGGCTTTAAGGGCAGCACCACATTGCCACCCCACTCCGCCATGAACACCAGACGATCATTCGCTTCGGGAAGCCCGGCTACCAGCGCCTCCACTTGCTGCGACTGGGCTTCCATGGCATTGAGGTCGCCACCGGGAGCCGGGGGCATGTAAATGCCAATCAGGCCACGGTCCTGGGAAGGTGCCGTTTCGTTCGGCAGGATACTGACAAAAAGCAAAGACGCAAGGAGAGACGCCCCAAGTACAGAGAGAATGGCGCGCGGGCGCTCAAGAAGCCTTGCGAGGCAGTCTGAGTAGCGTACCGCAAGACGCGCCATGATACCTTGCGTATCGCTCACATGTGCCTTCAGTACTTTCGAGCACATAAGTGGCGAGAGGGTCAGCGCGACCACCCCTGAAATCAGCACGCTTCCGGCAAGTGCCACCGCAAATTCTGCAAAAAACTGCCCGACAAGCCCGCTCATGAAGGCGAGCGGCGCATAGACGCTCGCAAGCGTCAGCGTCATCGCAATAATGGCAAATCCAGTTTCCCTGGCACCCTCAAGGCTTGCCTCGAACGCACTTTTACCGGCCTCGCGCTGACGCTGGATGTTCTCAAGCACCACAATCGCATCATCCACCACAAGCCCGACAGCCAGCACCATTGCCATCAGAGTGAGAAGATTCAGAGAATACCCAAAGAGCTTTAAGAAGATGACGCCCCCGAGAAGCGATATGGGGATAGTCACAAGCGGTACCAGTGTTGCGCGAAAATTTCTTAAAAATCCAAACACTATCACCATGACAATAAGAACAGCTTCCAGAATTGATGAATAAATGTTTGCAAGCGACTGGCGCACATAATCGGCTTCGTCAACAATCACCTTCAGCTGCATGCCATCAGGCAGCGTATGACGAAGCTCTTCCACAAGCTTTTTCACGCCCTCGGAAACTGCCAGCGGATTGGCATCATTCGTGTGTTCAACCGCAAGGCAGATACCGGGCTTCCCGTTGACGCGCACACGAAAGCCGCTGTCATCGGTTGCCAGCGAGACGCTCGCAATATCGGCAAGGTGCACCGGCGGATGCAGGCGCCCTGATGCATCGCGTTCACGGGGCTTAATCACAAGACGTCTGTATTCGGACGCCGACTGCGGCCCGCCATTGAGTACAATCGGCACACCGTTTCTAAATTTTCCGGCTGGCAGCGCTTCATCAGCGTTTTTAAGTGCCTGCCAGACTTCATCGGTATTCACACCAAAAGCGTGCATCTGACGCGCATCAAGCTCGACCTTCCAGGTGTAGGGTTGTCCCCAGACGTCCACACTGCCGACCCCCTGAATACTGCGCAGCGCGTTCTTAAGATTCAGGTTCGCATAATGCGTAAGCGGTCCTGGCGTCATACCAGGGTTTGTTACCGTTACCACCATAAACGGCAGCCCTTCCTGCGCGCTCTGACGCTCAATGGCCGGCTCACGCACTTCAAGCGGCAATCGCGCACGCACATTGCCCACCGCCTCACGCACCGCGGTTAAAGCCGACTCCATCGGGGTATCTGCGCGAAAATCAAGCGTTATCAGGCTCATGCCCTCGCGCGATCGCGACGTAATGGTATCAAGGCCATTGGCACCGGCAAGCCCGTCTTCAAGCACATTGGTAAGCGCGCTTTCCACAAGTTCCGGCGAGGCATTGGGATATTGCGTACGCACGCTAATCTGCGGAAAGCTGACTTCGGGGTATTCACGAAGCCCAAGTTTTTGCAGACTGAGAAATCCTGTCAGGATAAGAAGCGCATTCAAAACGAGCGCCGCTACCGGGTGGCGCAAAAACCAGTCGGTGATTTTCATGCCTCAGCCACCACGGAAAGCCCTGGATACAGGCTTGATGTTACCAGCGGAATCACTCTGTCACCCTCGCGAAGCCCGGATAACACCTCGGCACGCCGGTGTGCGAGCAGTCCAGTCTTGACCGGCTGCGCCACAACCCGCCCCTCGCGCACAAGGTACACGGTCTCGCGGCCATCCTGTAAAAATACTGCTCCTCTCGGAATGGCGAGTGCGTTTTTTCGCGCCTCTACCGTGAGATTCACCAGCACCGTTGCGCCGACCAGACAGGTTTTGCAATCTACATTCACATACGCCGGGCACATGTGAGTATCTTCATCGAGCATTTTTTGAACATGCGTCAGGCGATAACTTGCCCCCTCGACCTGAACCGGCGCATTCTCAGGCAGTGTGAGTGCAATATTGAGCGGCAAATCAAATTCCACGAGCAGGCTTTGCGGGTCATAGACGGTTACCAGCGCCTCGCCGTCAAGCACCTGCGAACCTTCGCGGCGTTTAAAAATGCCTACAACGCCATCAAAGGGGGCACGAATGTTTAAATCATCCACCGCACGCGTGGCGTCGGCGAGGCGCCTCTCAGCTTCCAGCCATGCGCTTTTGCGATCTTCAATCGCGCTTTTACTTTCAATACCGGTTTTTTCAAGAGGCGCCACCCGTTCATACTGGGCTTTGGCAATACCGACGGATTCGCGCAAGAGCACCAGCGCCCGCTCAATCTCAGGGTTTTCGATGCGGGCAATCACATCATTGCGCCGCACATGAAGGCCAGGGCTTGCTACCCAGTCAAGAATGCCACGGGATTTGGCAAGCAACACCGTGGAACGGCTGGCGCGCACGGTACCTGGAAGCGTGATGCGCCGAGTGAGGGTTTCGCGCACAACCGGTACAACCCGCACATGGCGTGCGGTGTCTTCTGGACTTTTACGAGTGAAGACATACCATCCGCGCGCCACCAGTAGAATTGCCACAAGCGTCAGTACGCCTGCAAGCATCCGCCGGTGTCGCCTTAACACGCCTGCAACACCTGCCAGTCTCGACATGCCCGTCCCCACCTGACATTAAAATGAACTATTGTACCCTAAAACCACGCAAGAGGAAAAACGGAGTCTTCTCAGGTACTCTATACGCTTGTGATTTTTTCAGTACTGTCCCTATACTGGAATTCTGTGCCTGTTCATGGATGAATGGAGCAAATTGTGTCGATTAAACACCTTGACGCTGCAAGCGCGAAAAAACTGTTTAAACAGTTAAAAAAAGAAGTCGATGCCGGTACGTTTTACTGGCTGCAGGGCCATGTCTTTACGTTTGATGACGGTACACAGTACACGCTGACACATGACGTATCAGCACGCCGCCGCCGCGATGGCCGCACGGGCCTGCGTTTTGAATGGTTAAAAAATACGCCTTACTGTACTCCGGGAACGACTGGAAAAATTTATCTGTCAAAAGCCACGCTGACAGACACCCGCGTTAAACCTGCAGGCACTAACGGGCGAGTACGCCTTGTCAAAATTCAGCAGCACACTGACAAATTCTCCTGGGAGTTCGCCGTTTCGGAGCACCGTTATGCGAGCCGTTCAGGACACCTGCACACACGCTATCCCACCATGCTGGTAGACGAAGAAGACCTCACTCACTACCGACTAGTGCTTAAACGGCCGAAAATCGACTATCAGGGGTCTGGCCAAATTTTTATTCAAAACGACAGTGATGGCCGCCTTTACTGCACCTTTATCACCGACTCCGGGAAATACGTACAAAAATATCGCCTTCCAGAAAATCTGGTTTTCAAAAAGCCCCTTGACGAGAGGGCATTGAAATTATTGCACGAACCAGTACTTTTGAGCCTCGCCGAAAGCGGGTTTATTCCTTCTAAAAGTCTGATTTTCATGCATCGAATGCCTGGGAAGACTCTCTTTGATATCCTTACAGACGAGCAGAAGGGTTCAATGCTTCCCCTGGTAATCCGTCTGCTGCTGACCATTGAAATAGTACGTACGATTCGCTTACAGACTGTTGAGTGTGGGATTATCCACCGTGATATCAAGCCTGAGAACATCCTCGTTGACTTCAGCGATGGCATTCATGTTAATCTCGTGGATTACGCCTACGGACGCGATATCGATACCTTTGACAGGCTGTGCCCCGGCACACCGTGTTATGCGGCACCAGAAATACTGGATGGTCAGTCCACCCAGACACCGGCTGTCGATGTTTTTTCAACCGGACGAACACTGCTCATGCTCTGGCGCTGCAGCAATCTTTTTTTTAGACCGTCTCAACTTGAAAATGGCTTTGACAATACGGATCTTAAAGTGCTGGATACTCTTTTTTCAGGCCTCATCGATATTCCCAGGGTACTTGCAGATAAGCTTAAAAGCCTCTTTACCGACATGCTGCAAAGAAATCCAGAGGCGCGCCCCTCTTTACGTCTGGTAGAAACTCAACTTGAAGCGATGCTGGCACTCCTCGTTCAACTGCGCGAGCCCCCTTCAATGCCTGCTTCTTCTATACAAAAAGAAGCCCCTCCTTCAGACAGTTTTTCTCACAGCGACATAAAAGCCATGGTCAGCGATTTTGATATCGAAGCAGACCCGGGCTTTGAGCCACCTTTTGGGCCGGTCCAACTTGACAAAAAACACCGTCTTCTGATTAACAATATTCTTGAGTGCACTGATTTATTAAGGCAAAGCGCAAGGGCGGGTCGAGGATATTCAGCGGAAATCACACGCATTTCTGACTGTGCAGCGAGGCTTCTTAACGGGTCATTTTCCGACTATCTTGAGGCCGCCCCAGAATCCATAAACACCATGGAAAACGCGCTTGCCGCACTCTCCAGAAAGCCGTCCAAAAAACACTGGCACTTCTTCTGCGCGCCGTTATTTTTCGGCACGGGCGCTGGCGTAGATATTGACTATGCTGAGCATCTTTCAGCCCTGCAGGATGCCATCAACGGCTTAAAAAACCATGATATCGACTGCTGGCGAGATTTCCTGCCTCTGCAAGAGAGTGCCATTCCAGGCCCGCGTAAAGCCAGCTGACACTCCTCATGCATTTTGGTAGAATCCAGCCACGTTGACTGGCTTGAGTCCCCATGGATGCGACCCACACTCCCATGATGCAGCAGTACCTGCGCATCAAGGCAGAACATCCTGACATGCTGCTTTTCTATCGCATGGGGGATTTCTACGAACTTTTTTTTGACGATGCAAGGCGTGCGGCACAACTGCTCGATTTAACGCTCACCTGGCGCGGGCAGTCTGCCTCTCAACCCATTCCCATGGCGGGCGTTCCCGCGCATGCAGCTGAGAATTATCTCGCGCGTCTTTTAAAAATGCGTGAATCGGTCGCTATCTGCGAGCAGTTCGGCGACCCGGCTACCACCAAAGGCCCGCTTGAGCGGCGGGTAACGCGCATCCTGACGCCTGGAACGCTGACCGATGAGGCGCTCCTCGATGCGCGCACCGACACCCTCGTACTGGCGATTCACCCCATTCGAAACCGCTTTGGGCTTGCGTATGCTGACCTCTCCAGCGGGCGTTTTCACCTCCTTAAAGCGGCGGATATCGAGAGCCTGAAAGCCATTATCAGCCGGCTGCAACCGGCAGAAGTGCTGCTTGCCGCCCCTCTCGCGGAAGGGATTATCCCTGCAAACTGCGCACAACAGTTTCGCCCCTTTGCCGAGTTTGACGCACTGCGTGCGCGTGAACGCATGCAGGAGCAATTTGGCGCACACCTCCCTGATGCCACACGCCTTGATGCCTTTAAGGATGCCATTGCCGCTGCGGGTTGCCTTTTGAGTTACCTGCAGATGACCCAGCGCCAGGCACTGACGCATCTGTCCCGGGTTACGTTTGAAGAAGAAGATGATTTTCTTCAGCTCGATGCTGCGACACAACGTCATCTTGAACTTTTTGAAAACACTTGTGGCGGGCGGGAAAACAGCCTGCTTGGCGTGCTTGATAAAACGGCCTGCGCCATGGGCGGGCGTCTTTTGAAACGCTGGCTCTCGCACCCGCTTCGCAGTCACGATGCACTTCGCGAACGCTTTGAGGCTGTGAGGGAGCTTCAGAAGTCGCGCCAGTTTGAAAATCTGCATGCACAATTGCGCCAGATTTGCGACTTTGAGCGCATTCTCTCACGCGTCGCGCTCAAATCCGCGCGCCCGCGGGACATGTATCAGCTCGGCCAGTCTCTGGCACGACTGCCGGAGCTTTACCAACGTCTTGCAAGCCTCAAGGCACCGCTGCTGACGGGTCTGCATGCGTCTGTCAAACCGCAGCCCGAACTCTGCGAACTCCTGCAAAGCGCCATCGTTGAAAACCCGCCGATGCTCATTCGGGATGGCGGGGTTATCGCAAGCGGCTTTGACGAAGAACTTGATGCGCTGCGTGCATTAAGTGAAAACGCCACCGATGGCCTTTTGCGCCTTGAGGCAGAGGAGAAGGCCCGCAGCGGACTGTCGACACTGAAGTTTGGCTATAATCGGGTGCATGGCTATTACATCGAGCTCTCACGCACGCATGCTGAAAGCGCGCCCGCGCACTTTCAGCGCCGCCAGACCCTGAAAAATGTCGAGCGCTACAGTACGCCCGAGTTGAAAGCCTTTGAGGAAAAAGTGCTCTCCGCTCAGGTGCTGGCGCTTGCCCGGGAAAAATGGCTCTATGAACACCTCTGCGAAAAAGTCGCAGAATCCATGGAAGCGCTCTCAGCACTTGCCCGCGCACTGGCAACCCTTGATGTGCTGCAAACCTTTGCAGAGCGCGCCGATACGCTCAGCTGGACCGAACCTTCCCTCACAGATACCCACTGCATCAGCATTCGCGCGGGACGTCACCCGGTCATTGAAGCCCTGGCTGCGGAGCGTTTTATTCCTAACGATCTCGACCTTGATGCGGCGCGCAATATCCTGCTGATAACAGGCCCCAACATGGGCGGTAAGTCGACTTACATGCGCCAGAACGCCCTTATTGTGCTGCTTTGCCATATTGGCTGTTTTGTGCCGGCTGAGTCGGTCACAATCGGGCCTGTTGACCGGATTTTTACGCGCATCGGCGCCAGTGATGACCTTGCTTCCGGGCGGTCAACCTTTATGGTGGAAATGTCGGAAACCGCGCATATTCTCAGACAGGCCACCGCCCAGAGTCTTGTATTGATTGATGAAATCGGGCGGGGCACCAGTACGCATGATGGCATGTCACTCGCCTTTGCCACCTGCGCGTGGCTCGCCGACTCCGTGCGCGCCTTTACCCTTTTTTCCACCCATTATTTCGAACTGACCGCGCTCCCCGAGACTCGTCCCTCCATTCGCAATGTGCACCTTGAGGCAAGCCTTGAAAGCGGTCGGCTCGTCTTTCTCTACCGTGTACTTCAGGGAGCCGCCAGTCAAAGCTGTGGCCTTGAAGTGGCAGAGCTTGCCGGCATTCCAGAACCAGTTCTGGCGCTTGCCCGCCAGCGGCTCAGTGAACTGTCTGACGCGCCTTTGCCTGCGCTGCCACTGCCTGCCCCTAAAACAACCACTGCCCTCGAGGCACAGCTTGCGGCTCTGAACCCGGATGCGCTGAGTCCACGTGAAGCACTGGATATGCTTTATCAACTTAAGGCCATGGTAAGTGCCGGAGTAAATGCCTGATGGTGCATGTACCAGACTGACACTTTTTACAGGAAGTCCCCCTCACCACGGACTGGATACCCGCACATGCTTGCGGGGCTCCTCTTTACGCTGCTGGCGCTGCCTGCGTTTGCGCTTGCAAAGGGTACGGATATCCGTATCAAGGTCAGCGGCATTTCAGGTGAGGCGCGCGAGAACATTATCCTGCGCCTTGAAACCTTTGCTGTAATGCGCTCCGACTCGCCTCCTGATGCCGAAAGCCTGCGCCTTGAAGCGGAAAAAGCGCTTGAACCATGGGGCTATTTTCATGCACGCATCAAAGTCGAAACCAGCGCCAATACCTGGCGCGTGCAGGTAACACCTGGAAACGTTATCAGGCTTTCGAGTGTCAAGCGCTCCCTTCGGGGTGAAGGTGCGAATAATGCGCGTCTTTTAGCCGCTCTAAGGACATTGCCATTAAAAGAAGGGGATGCCGCAAGCAGCGTTGCCTATGAAAACGCGAAACGGATACTCCTTGATGCGGCTGATAAGGAAGGCTTTCTGAAGGCACATTTTTCACAATCCATCCTGCGCATCGATGTGGACAATAACACGGCAGATGCGCTCATCGCACTGGATACCGGCCCTCAATCGTATTTTGGACAGGTACAGTTTGACCCAACCTATCTGTCTCCCGAACTGCTGCGCCGCTATATCCCCTTTAAACCCGGCACACCGTGGTCACCGGATACCCTGCTCGCTTTTAACGATAACCTTGCCGCCAGCGGCTATTTCCAAACCGTGAGCGTGCGCCCGCTTGAGGCGGATGGCAACACGCTTCCGGTTGCGGTGCACCTCGAACCCGCAGCCCCCATGCGCTACGCGCTTGGACTTGGAGTCGGCACTGACACAGGCATTCGCGCGAATGCGGGGCTTCAGGTTATTCCTCTCAACCGTGCAGGGCATACCTTCAATGCCAATGCGCAGGGCTCTTTTCGTGAAAACATCCTCCAGGGGCGCTACGGTATCCCCGGTGAGAATCCATTAAGTACGCAGTACAATCTGACGGGTACGCTTTCAAATCTTAACTACGACAGCGGCTACAGCAATGCCTTCACCGCGACTGCGGCGCGACTGTGGCGAAGCCCAACCGTGCAGCATACCGTCTCGCTCAACATGCTGTTTGAGCGCTACCGCTACACTGATGCGCCGACACTCGACAAGCTCACGCCTTACCCGGAAGTCAGTCTGCGTCTGACGAATGCCATCAACCCGCTCTTCACTCCGAGCGGGTTTAGTCTGGCACTTAACGGGCTTGCCGCAAACCGTGCCGCACTCTCCGCCGTGAGCTTCGCGCAGGGAAGTGCCGATTTACGCCTTGCATACATGATTGAGCCGCTGCGCACACGCTTGTACCTGCATACGCTGCAGGCAATCAACCATACGCCGAACATCGATGAGGTGCCGTTCTCGCTCGCACTCCTTCTTGGAGGAGCTGATAATCTGCGTGCGCTCAGCTACAATGCGCTGGGGCCTGGCAAACGCCTGACCTATGGCGGCTTTGAGATTCAGAAAGAAACGTTTAAAAACTGGTTTGTGACCGGGTTTGTGGATGTTGGTGACGTGTGGAATCCTACCCCTTTCAGCCTGTACCGGGATGCCGGTGCGGGACTTTTATGGATTTCACCGGTCGGCCCCATCCGGGTTGGATTCGCTCAGCCGCTCAACAGCCAGTGGCAGCCGCTGATGGATAAAAAACCGCGCCTTGTCATTAATATGGGACCTGACTTGTGAACCTCTTGCGTCTGATATTGCGCCCTTTGCTGAGTCTTTTGCTGCTCGTTTGCCTGCTCACGGGCGGCACGCTGTATCTGGTGCTTCTGACGCAGGCAGGCCCACCGCTGCTCTTTGCAGGCGCGCGCCTTGCAGGCATTGATGTGCGCGCTGAAAATCTCGAGGGCAACCTGCGAGAGGGAGTGCGGTTTAAGCGGATTTTCCTGAATGGCGCACCACTTTTTCCGGCCCCCGGCATGCTTCGGCTGCAAATTGACCTGCATGCCATTGACGCCATTTTTCGTCTGGGTGAAAATGTCATTCTTCTGGAAAAAAAGCCCGAAAAGCCGCTGCAGGTACACGCATCTCTCCCCGCACCACATCTTTTTCACCCCTCATTGCGCCCGTTAAAGGCGAATATCACGCTTGATGCCAGTGTAGAAAGCCGTGATTCGCTGAACCTGAATGGCACTGTCGGGCACATGCGCTTTGCTCCCACACCCGGCTCGGTGCTCAGTGCCGATGGCGCACTGCTGCATGCCAAAATCACTGAAAGCGGGCTTGTTGCTGACGCCTGCCTGATGCTGGATGCGAGCCATGCGGTCACGATGAAGGCGGAACTTAAAGGGTATCGCCTCGGCATCCCGGACAATAAACAACCACTCTTTGTGAAGGTGCATGCCGCGGCAACGGTTAGTGAAGTGCTGCAAAAAACCGCTCTCACCCTGCCGGTTTCCGGGGGAGCGGTTGATGTGCAGATGAACATCGGCGAAACCGTTGGAGCACCAGATATACGCGCACGCCTGCATCTTGAGAAAGTGCGCATCACGCCCCCTGAAACCGGGATTGCCTTCATGCTGCCTGACCTTCAGCTCGAAACACACAACCGTGCCTGGACCGTACTGGCAAGCCTTGAGTCCGGGGAGCGGGTACTTCACCTGCAGGGCGATGGAGCACTCTCCCCCTTGAGCGGCAGCCTGCATGTGCAGGGTGAGCAATTCCCGGTCATCAAAACCCCCGAATTCGCGGTGAGCCTCTCTCCAAATCTCGTACTGACGCATGAGCAGAATACTTTTTTTGTACGTGGTACGGTCGGTATCCCCGAGGCACGAATTGCGCCGATGCGTTTTCAAAACACCGTCACACTCTCTGATGATGTGGTATTAGTCGGAAAAGAAACCCCAAAGTCGAGCCCGCTTCCTCCAATAGGTCTTGATGTCACCGCCACCATGGGTGAGAAGGTAGAAATTGACGTGCACGGATTGAAAGCAAGGCTTACCGGTAGCCTGAAAATCCGTGAAACCCCTCCCGCCCCACTCACCATTGACGGCGAGCTGGCGCTCATTGACGGGCGCTATAAAGCCTATGGCCAGAACCTCACGCTCACGAAAGGCGCACTGAATTTCAGCGGTGCTGACATTGACAATCCCTTCCTGCGCCTGCGTGCCGAGCGCGCCTTTGGCGGAGATAATCACCTCTCGTCTCAATCGACGCTCTTTGATTTTACGAATACGCGCCCTGGTGCATCATCAGTCCCCGAAAACCTGCGCGCCGTTGGTGTTGACGTACAGGGAAGGCTGAGTACGCCTAAAGTCCAGCTTTACTCAACACCCGCAGGACTCACACAGGCGGACATGCTCTCGATGCTGCTGCTTGGAAAACCGGCCAGTCAGGCGAACAAGGCCGGGGCACGCCTGCTGCTCACGGCCCTCTCCGCCATGAACACGGGAAAGGGCGCAAAAAGCATGGAGCTGATACAGGAGCTGCAGCAAAAAACCGGCATTGACGTTAACATGCAGGACGTTGCGCGCGTCAACCGCCAGACTGGCGCCATTACGGAGAGCACCTCACTCGTTGTCGGCAAATCCATCGGCAAGCGCCTCTATCTCAGCTACAACAGCGGGCTCTCACAACCTGGCAACAACCTTCTGACACTGCGTTATCTGCTGAATGCCTTTCTAAGCCTGCAAATCAGTTCCGGTAACAGCGCCAATGGGCTTGATATTCTTTACACACACTCAGGTGCCCTACGAAAAACGCCTGAGCCATCACCAATATCGATGAAAGCATCTGAAAGCCATTAGGGCATGCCTCATATTATGAGGTGAGGTGAGGTGAGGATACGCCCTACATTCCCGGGCCAAAAGCGGGGCGATTGTCTTCCATGTTATCCATCTCCATGCAAGCAAACCTGGCTAAGGCAAACAACAGGAAGAAAACCAAGTTTACATTAGCATCTTTTGGATTATTAACAGCATATTCAACCATGCATAATCCAACCGCCAGCAGAAGCAGATTGCGTTTATGTCGTTCATTCATTTTGTTTACTTTTTTATTTGCTGAGAGATTTGGTTTAAAGAAACAACAATTATACCCATGCTCAATCCATTAGTACATAGTTTGCTTTATTGGCACTCTGCCTAAAATAAATATACCCCCCCCTCCCTTCCACAGATCATCACTAATAAGACTCTAATCCCCGAGTGACAGGTGGCTGAAAAACGTTTGCTATGGCAGCGATTTGACTTTTTCGCTAGAATGCCAAAACTGGATTATCAGCAGGATACCCGCTCTTATGACTTCTTCGCACCTTGTTCATCGCCCACGCCGTTTACGCCGCAGCGCGACTGTTCGCCATATGGTTCAGGAAACAAGCCTTGGCGTTCACCATCTGATAGCGCCTCTTTTTATTCACGAAACACTCAAAAAGAGCCGCCCGATTGCCAGCATGCCAGGTCACATGCAGCTCTGTCTCAATGAGGTATCACATGCGGTCGAAGCACTGGCTGAAGTCGGTATTGGCGCGGTGCTGCTCTTTGGCATACCGGCAGAAAAAGATGCTGAAGGTTCTGGTTCCCTGCGTGAAGACGGTGTTATTCAACAGGCGATTCGTCGCATTCGTGAGAGCCACCCGGACATGCTGATTATTACCGATGTCTGTTTTTGTGAATACACTGACCACGGCCACTGTGGTATGTTAAAAGGTGAGCATCTTGATAATGACGCAACATTAAGCGCACTCGCGCGCCAGGCGGTCAGTCATGCAGATGCCGGTGCCGACTGGGTGGCGCCAAGCAGTATGACCGATGGCATGGTAGGCGCCATTCGCAGCGCGCTGGATGCAGCAGGCCACACAGAGGTCGCTATATTAAGCTACAGCGTGAAATACTGCTCGAGCCTCTATGGCCCCTTTCGCGAAGCGGCAGAAGGCGCGCCTCAGTTTGGAGACCGCAAAACCATACAGATGAATCCGGCCAATGCCATGGAAGCCCTGCGTGAAGCGGCACTTGATGTTGAAGAAGGCGCCGACTTGCTGATGGTAAAACCCGCCATGCTCTACATGGACGTGATTTGCCGTATTAAGCAGCACTATCCTGAAATTCCTTTATGTGCCTACCAGGTCAGCGGTGAGTTTGCCATGATTAAGGCTGCTGCAGACAGAGGCATGCTTGCTGAAACAGAAGTCATGATGGAAAGCCTTTATAGCCTGCGTCGTGCGGGCGCTGACTTAATTATCACCTATTTTGCACGTGATGCAGCCATCTTCCTGCGTACAACAACTTCTTAAAAAAACACTTTATAAGTTTTAGCTCACTCAGGGCGTGTACCCGTTCCATTGAGAATATCGGTTAGAACTCTCTTGAAATAAAAATGGCCTCATTAAAGAGGCCATTTTTGAAGCATTTTAGTAAATGCTTATTTGGTACCTGTTGGAGCAGGCAGCTGATCGATAGTCCAGACCACCTGAAGGGCAACGAGATCAGCTCGCGCGTTGATGTCGGAATCAACGGTGTAGAAGGAAGTTGTGCCAATTTCCTCAGTACGGTTGATGCGTGCATTGCCTACAGAAAAGAGGTGGGTATAACCGGCATCAATCCCAACATCAGGACGCGCCTGATAATGACCACCAATTGACAGCGCCCAGCGATCGGAGTCTGGCAGACGTACATCGCGGAAAGCATTGACCGTTGGGGTCTGATCGTATCCACCACCAACCCGTAACAGAGCCTTCTCATTCATACGGTAGTTCGCACCGATTGCAGCACGCCATGCGTTACGGTAATCCTGTGTAGAGACAGAGTTAACGAGCGCACGTGCGGGCGGAACACCGTTGGAGTTAAAGGCCGCAACATTGTCGAGCTCGATGGTTCTGAAGACATTCCAAGCGGTATAAACCACGGAACCGAGCACCGCTACTTTATCGTTCACATCGTGATATCCACTCAGGGTAATAACATCTGGAAACTCGATGTTGTTACTCTGCAGGTCATCTGAACGGAACACAGCAGACGGACTGGCTGCCAGCGGGTTCAGGATGTTAAAGTCAGCATCAGCAAGGCGTCCGGTCAAACGGCTGTAACCGTGAAACTGCTGCTGAATGCGTGACTGATAGTTCAGACCAATACGGGTATGGCTGTCATTGAAAAATCCCATGATACCTGCGTGCATGCCCACACCGAAAGAATCGCCTTTGTTGTAGCTCAGAGAATCGAGGGTGTTGGCTGGCAGACCAAAGAACTGCATTAACGCGGGCGAACCGATAACACGGTTGAATTTAACACGCGCATACTGGAGGTCGATACCGGCACCGAGTGACAGATTTTCTGTCAGCTTTCCAGCAACTTCTGGTGCGATGGTCGTGGTAATCAGTTCACTGAAAGTAGCTGCGTAACGAACCGGGGAGTCATCTTCCCATTTGGTTGCGAGGCCAAAGGGAGAAACGATGCTCAAGCCCACTGCCGCGTTTTCACCCAGAGGGCGCGCATAGTGGAACGCTGGAACAAACGCGCTTTTAGCACCGTTAAGACCACGAAAAGTTTCTGTGTAGGTCAGTGGTGGAAGAAACGGAGAAATGAATGTACTGAACTGAGTGGTACCAGTCAGTTTGGATGTGGGAAACACGCCAACGCCTGAAGCCACTGCCTGTTCTTTTTTCAAAAAGACGAGACCGGCAGGGTTGTACCAGCCGGTGCTGGCATCAACGGCTTCAGCGGCCGCGCCTGCAGCGTAGTTACCCACAGCAACGGCACTGCCTTCGGTATACAGAGAAAACGCGCCTGCATGAGCCGCGCTGTTTGCGAGAACGGCCAGTACCGCTGTACTCGCCAGAGTCCTTACAGGATTGCGCATCTTTTTCACTCAACACTCCTTATTTCATTCAATTCGTTAATTCGACAGATTAAGGGATGATAAAGTAATTGGAACGAATTTCAATCGCCTGTCACTAAAATTTTTACCTATTTATCATAGAATAAACACATAAAAAGCATGCTGCAGGAATTATGAGCAGTAAGGCTTGTCACTCCCACTTGTTTCAAGCATGAAGTCCATGGTAACGTGCGTTTTTTTTGCACGAGTTTATCAGCATGCCTCTCATTGTCACCAAATTTGGGGGAACCAGTGTCTCCTCCCGCGAAACCTGGCAGAACATTGCCATCATCACCAGAGCACACCTTGCGCGCGGCGACCAGCCGCTGATTGTCTGCTCAGCCCTTACCCAGATTTCTAACAAACTGGAAAAAGCCATTACACTCGCGCTGACCAATGAGCATGAAACACTTTTTGAAGATATCGTACAAAGCCATCACCATCTTGCCCGCGCACTGGACGTGCCTGAAACGCTTGTGGACCATGAGCTCGAAGCGCTTGAAAAGCTCCTTACAGGCATTGCTCTCCTGAAGGAAGCGCCCCCTAGAACGCGCGCCCGCGTTTTGAGTCTTGGCGAGCTGATGCTGACCCGCCTTGGGCACGCCTTTCTGGAGCGAGAGGGCATTACCTGTCACTGGAAGGATGCCCGGGATCTGCTGGAATCGACTCCAATGCCAGGCAACGATCCCTTAAACTGGCTGGCCGCGCGCTGTGACAGCACGCCTGACTCCAAACTGGCCGAATCGCTCAATCAGCTCGCCCCCGCTGCCATCATTACCCAGGGATTTTTCGCGCGTGACCCAGGCGGCGATACCGTACTGCTCGGGCGCGGTGGCTCTGACACCTCTGCCGCTCTCCTTGCTGCTATTCTGGGGGCTAAAGCCTGTGAAATATGGACAGACGTTCCCGGCATTTACACGGCGAACCCGCATCTTTTACCACATGCGCGCCTCCTGAGACACCTTCATTATGACGAAGCCCAGGAAATTGCGACCATGGGCGCGCGCGTGCTGCACCCCAACTGCCTGCCGCCGGTGCGCCGGGCTAATATCCCCATGACCGTAAAATTCACGCGCCGACCAGAGCATCCCGGCACGCTGATTTCCGAAAAACGCGATGCCTCACTGCCTGCGGTAAAATCCATTCAGGTGCGCAACAACGTGATACTTATCTCGATTGATACGCTGCACATGTGGCAGCAGGTCGGGTTTCTTGCGGAAGTATTCGCAGTCTTTCGTACGCATGGTTTTTCGGTTGATT
The DNA here is from genome assembly GCF_004571195.1 of Legionella geestiana. Lineage (GTDB taxonomy): Bacteria > Pseudomonadota > Gammaproteobacteria > Legionellales > Legionellaceae > Legionella_B > Legionella_B geestiana. The sequence continues at coordinate 724,334 of NZ_CP038271.1, forward strand.
TATTGTCATCGTCCGAGTTTAACGTGACTGTCTCGCTTGACAGCAATGCCCAGCTTAGAGACAGCAAGGCGCTCGATGCCCTGGTTCAGGAGCTCGGCACCCACGGGCGTGTAAAGCGGATTGACGGCTGCAGTGCGGTAAGCCTTGTCGGGCATCCCATGCAGACCGTACTGCCACAGCTCGGCCCGGCCCTTGAAGCGCTGGCTGAAGAGCATGTTTACCTGATGTCGATGGCTTCAAACGGACTTAACTTAAGCTTTGTTGTGAACACAACCGGTGCTGACAACCTGTGCCGCAAGCTGCACGCGCTGCTGATAGAAAATAATCACGCCGCCGTTTACTGTTCTAAAAGCTGGCATGAAGAATTTGGCAATGTCACAGAGCCGCCGCTTTCCTGGTGGCAAGAATCACGGGAAAAACTCCTGAACCTTGCAAAGACCTCGGCCCCCTGCTTTGTCTATCATCTTCCAACGGTGCGTGAACAGGCGCGAAAGCTCGCCCGCCTCAATGCCATCAACAAGCGTTTTTATGCCATCAAGGCTAATCCGCACCCGGCGATTCTCGCCACTCTTCGTGCGGAAGGTGTGGCCTTTGAATGCGTCTCGCTGCCAGAGCTTAAACATGTGTTTGCAGAATTTCCAGATATCCCTCCGCAAGACGTGCTTTTTACTCCCAATTTCGCTCCCCGGGAAGAATATCGTGAGGCGATGACCTATGGCTGCCACGTTACAGTCGATAATCTGTCGATTTTCAAGGAGTGGGGCGAAGATTTTCGAGGAAAGCAGGTTATTCTACGGATTGACCCGGGAAGTGGCGCCGGTCATCACCGCCATGTCTGTACGGGCGGCAGCGCCTCAAAATTTGGCATCGGACAGGAAAGCCTTACTGATGTGCGTGCGCTATCTGTGCAATTCGGTTTCACGGTAAAAGGCCTGCACATCCACGCAGGCAGTGGTGTGCATACCCCGCAGCTCTGGCAGCAAAACCTCCTTTTACTCGCGCAACTCGCAAAAGATTTTCCAGATGTGCACATCCTTAATGTAGGCGGCGGGCTGGGTGTTGCTGAGCGGGCGCACCAGAACGCGCTTGATCTTGAGGCGCTGAATGCGGGGCTGCTGGCAGCACGCGCAGAGGCGCCAGACGTTGCTGTCTGGCTTGAGCCGGGACGCTTTTATGTTGCCGAAAGCGGTGTGCTGCTCGCGCACGTCACCCAGTGCAAACAAAAGTCCGGCACCCGCTTTGTCGGGATTGAAACCGGCATGAATTCGCTGATTCGCCCGGCGCTTTATGGGGCATGGCATGAGATGGTCAATCTTACGCGCCTTGATACCCCCTGCACCGAACTTGTGCATGTCGTGGGCCCCATCTGCGAAACCGGCGACACATTCGGGCAAAACCGGCCGTTTCCCCCGTCCAGAGAAGGCGATGTGGTACTGATTGCAAACGCCGGTGCATATGGTCATTGCATGGGTTCGCACTATAACCTGCGCCCGCCCGCGCAGGAATGTATTCTGGACTGAAACCATGATTGCCGACCATGACGCACGTGTGGAGGCGTGTGACCCGAACGCCTCTTTTATCGTCCAGGCGCCAGCAGGCTCCGGCAAAACCGAGCTCTTGACCCGCCGGTTTCTCCGCCTGCTCGCCCGCGTCGAAGACCCCGAACACATTGTAGCGCTTACTTTCACGCGCAAAGCCGCGAGTGAAATGCGCGAGCGCATTCTGCACGCGCTGACCGATGCACAACAGGAGAGAGAACCTGAAAGCGCGCATGCGCGCGAAACCCGGGAAATGGCCAAAGCGGCACTGGCCAACGGTACCGCACGAGGCTGGCGCTTATGTGAACAGCCCGGGCGTCTGCGCATTTTTACCATTGACGGTTTTTCTAACCTTTTAAGCCGCGCCTTTCCCTGTCAGGATGATGCTCCCCCACCGGGCGATGTTACTGACGCGCCTGAGCGTCATTATCTTACCGCGGCGCGCGAATGCGTGCGATTCGCAGAAACCACTCCCGCACTCCAGCCAGCCTGTCGCACTCTGCTGAAACACCTTGATAATAACCGCGAACAGCTACTCGTTTTTTTCGTAGAACTCCTTAAAAATCGCGAACCCTGGCTCGCGGCGGTGATGCATGCCAGACACCAGGACAAGGCTGTTTTTGAGAATGCGCTTGCCATCATTTGTGAACATGAAAAAGAGCGCCTGCGAAACGTGATTCCATCTGATTTGCGCGAGCCATTGTGCGAGCTGGTGCGCGAAGTGTTCAATGCCTCTGACATCAGCCGGTGTCCGGGGCGCGCGTGCCTCAGGAACTGGTTCGCCTTTGACGATTTGCCGCCCGAGCGCGCCTCCGTGCTGGCAAACGCGTTGCTGACAGGCAAAGGTGCCTTTCGCAAACACCTTGACCAGCATGTCGGCTTTCAAAAAGATTGCGTACCCGCGAAGGATTACCAGCGACTAAAAACAGAAAGCGGCAGGCTGCTTGAGGCGCTGGCCGCAGTTCCGGGTGCAAAAGAGGCTTTTGTGCGCGTACAGAAAATGCCGCCCATGGTCTACAGCGACACGCAGTGGGACACACTTCAGGCGCTCATCACGCTGCTGCCCGTCCTCGCAGGCTGTCTCATGGTCGAATTTGCCACTGAAAACGTCACCGACTTCAGCGGGATTGCCCAATACGCACAAAACGCGCTTGGTGACGCACTCGCTCCGCTTCAACTGGCGCTGCACCTCGACCGTGCCATTCGTCACCTCATGGTCGATGAATTTCAGGACACATCTCTGAGTCAGTTCGCGCTCCTTGAAAAACTCGTTGCCGGCTGGGAGCCTGACGATGGCCGCACCCTCTTTCTCGTGGGCGACCCCATGCAGTCCATCTACCGTTTTCGTGAGGCGGAAGTGGGGCTTTTTCTGAAGGCTCGAGACCAGGGCATAGGCGATATACGCCTTAAACCGCTGACCCTGAGCTGCAATTTTCGCTCGGGCGTGCCGGTGGTTGAGTGGGTCAATGCGCATTTTGCAACCCTCTTCCCAACGCAGGAAGACATGCAGGCAGGTGCCATAAGCTACTCCCCTTCCACGCCGGTGCGCGAGGACATTGCCGCCTCTGCGCCAGAGGCATATGCCTGTGAAAACAAGGAAGTCGAAGCCGAGGCGGTTATCGCGAAGGCACTTAAGCTCCTTAAGGAATATCCAGAAGACTCCATCGCCATCCTCGCGCGCTCCAGAGGACACCTTAAAGATATCCTCCATCGGCTGCGAACACGCAATATTCCTTTTCAGGGCGTTGATATTGACGGACTTGCGAACCTTCCACACGTGCGCGATACATACTCACTCACCCTGGCACTCATGGAGCCTGCGAACCGCCTGCCATGGGTCGCCCTGCTGCGTACGCCATGGTGTGGACTGACGCTTGAGGATGTGCATGCCATAGCGCATCACCAACACCACCTCCCTGTTCCGCAGGTTCTCGCCCAGATTGACGATATTGCGCACCTCAGTGACAGCGGCAGGCTGCGGGCAAAAACGTTTGGACGCATTCTCACAGCCCAGCTTGCCAAACGCGGGCGCATGCGCCTTGTCAATCTGGTGGCAGATACCCTGAAGGCACTGGCCATCGCCCCCGTTCACACGGCCACGGAAAACGCCGATATCGCGCAGTTTCTTGAGCTGCTGCGTGCGCATGAACAGGACGGCCTGCTCTCTGATGGGACGCTCTTTAAAAATGCCCTGAAAAGCCTTTACTCAAAGCAGTCCGTTCCAGCACGCCTCACGGTCATGACCATTCACAAGTCCAAGGGGCTTGAATTCGACAGCGTACTGCTCCCGGGCCTTGGCGCACCAAAAAAACCGGGCGATAAACCACTGCTGCGCTGGCTTTGCCTGCCCACACCGGATGAAACGCCGTTGTTTCTTCTCTCGCCCATCAAGGCATCTATTGAAAAAGAATGCGCAATCTTTAATTACCTCGGCATGCTGGACGCTGAAAAGGAACACTACGAACAACAGCGGCTCCTCTATGTGGCCGCCACACGCGCCAAAAAACGCCTGTACCTCTTTGCTGAAGAATCCACCAACAGCAGTTCGTTTAAAAACATGCTGCCAGGCGTTGTTTTCGCGCCCTTTGAAGCCATGGAACACAATACTGCCGACACGCGCAAACCCGTGCTGAATCGCCTGCCTGATACGGTTTTTGCCGCCTGTAGCGAACACATCCCGGCTACTGGCCTTCCCCCGGTCGTGATTAACGCATGGACTCCTCATCGCCTGCTCGGCACCATCGCCCACGAACTGTTACAGTGGGCCGGCAATCATCATCCCCAAACGGTTGACGAACTCCCTTTTCATCTCGCGCACAATCGCCTGCGCGCGTCAGGACTCGAAAGAGAAGCCATTAAAACGCTGGAGTCGGAACTGTATGCGTTGCTTGCGGCTTTTTTTGCCGACCCACGCGGGCGCTGGATTATAAAAGCGCATCAGGACGCGCATACCGAGTGGGCCCTGCTGCTCCCCGAAGGCAAGCGGCTTGCCACCCGCATGATTGACCGCTCCTTTATCGCCGACGGCCTGCGCTGGATTATTGACTATAAAACCGGAAAACGGGACGATTCTGACCTCTTGACGCATAAAAACCAGTTAAACGGTTATGCGAGACTCTGTGCACCGCACACCAGAGTTCCCATTCGCTGTGGAATCTATTATCTTGCCGACAACCACTGGGTTGAATGGCCCCATGAAGGTATCGCCGATGAACATTGAAGCCCGCATTATTGATATTCTTAACACCACTGTCTGCCCGCGCTTTGGCCTGACCGTCTCTGACAGCGGCATGCAGGCACGTCTTTCTGAAGAAGGCGGGCAGGTTATCCTGAAACTCTCTGCAGGCTTCCCGGCGAAACCTCTCGAGGAGACGCTCCTGCCACGCCTTCGTGAAGCCTTTGCACGCGCGCTGCCCGATGTCGCCCTCTCGCTTGAGCTTGAGACGCGGATTCGCGCCCATGCCACCCAATTCCCGGGCAAGGGCCTTCGCGGAGTAAAGAATGTGATTGCCATCGGGTCAGGAAAGGGCGGCGTTGGAAAATCAACCGTCACCCTGAATATTGCCTGTGCGCTTGCAGGCGCCGGTGCGCGCGTCGGCGTACTCGATGCCGACATTTATGGCCCGAGCATTCCGATGATGCTCGGCAGCGACACACTGCCTGAAGCCTCACCGATTGGCGGGTACGTACCCGTTTCAGCCCATGGCGTGCAGGCCATGTCCATAGGCTACATGACGCAACCCGCTGAAGCGCTGCTCTGGCGCGGCCCAATGCTTGCCAAGTCGCTCCTGCAGCTCCTCGATTTAAGCCGCTGGGACGAGCTCGATTACCTGCTGATTGACCTGCCTCCAGGCACTGGCGATATCGCCTTAAGCCTTGCGCAAAAAATCCCGCTCACCGGTGCGGTGGTGGTAACGACACCGCAGAATGTGGCGACGCTGGATGCGGAAAAGGCCATTCGTCTTTTTGAAAAAACCGGTGTAAGCGTGCTTGGTGTGGTGGAAAACATGGCCTCTCACCTTTGCACGAACTGCAACCACATTGAAGCCATCTTTGGCGAGGGCGGTGGTGCACGCATTGCGAGCGCCCACCACATCCCAGAACTTGGTCAACTGCCGCTTGATGCACGCATTCGCGCACAGTCAGACAGCGGTCAGCCGGTAGCGGCAACCCTGTCCGACCCGCTTGCGGCTCCATTTCTGGATGCCGCCATGAAACTTGCGGTCATTGTTGCGAAAAAGCCACGCAACATGGGCTATGGGCTGCCAGAAGTAACCGTGGAATAACGGCTACACCGAGGAAATAGGAATGATGTCCCGGTCTGTGGCGGCCGGGCTTTCACGCTCGATGCATTCCTTGAAAAACTGGTGAATGCGTTCACCCGATCGAAGTGGCCTGCAAAGAGGCGCTTCCCCTTCAGGTGCTTCCGGCATCGTGACCGGCGGCACGCGATGCTGCAGGACAATTCCGTCAAAGTGTTCACGGCTGTGCCCGCAGACATCGGGGGCCGGAACAGGCATGTCACTGTCCCCTTCCATTCGATAAACCTGCATTTTTCGCTGGTGATTCAGCGTTTTATAGGTTGTTTCATCATACCCCCGCCAGCCATGTTTATGTAAAAACCGCCTGAAGCGCAGGCGCCAGGACTCGTGAAGGGACGAGTAGTGTGCAAGTACCGGATCATCAATGGGGGGATTGTTGCTGTCGCGCGCAAATTTTGGCGAACGCACCACCGAGTATTCGGCATGCGTCAGACTGGTAAAATGTGCCGCCGTATCCATCTGCCAGCCGGTCGACCAAAGCGCGAAGGCCACCAGCGGACGCACCAGCATGCCAAGAAGCCCGCCGACATACGGTATACGCTGCAGATAGGAAATGGCAACATTGGTGGTGGATGAGAAAGTTTTAGAGGCATAGGTACCGGCAAGCGGTAAACCTCGCGACTCAAAGTGGCTCGCCACATGACTCGCAATGCTTCCGCCAAGCGATACTCCATGGAGCCCAATGCGGTTTGCAGGTACCCCCCTGTCCAAAAGGATTTGTACCATGCTGATACCCGCATCAAATAAATCCTGCGCGCGGCGCACCTGTCCCGTGCTTTTAAGAACGCCCGGGTAGTTAAACTCAATCGCACGCACCGGAATGTTCGCCTCTTGAAACTGCTGCAGTTGCCCAACGACCATGTTCTCATGATTCACCTCATAACAGCCGGTATTACCGGTAAAAAAAACGAGGTGCAGCGGGGTGTCTTTGGGAGTGCCACTGTAGTTTGCCGTTGTAATCGCATCAAGGACCACACCGGGCCTTGACTGCACCTGAAACCGCTCAAGACTATAACCTCCGGCATTTTCGTTAAACGTTGAGGCTCGGTGGTAGTGCATGCTGAGCACAGCGCCAAGGTGTATGTGGCCTGCTGCATCAATCACGGGTTTTTGGGTGCCGCCCGGATAAATCAGGCTGCCCAGTGTGCGGCTTAAGGTTCTCGCAGGCGTGTGGTAGTGCGGGTTACCGCGGTTGGCGATAAAGGCCACGAGGTTGCCGACAATAAATCGGCTGATAAAATTATCAAAAAGCAGCTTGCGAACGGCCTGTTTCAGGGTTTCATTTACAAAAGAAAAAGGTGCCAGAGCGATATCTTTCCAGGTGAAAGGCTGGGGCCTGGGCACAATAACCCTGGGCGGCACTGCCACGGCAGGAGCCTTGAAGGCCTTCCAGAGCGCATGAAGTCCCAGCCATCGGGAAACGCGTGCGGGAAAACTCGGCGGCTCCAGATGTTTTTTTAGCGCCGGAAGCAGGTGCTGAAGCGCCTGATGATGCGATGCCAGGGAGTCTTCAGTTACCGTCTCAAATGCGGCCCCCTCTCCGTCTTCTGGAAATTGCACCTGTAATTCATCATCCTGCCAACGAATGCGCATGTGCTCAAGCAGCATCTGCTCGCCATCAAGCGTTGACTCCGTTCGATGGACCACTGCTTCTTGATTCTGCCGCTCGATAAAACGTCGCCATATATCGATTACTTCCACCAGTGTCGCCATGTATTCATTCTCCTGCTGACTTGCGGGCATTGTGACAATCATTTCTTAAGGCGAGATTAACTGCCTTTTCAAAATCCACGTTGAATATTATTTCATATGCGATATGCTGTTGAAGCGCGTATGGCGCGCTTCGCTGCATGTGGTGTTAAGGAGACATTGATGGATGACCCCCTGAAAAGCGCACTGAACGGCAAGGATACTACCGCGCTCGCACAAGCCTTTGCGGCACTGCCCGTAGACGAGGACGCGCGTGCCGGAGTGCTGGCAGACCTTTTGAGCTGGCAGCCTCCCTCTGCCGCACATGCAGCGCGTGCGCTGCAAACACTCCCAAATCCGCTTTTGCATGAACTTATTCAGCAGCTTGAGACGCGCTTCCTCCAGCAGACAGAAGCCGATGAATGGCTTCAGGGCGCCATCGCCTGTGCCGAAAACCCGCAAATCCCGCGTGAATGCCGCACGCGACTGGCCAATGCCGCACTGATTTCATCAGGCACACCTGCTGAAAAGCTCATAACACTGACAAGCCTTGTGACGAATAAAAATCTGGCAGATGCTGTTTTTTATTTACATACACGCACTTCACGCATGGCTGAAGCTGAAACGGCACCGGCCTCCAACCCCTTTTCCGAGCGCATCAACCTGCTCATCAACAGCCTTGCCATTCGGGCCGCCGAATCGGTGGACGGTTTTAACCGCCTTGTGGAAAACCGCCCGACGCTTGCAAGCTGGATAATGACCCGCCGTCTGCAGGGCAAAAAAGACCCTCGCGTTTTAACCGTAGACAGCCGACTGCTCAACCAGATTTTTGATACGCCTCGCCTCTACGACTGGGAGGACAGTGCGTTTATTGATGCGCTGAGCCACACCATGGCGCGCGTCCTCTCAACCATTGGCTCTGACAGCGCCCATGCGCTTTTTGCGCGCTTCGATGCTTTTCACCGTGAACATCAACGCCTCTACACCGTTCGTCTTTGCGAGATGCTGCATGCCAGCCATGTTTCTCCCGCCTTGTTGAGTGAGTGTGTACGTCACTGTGACGACAAGGAAGCCTCCCTTACCCGTCTACTGTTAACCCAGGGAAGCAGCGGACTCCTGCCGCTTAAAATTGAGTGCCTGCAAAAAATACCCCTGCCGGTACTTGTCACCCTCTGCACGCCCCTCTTAACAACGCCTATCCTGACCTCGGCACCCGCTGCTGCAAGCAGCAGTAGCAGCAGCTCTGTCGCGAGAAGCCTTGCCAGTCATTTCCTTGAAATCCTCTGCAACAGGCTGACTGGTGAGAAAGCGCCTGATGTGCATTTCGAAGCACTTGCGCAAAGCCTCCATACACTGCCGCATGAATGGCGGCATGCACTCGTGGACGCCGGATTTCAACGCATTTGCACAACAGCGCTTTCAAAAAGCCAGTGGCTAAAGGCGCTCACTGCCGCTCAAGTAACGCCCGAACTCTGGCTCGCGCACTGTGAAACGCTTTTATCAGCCTTGAAACCGGCTGAACGCGGTGAGCTGCTGCGGTCTTTTGCGGCAAATGAGCTCTGCGCGCTTCATACGTTTCTCGAGCGCACGGCGAGCGCGCGGCGCCCCGATTTTGCCCTGCACATGAAGGATTTTACCCCCGAACAGCAGCAGGCCATTCTCCTGAGCCACCCCGACACGCGTGCCGAAACACTTGAGAGACTGTGTGAGCCTCTTGATGACACAGTGTTTCTGGATGTCCTGATGCAGGTATGCGCGAGTGCTGAAACACTGCCCGCATGGTTGCCGGCGCTTGAAGTACTGGCACTGCTGTTTAGCCACAGGTTGAATAACGAAGTGCGCAATCCCAATGCCCCCATTCATGAATGGAGAACGCGCCCACAGGCAGGGCTTCTCGCACGCCGTGTGCTTGAGCTTAAACCCTGCCTTGACGTCATTGGCTGCGTGCGCGGCCTGATGCCGCTTTATTTTCATCCGGTTTCCGTTTTTGAAGTCCTCGAAGCCCTGCCTGACACGGAAGAAAATGCCGCTGCACTGGCGCTTTGTTGGCTGAGCGCCTGTCGACATGCGCCAAAAGACCTGCAAACCTTCTGGGCAAACCTGCTACACAGTGTGGGCACTAAGAGCGTCCCCCTGCAGGAGCAGCTTGGACGCATTCTGAAAATCAGCGCGCGCATGCTCAACCCTGAGGGCGCGCTTGATGATGAGGCCTGCAAAACCCTCCTGACCTCCGGACTCACGGCTCAGGGGGTTTTTGACCCGCTGCTGCGCCAGCTCGCCAATGAGGAATATGCAGGCTCCAACCCCCGTTCTGCCGCGCAGTTTATTGCTGAAATAAAAAATCCGGCGCTGCTTGCAGATTATACCGCGCCCTCCGTGGCGGCACTGCTTCAGGCATCCATTGGTGAGGGGCTTGAAAAAAACTGGACAACCCTGCAGGCCTTCGCAGCAACCCGCGATATGCACTACCAGCTGGTGCTGCTCAACACCCTGATGCAAAAGGCCGCTCTCACCAACAGCCTCCCGCTTGACGCGAGAGTTGTCGATTTCCTGACGGCTTTTGACAATCACGAGCTTCTGGTAGCGCAACTTGGCGAGCATGCGCTGACGTGGCTTATCGCCCACAGCCCGCGCGACAGGCTGCGCCAGTCCCTTCATGGCTGGCTGACAAAACTGCATGAAGCCCGGAGACTGAATGCCGCACTGGCTGTTAATCTGCTGCGACAGTTACCGGATGACGCCTTTTTATCTGAACAGGTATTCAGCGCTCTCCGTGACAATCCCATTCTGCCCGCGGTGTTTGTGGAGCTCGGGCAGGAAGAACAGCTTACGCTGCAGACTGCGTCCATTACCCGCCTGCAGCTGACACGAAAACCCGAGGCCCTGCGTGCATTTGTTGGCAGTGTTCTGACTTATTCCACTGCCGCGCACATCCATCCAGCAACCATCGAATACATCGCGCAAATGGTCTCCCGCTGCAGGTTGACCGCCATCCGCTCAGACGACATTACGCTGGCACACCTCTATCTTCGATTCCTAAGCCAGTGCCTCCATGTTGCACCCCGAGAAGTGCATAACCGGTATCGCACGCAAAAGATGACTCTCTTCCCCGCGCAGGCTGGGATGCATGCTCAAACTGGAACAGCTGCAATCCCAGGAATGGCTCCCCGCCTGCGCGGGGATGACAAATTCAGTACAATTCAAGATGAACCACGTCATAATATTGCCACCACTGCGATGCCGGTTACGCCCCCCCGTGAAAACCATGCCGCTGTTGCCATAGAAAAGCACCTTGTAGAATTTTTCCTGGCACTTACCCGACAGGACACGCAATGGGTGGAGCGTCTTGCGGAAGATGAACACCTCGCACAAATGCTCCTTCTTCTGCTTGAACCCCTCTCACCTGAAGCACGAATCAGCCATCCCATAGTGCGCTTACTGCAGGATTGTCCGACCACCTCACCGCATATGAGCCTCATGGAAAGCACCATCTGGCAAAACATTCTCCAGTACACACTTGAAAATCCCGCCTGCATGCTGCAAAGCGAGCGCTTTCTGGCAGGCTTTCAACAGCTTTCACGGCTTAACCGGACAAATCTTGCAGGCGCGCTCTTACAACGCCCGGCAATAGCGGACACGCCCTGCTCGGTGCGAAAAATCCTGGCTGAAGCCTTAACACCACAGGAAGTGTACCGAATTTTCGCAGAGCACAACGCACCAGAGGCCATCGCTGAAGCACTCCTATCCTGTCCGCAATCGTTTTCCGAACTGAATAATCTCCAGTTTTCCGAGCTTTTTAATACGCTGCAAACATCTGCGCAGCTTGCCCGCGTGCTCGATAATACGGCTTTCAGCATGCGCCCGGACGTAGTCAACCGGCTTTTTGATAATCTGCATGCGCGAGGGCTGCCAGTCGGCTCGTGGCTTAACACGCTGAAACCCGGTGCAGAAGCCCTCGAAGCGCTTTGCCACTACACCACTCGCGAGACAGATAAATATGCGCTCCAGCACGCCATCGACGCCAACCCCTGCCTGCGCCAGTTTATGCATCAAGCGCTTAAGGAGGCTCCGGGAAACGTGTGGGTAGAGGGCAGTCTGTTTGCAGACCGCCTCAATCACGCTCTGAATGCCCCCTGGGAGGGCGTGGTCGTGCATCCGGGATTTCTCGGGAAGTACTCAGGCGCTCAACTTGAAAATCTGGTGCTCTACCAATGGCTGACCCTGACGGCCATCTATCGCCTGGGCATGCTGCTGGAACCGATGAGCAACAGTTCAGATAACCTGGAAGATTACACCGCCTGCCTTCGCTGGGCTCGCTCGCTGCCACAGCTCATCCATGCCCGGAATCGAGGTGCATCAAGCCAACCCTCTCTTCATGCGATTATTGAAAACAGCGTTGCCACACACTGCTCAGATGCCCGTCTCTTTGCAGCGGATACCAATTCCCGCTGGCTGAAACAGAACCTTCCCCGCGCCGCCGAGCGGCATGCACAATTTCTGAGTGCGCATGCATTGACACCGATGCCATGGGCTCTCGCCCTCATACACACGTTGCCAACGCTCCCCGCCTGGAAGGAGGCACACACACTGCACGCATGGCTCCTTGGCGAATGTCTGTCGCATCCACTCTGGGACGACATCTCTCTGGAGTCCCTTATCCCGGTGGTGCGGGAAATTCCCCTTGAAAGCATTATCCGCTTTGCCAGAGTCGCACATAAAATGGCGGGATTTCTTAACGATGCAGAAACGCTCTTTCAGGCACTGCCTGAAAATACTGAAGAATGGTGCCGGTTATTTGCAAGCCGCCCGAGTGCCGACCTGCAGCGAATCACTGCGGCCCTGGCACTCCTCGCCCTGCCGGTACTCGAGGCGTTTGCGCGTTGTGGGGCAAGCGTCGAGACACTGCTCCCCAGGGACAGCCTCCAGGTCTTTATCACCGACTGGCTGGAAGCAGACGCACGCCTGCTGGCTCCCCGTGTGCAGGCATGGCGAGCGCGCAGCACGCACCTCCTTCTGCAGGGGCTCATTGCCCGCAATCAGCCATCCGATAAAAAACGCCTCGCAGTCATTGCCGCAAATCCGGCCTGCCTTGAAAGCCTGTCACCATATGCGCTAGCTCAGTGCCTTGGCAGCTATCTCGATGCTGCTGAGCAGGACCGCTCGACACGTGAACACTGTTTCACGCTGCTTAAGCATCTCCTGCGTACCCCGGAAAACGCACAGGCACTTTTTTCGACTTTCACATCCGGCGCACGTACGCGTCTGCTGCGATTGTGCGTGATGCACATGAATGCGTGCGAATCCATGCTGCAAGCCCTCATCGATCTCGGTTTTAAAAACGCCATTCTCCCGCTCGTGACCAACGCATTAAAAAACACACCCGACACGGACCTTGATGCGTGGATGCCGCTGCGGCGGCTGCAGCTTTACGCCTGCCCGCCACCGCCTTTCGATGCCTGGCTCAATGCATCCCCCAAAGAACTGCTTCAGCTTCGCCATCAGTTTGTCACGGATGTCAGTCTGTTTGAGCTGTTTCAGGAAGGCTGCATGCAGACGCCAACGGATGAAAACCTCCCGGTTATCACCGCCAGTGCGCGTGCTATTGCCTGGATTAAAGACGATGCGGCGACAAGAAAGCTCAGTTACCTGAATGTCATGGATACCTACTCGGACGCGTCTCCGATTCATGAGCCGGACATTTGGTATCGCTGGCTGCGATTTGCGCAACTTTTTGCCGATAACCCACAGGAAAAACTCTGTGATGGTCTGGTGCGCTGGGTGATGACCGCCGACATCAGCCACCTTGGCGCGATGTCAGAACTGTCTCGTCTTCTCGATGAAGTACTGGCTGTTAACGGTCTTTCGAGGGCGTTGACACACCTGCAGGGAAACCCCAACTTCACCCGCGAGAAGCAGTCCTGGCTCTATGAACAAATTTTAAGGAAAACAGAAGCGGATGAACATATTCTTGAGCTGATAACGCACTCCTGCAGCGTTGAGTGGCTCTATGAACAGTTCGCCCCCCAAAATCCCAACCGTGAAACGCTTTTTGCCAAAGCACTGCTGCAGCCGCGCCTTATGCATGCTCTGCTTGAAACCGATGACACGCAGCGTGCCTTCCTTAAAGCACTCAGCAACAGTCGTTTTTCACCACAAACGCTCTCAGAGCGGCTTACGGAATGCAATGAGCCCCGGCTTTTGAGCCTGCTGGCTCTGCACCTTCTTCAGCGCGAAGATTATCTCCAGCTGCTGCCGCCCATGCAGCTTTTCAGCGGTTTTTTCGCGGCTTCCTCACCAGTGATGAACCCGCTGACGCCACTTGCGCAACGCGTGTTGCCACACACGCTGACGCTCGCGTCACTTAAAACCCTTTCGCCCGAGGCTGCCATTGCCCTCTTTACCTGCCCGCATCTCTTTCACGGGCTGACCGAAGAAATGGTGACGGCACTTCTTGAGAGGATGGGCGACCACCTTAAGAATGCCATTGGCTACTGGCTGCAGCAGTGTGTGATACAGCCTGACAGTCAAAACATTCTTCCCATCCTGCTCGACCGATATGCCACGATTGTCCTCGAAAATCTGGAGGGCTTTGGCTTTAGCACAGTCCGCCAGCGCGTCCTGCGTGAAAGCCTGCTGGCACCAGAAAAACTGACGCAAAATGCTGTCAACACACTGGTGCACGTCTGCGATGAAGGCGCTCTCCTGCTGGCATTGAACGTGTATGCCCATCGTCCAGGTAACGCGCTTCAATATTTTATTACGCGCGCCCTCGAAAAACTGAGTGTTAACCCCCTGCAGCCACATACGCTCTGCCAGCTGATGCGCCTTCATGGCGATAAGGCCTTTGCTCAAGTCAGGGTCTCTCTAGAGAATGTGTTCAACGCCAACCTCGCGCATTTCGCGATGCTTGGAAACATGGAGTATCTTCTCGAAGGGGGCCGCGCACCGCTTGAACGCCTCATCAATCCCATGCCCTCTCTCTCCCCATCCGGGGCAGAGACTTCCAGCAGCGCTCCCTCGGGCTTTAATCTCCTGCGCCGCTTTTTGCCTTTTGGCAAAACGCATTCCCAACCGGAGGACAATAATACGAAACAGCACCCGATTGTTATTGAGCGCCAAAATGCCGGGGAAACTCTGCAAGTCATCGATTATTTTCTGATTCATGCGCCTGACATGCCGAACGCAACAGCCCCCCTTCTCGCACACTATTTCAACGAGCTGCAAGCGTACCCGGACAGGGAGCGCGCAACGCACGCGCTGCACCAGACGGCGAGGCTCCTGCAGGAGGACCGCCTGTCTCCCAACACCGGCGAGAGCCTGCGAGAGGAGCTGCTTAAGCATCCTGCGTTACTTGACGATGCGGTCATTGACTGCATGCTGAGCAGTCAAATAGAAATCACGCTCCATGGGCTTGGAGAGCATGGCCACTATCAGCTGCTGGAACGCGTTTGCGAACGCGCCTTGACCTTTGAGAAATATCAAAACAACCACGACCAGCCGCGTCTTGAGCAGGCACGCGCTGAGGCGCGGTTTGAACGTGAACTGTCGGAAATGCAGGGCTTTCTTGTAGGGCTGCGACGCTTTTTTAAACGCTGGTGGCACGACCTTTTTGCGCCTCCCCGCATGTATGTGACACCCTTTGACAGGCTCATCCCGCTTCCCGAGCCAGTGCCCACACACCCCGCAAATCCTGTTGAGAGCACTCCATCGCTTGCCGAGGAAATTGAAGCCTTTGAGTTCGCGGGTACTCATGCACGCGAGCAATTTCAGCGTACAACCTTTGAAAGCCGTATCAACCATACTTCCGTCAACCGCGAGGCACTTCTCGAGTCGGAAATCGTACAGACCAACCGTATCCGCCTCGCCGGCATTTTGTTTCGCAATGGTGATGCACCCGCCGCCGTGCGCCTTTTAATCGAGCCTCCACTCGGTGAACTCCATCAGAAAGCGGCTGACAGCATCAGGCTGCAGCCGTTGCCTGTACTGCGGGCGCCCACAGCCCCACCGAAAAGCCCGACAGTAAGTCGGGGGCTTTTTGCGACACTTGCAGCATTTTGGCCTGCCTCAGGGCGGTCTGTGGCAGCCACTTCAAGTTCATCATCAAGCGCTTTACAGGTGCATGGATTATGAGCAGTTATGCTATACTTTGATAAAATTTTAATGGGAAAATCTGTATGCGATTCGCTATTGGCAAAGGTCCCCTGAGTGCTCCGTATCAAGAAAACCCGCAAGGAATTGCAAAGATGCAGGAGGCCATTCTGCGTGCGTCACAAACTGCCCCCAATAGGCCTGTTTATTTTGCAACGGATAACTCAGACAAAAAAAGCGCCCCCTGTTCCGCCTTTAATGACCGAGGACAACTTCGGATTGGGTTTAAGAAAAGGGGGGTTTTTGGTGAATCACTCTCGGCTTTTCTTAAAAGCCACTTTATGCCCAAAGGAGTCTTTAGGCTTCCGGCTGATAAGCCAACAGAAGCCATCAAACTCCAGCGCGGCAATCCTGTAAGCCGCGAAGACTCTCGGGCGCTTCAGGCAGAACACGTAGCCTCCATGCGCAATATGTCCAAGACATCGACGTCTCAGCCACCTGTCACTGCCGCTCCCAGCGCGGACTTTCGCCAAAATATGCAGCAGTTACGTGATCAAGCCCCGGATGCATCATTTCGCAGCTTACTTACTCCCTATCGCAGCATGGGCAGAACGTTTTTTTGTGGCACTAAAGTTCCAGAACACATCGGTAAAATCAGCAAGACCCTTGACGACAACAGACTGACAGAACCACAAAAGATAGCTAGAATACAAAATATTGCCACAGATGCCCTCAAAAAAAATCCACTCCTGCGCGACAGCCAGCTGCAGAGATTTTATGAAAAACTGAATGCTGTGAGCGGCAACTGCTCCACCCTCAATGAGGTTGTCGAAAAAATGAAGCAACCTGCTCAACCGTTGAATACACACAGAGGCCCCGCACGTCCTTAATCTGTTTGACAGCGTTGGCGTACGCTGGTATTTTGGTCTGAGATTGCCTGCATACACTGAAACGGACTTTGAGTGACCACCATCACCGCATACCTGCGTACCGCATGCCGACACCGGATGCCCGCTTTTCTTCTGGCAACCCTTTGCCTCTTTGCGCACGCCCCTGATTTACATGCCAATACCCGTGAAGACCCGGCTGTTCTTAAAGGCCTTGTCGAGCGTTTTGTTGCCGCCAATCTGCACGCGCCGGCCGGTGAAGAGCTGGTACTGCAGGAGGTTTCCATCGATGCAAACATCAATGTTGCTCCCTGCCGGGTACCAGTCAGCGCAATGTTCGCGCAATCTCAGGGAACACCGAATACCGTCATCCTCCATTGCAGTGATGCCTCTGGATGGACGCTCTACGTCCCGGTGCGCATTGAAGCGCTTGCAAACGTCGTCGCCACCACGCGCCGCCTGATGCCGGGAGATTTGATTTCCGAACACGACCTTGTTATCGAGAAACGCCCCGTCTCGGGACTCTTTGACGGTTATTACCGCGACATGGATGCACTTGCCAGCATGAGTGTGGCACGCATGCTGCCTGCAGGCTCAGTGCTCACACCTAAAAATGTTCGGCGGGTCGCCATGGTACACCGTAACCAGGCGATTGCGCTGGTGCTCAAAAAAGGCCCTATTGCCGTAACCATGACTGGAATTGCCAAAACTGACGGGTTTTTGCATGAAACCATTAAAGTCATGAACCCTTCCTCACGGAAGGTTGTGGACGCTGTGGTAACGGGCTATAACAGCGCGGAAATAACCTGACCGGTAGCACCGGTCTTTAGCGAAGACTACCATCATGCTCGTGATTGCAGGCTATCTGGTTACGATTCTCTCCGTTTTCGGTGGGTTTGCGCTCGCCGGCGGCCATCTGTATGCGCTTTTTCAGCCCATCGAATTCCTGATGATTGGCGGTGCCGCCCTTGGTTCGTTTATTGTTGGCAACAGCATGAAAGTCATCAAGGCGACCATCAGCGGCGTTTTTTCAACCCTGAAAGGCTTTCACTACTCCCGCGCGTTTTATGTCGAACTGCTCTCGCTCATGTTTGAAATTGTCAATAAAATCAAAAAAGATGGCGTGCTGGCCATTGAAGCCGACATTGAAAATCCAACGCAAAGCGCGATTTTCAGGCGCTATCCGCTGATTTTGAAAGAAGCCTCCCTGATGGAGTTTCTCTGTGACTATCTTCGCCTCATTGCCACGGGTCGCATTGATGCCCATCAGCTGGAAATGTTGATGGAACAGGACATCGAAACCCTGGAAAGTGAAATGGAGCAACCCATTCACGCTATCCAGAAAGTCTCTGACAGCATGCCGGCCTTCGGGATTGTGGCGGCAGTCATGGGCGTTGTGCACACCATGGAATCCATGGGTATTCCACCGGAACAGCTTGGCGGGTTGATTGCCAAAGCAATGGTCGGAACCTTTCTCGGGGTACTGCTCGGCTATGGATTTACCGCCCCACTCGCGGTTCTGCTTGAGCACAAAATGAATGCATCGGTTAAGGTGCTGAATGCCGTACGGGTCATACTGCTTGCCAGTGTCAATCAGTTTTCGCCAGCCATTGCCGTGGAATTTGGGCGTAAGATTATTTACTCCAATGACCGCCCGAATGGCCGTGAGCTTGAAGAAACACTGAAAGAGCTCAAGCAAAACAGCAAAGCGGCCGTATAACATGAACGATAAACAGCCCCCCATTATCATTATCAAACGGGTGAAAAAAAAGGCTGAACACCACGGTGGCTCATGGAAAATCGCCTATGCCGATTTCGTAACCGCCATGATGGCTTTTTTTCTGCTGCTGTGGCTGCTCTCACTGCTTAATAAATACCAGCTTCAGGGCATATCCAATTATTTTCGCACCCCGTTAAAAGAAGTCTTTGTGCAAAACGAGCGAAATAATTCGAAAACGCCGCAAAAGCCGACTGAGAACGTCCAAAAATATAAAAACGGCTCACAAAAGTCTGAGGAAACCAAAGCGGCCGATTCGGCAACGCCAAAATCACAGAGCGGTAAAACCATGAAGGATGACGGTGACAAACAGGCTGGCAGCACGCAGGTTGAAAAACCTGATGACAAAGAAATGCAGGAGATGATGCAGCTTAAGGAAAAAATGGAGCGTGATCTCATGAATGCGAGGGAGCTTGGCGATTTGCGCCAGCACCTGAATTTTGAGCTGACCGATGATGGCATTAAAATTCAGCTGCGCGACCTTGAAAACCAGCCGATGTTCTCCCTTGGAAAAACTGATTTCCAAACGTATGCCTATAAAATCATGCCGTGGTTGAGTGGCGAGCTCAATTCGGTGAAAAAACGCATTCTTATCATTGGACACACCGATTCCAACCCCTATGAGGATGAAGGTCATTACACCAACTGGGAACTTTCCGCCGAGCGCGCCAATGCTACGCGCCGCGCTCTCGTTCGTTACGGCATGCAGCCCTATAAAATTATCCGAATTGAGGGGGCCGCCGATACGAATCTACTTGATAAACGGCGCGGTGAAAACGCCATTAACCGGCGTATTGAAATTATCATTCTGAACGATGCAGCGACTAAAAAGCTGCTTAATGAGTAGGCGGTTATTCGGCATGAACAACGATAATCCTGACAGTTTGCCCCCTGAACCCGCTGAGTTTCTCTCTGAATTCAGCACGACACTGCTGCCGCTCGAAAACCCGAAAATCATCGGCATCATCGAGCAGTTTATTACCGATTTGCAGCGTGAGGTTACGGGTTTTTTGCGCAAAAAAGCGCGCTTTGAATTTAACGCGGTCAATGTTTGCGACCCCATGGAAGTGCGCGCCATTGAAAATCCGGCGGCTTTCGCGAGCTTTCAGATCCAGCCAGAGGGTAAGTACGGTCTGCTTTTTTTTGCGTTTGATTTTCTGCACCATACCATCAACCTGCTTTTTGGCGGCACACCGAATCGCAATGAAGACATCATGCGCGGGCTTGGAAAATCAGGGCAGGCCATTGCCCGAAAAATCACGGAAATGAGCCTTGGCGCTTTTCAAAACGCATTGAGCAGCCACATTCCGGTCACTCTTGAGTGTGCGCGGATATCAGACGTGCCGGGGCTTGTGCTGAATCAGCTCGATAACACCCAGCTCTTTAATTTTTCTTTTAAAGCGACCATTGACGGCCTTGAAAGCCGCTTTCATATCGCCATCCCTGAACCATTGGTAGAACTGCTTTCCATACCCCCGGAACCCGCGAAAGCCACGCCATCGGAAATGGCAACCCCAACCATTGATTCCAGAAAGCGCAGCGAACTCATCGATTCGACCGTTACCGTTTCGGCGATACTCCCAAGTATTAAAATTCAACTCAAAGATGTGCTAAACCTTAAGTCAGGGGATACTATTCCGGTTAAAGACCCGAATGAAGTCTATCTAATGTTAAATAACAAGCGGCTGTTTCGGGCCACACCTGGCAAGTCGAATGATGTACGCGTAGTTAAAATTGAAGAGATGCTCTAAAGGAGTCAGACATGACAGACGCAACAGAAGATAACGGCAGCGCCATTGAGCACGCTTTAGGCGACAGGCTTTTTGAAGGCGGGAATGTCGGCATACTCGATGATATCACCATGGATTTAACGGTAGAAATTGGCCGGGCAAAAATCAAAATCAGTGATTTACTGAATTTGAAGAAAGGCGCCATTATTGAGCTGAACCAGGGGTCAGACGAGCCACTGAACATTTATGCCAATGACAAACCCATCGCCCGTGGTCATATTATTTCCGCAGGCGGGAAATACTGCGTCCGTATTGTCTGACATCATGCACGGCTATCTGTATTACACAGTTGTTTTAGGGTTGACGCTCGCGGCACTCGTGCTCTCGCTCTGGTGGGTGCGGCGTACAACCCGTCACCACGTAGAAAAAGGCGAAGGCATGGAAGTCCTGCAGCAGTTTGCTCTCAGTCAGCGGGAACGTATTGTCTGCATTCGTGTTCACGGGGTTAAACTGCTGCTCGCCTCAACGCCCCAGGGCCTTTCAACCCTGCATGTGTTTGCAGCAGAACCACCGACACCGCCCTGCACTCCAGGAGTACCGTTTTCATGCGACAAAAGCAGTTCTTGACCTTAGGGCTCTGCATTGGCTCCCTTTTTATCAGCACCTGTGCATTCGCCGATTCTCCGAGCCTGACACTCCTGACCAGCAAAACGCAGGGCGGGGAAGTGACGTGGAATCTCAGCATCAAAATCCTCGCCGCCATGGCGTTACTTACGCTTTTGCCGGCTCTCATCATGACCACCACGGCCTTCACCCGCATTATCATTGTGTTTTCGATTCTGCGCCAGGCCATCGGCATTCCGAACGTTCCGGGAAACCAGATTCTCATCGGGCTCGCGCTCATGATGACCCTTTATGTCATGGCACCAGTCGCGGCACGCATTAACGATGCCGGCATCACGCCATGGATGAATGGCCAGATAACGGAAACTGAGGCGTTTGAAAAGATTGGTGGCGAACTGCGCGGCTTTATGCTCAAGCAAACCCGCAAGGCGGATTTAGGGCTTTTTGCACGCCTTTCTAAAACACCCGTTAAAAACGGTGAGTATCCACTCAGCATCATCATGCCGGCATTTTTAACCAGTGAACTCAAAACGGCCTTTCAAATTGGCTTTCTTATTTTT
Source organism: Legionella geestiana (assembly GCF_004571195.1). Classification (GTDB taxonomy): domain Bacteria; phylum Pseudomonadota; class Gammaproteobacteria; order Legionellales; family Legionellaceae; genus Legionella_B; species Legionella_B geestiana. The sequence goes on from NZ_CP038271.1 coordinate 745,549, forward strand.
CTGCCATTTTTGATTATTGACCTTGTGACCGCAAGCGTCCTGATGTCGATGGGGATGATGATGCTCTCGCCAATGGTTATCTCGCTGCCATTTAAACTGCTGTTTTTCGTGCTGGTGGATGGCTGGACACTGATGCTTTCGAGTCTCGTGACGAGTTTTCGTTAGATGCTGGTGGAAGAAGGAGCAATCTTCTGACCATTGATGCCACCTAATGCCGATAAATTGTTGTTTTATCTACAAAATACCATATCGGGAGGGGTGCGCGAAAAAAACATCCGGCCTTTGGGGATGCCCGATGCCGGGCTTCGCGACGCTCAACCCAGCCTACCGATAAGTGTTTATTTTATTTAAAAATTTTGTAGCCTGCGCTGATAAGCGCGGGACAGGATGCGCGAAAAAAACATCCGGCCTTTGGGGATGCCCGATGCCGGGCTTCGCGACGCTCAACCCAGCCTACCGATAAGTGTTTATTTTATTTAAAAATTTTGTAGCCTGCGCTGATAAGCGCGGGACAGGATGCGCGAAAAAAACATCCGGCCTTTGGGGATGCCCGATGCCGGGCTTCGCGACGCTCAACCCAGCCTACCGATAAGTGTTTATTTTATTTAAAAATTTTGTAGCCTGCGCTGATAAGCGCGGGACAGGATGCGCGAAAAAAACATCCGGCCTTTGGGGATGCCCGATGCCGGGCTTCGCGACGCTCAACCCAGCCTACCGATAAGTGTTTATTTTATTTAAAAATTTTGTAGCCTGCGCTGATAAGCGCGGGAGGGATGCGTGAGAAAAACATCCGGCCTTTGGGGATGCCCGATGCCGGGCTTCGCGGCGCTCAACCCAGCCTACCGATAAGTGTTTATTTTATTTAAAAATTTTGTAGCCTGCGCTGATAAGCGCGGGACAGGATGCACGAAAAAACATCCGGCCTTTGGGGATACCCGATGCCGGGCTTCGCGGCGCTCAGCCAGGCATACCGAAAAGCCCATTAAATATAATGGTTTATTCACGGATGTAACCCTGCTCTTTCAGGGTGGCAGTACTTCACAATATTGCTGCAAACGCAGAATATTGCTAAGGCTCGCTTCAAGAGAGGCGCGCTGAAGCTTAAGCGTTTCGAGGTTTTTTTTATCCTGCGCCACAATCGCTGCAAGTGCCTGAAGATTGCCCTCAGCCAGTGCGCTTGAGACAAGGGCCTCCCGCAGTGTCAAAAATTCGGCTTCCTGCATCCCATGCTCGCTGAAACCGGTGATGGCAAGTGTTGCTTCATCAAGCTCCAACATGGTCCCACCACGCTTTCATGTTTTCGATAATGGTGACGCACTCCTGAAGACCCTCGGCATCATTGCGCGCGTTGACGAGAAAAAGTGCCTGCTCAACGTGGCGATAAAGCGCATCAATACGGGCGACACCGGCAGGGTCGACATCAGCACGCAGGATATCACGCAGGTAACAGACAATGTTGTTCGCCGAGCCGATAGCCTTGCACTTCGTTATCACATCCTTCTCAGCAATAGCGTTTGCCGCAGTCTGCAAATCGATAAGCGCCTTCTCAAAAAGCATCTGAATACGGCGGTGCTCACTCGCCCCCATAACCTCACTGTTCTGACTGACCTCAGCATACATTCCAAGCCCGTTCATCCCTTATCTCCTTGAGCTTCCGCTGTTACTTAAGCTGTTAAACTGTTTTTCAAGAAATTGACTCAGCTGGTCATATTTCTGGACAAAGGTATCCAGTGCCGCATACTGCTTCACAAGATTCAGGCGAACCACTTCAAGGCGGGCTTCTTCCCGGTCAATGCGCTTGCCAAGCTCGGAATCCTGGCTTTGAATCGATTTTGTGCGCGAATCAATCGCACCCCCCATTTTCTGGAGATTATCAAGTGCGGTTTCCGATTTTTTAATGACTCCGGTGGCATTCTCAAAAAATGCCTCAAGGGCTGGCATATCGTCCCGAAGGGCCGCTTCAAGTTTGGCATCATCAATCTTCAGCCGCCCGGTCACATAATATTCAACACCATCGTCATTAACGCGCGGCACTTCTTTATCAAGCGTGATACCGGCTTGATAAAGCGATAACACACTGCCCTCGCCAACGGATTGAAACAGTGCGGATTTCAGCTGATTTTTTACGAGTCCAAAGGTGCTGTCGCGCAGTCCACTTGTCGAAAGGTTACGCTCGAGATCGCGCTGCCCGCCTGTAGCCTGGTTTTTATCCACCGTTTCCACAATGGCATTATACGCATCCACCAGCGCATGCACCGCCGCTTTTACATTGTCATCGCGCGCCGTGGTGTTTTGATTCACCGACAACGTAGCGGTTCCAATGGCATTGAGGTTGATGGTGAGGCCTTCCATTACATCGGTAATCACGTTTGAGGCACGCGTCACGGAAAAGCCATCCAGCGTAAAGGCCGCGTCTTTGGCTTCCTGCAGTTCGTGAGTCATATCAAGGGACGCCGCAAGCCCGCCGCCTGCCGTAATTTTTGAAGCAAGGCCTGTGTTGTTGGCACTTACAACAAGGCGATATTCACTCGCGCCGCCTGCGCCATTGGTCGCGAGAATGGAGGCAGTTACCCCCACATTGCTGAGCGAATGGTTTATCTTGTCACGCATGGTTTCAAGGGTATCATTGGTCGTGATGGATACCGTCATGGTGTTGCTGCCAATAGTAAGCGTCAAATCTCCGCCAACCCCAAACGCCGTATTTTTGGCGCTTTGCGCGGCACTGGAGATTTGATGGGTTTGTGCAAGGCTTGTTATTGTCAGCGCATGGCTTCCAGGAGTAGCGGCATTGCCGGTAACTCCGATACTGGCAACTCCCTCGCTGGAGGAGCTCGCCTTCAGCGCGAGGGTATTCATTGCCGGTGAAATGGCCTTGAGCGCATCACTGTAGCGCGTCAGGAGCTGTTTAAGAGAATCGTAGGCTTTCTGCTGATAGTCGAGTGTATTGCGACTCAGTTCAAGCCGCTGCAGTGGACGGCTCTCGAGCTTCATCAGTTTATCAACAATGGCCGCGATATCGCCGCTGGCCAAAGCGCTTGAAATAGACATGCGCAGTCATCCCTGCTGAAAAAAGTAGCCCGGCGCCAGAACTGGCGCCGGAGTTTCAAGATTAACCCTGAAGCAGACGCAATACAACCTGAGAGGACGAGTTAGCCTGAGCCAGCATCGCCACACCGGATTGCTGCAGAATCTGGAACTTCGCAAGATTCGAGCTCTCTTCCGCGTAGTCGGTATCTTTGATACGGGATTTGGCGTCTTCCAGTCGGCTGATGCGGTCAACGTTACCGTTTACAGCGGCTTCAAGGTTTGAGTGGTTCGCACCAAGGGTCGCCATGCCGGTTGTAACCGTTGCAATAGCCGTGTTCAGCGCATCGAGTGCAGTTTGCGCATTGGCGTTAGTGGTCAGGTCGCTCGCGTTAATGGTGAGCGCTGTGGTATCGGTGTCCGTCAGCGTGATGGTCAAACGGTCGTTGGCCGTGTTTTCAGCACCAATCTGGATGGATATGGTACCGCCGTTCAACAGCGTGATGTTGTTGAATTCAGCAGTTGCGGCAACGCGGTCGATTTCTTCTTTCAAACGCTGAAATTCTGCATCAGAGTTTGCGAGGTTCGCCGTCTCATAGGTCTCGGAAGATGCCTGCACTGCCAGTTCACGCATACGCTGCAAAAGACCCAGTGTCTGGTTCATTGCGCCTTCAGCAGTCTGAATCAGTGAAATACCGTCATTACCGTTACGGGCACCGGCTTTCATTCCGCGAATCTGGGAGACAAGACCCTCAGAAATCGCAAGTCCTGCCGCATCATCCTTGGCTTCGTTGATGCGAAGACCGGAAGACAGACGGTTCAGCGTCTTGCTCAGGTGCTCCTGGGTTTGTCCAATGTATTTCTGAGCATTCAGCGATGCCACGTTCGTATTTACAGTAAGTGTCATGAAATTCCCCTCGTTGGTTGATGTATCGCTTTCACTATTGCGGGATGGTGCGATTCCCTTAAATTTTTTTCAGTGAAACCCGATTTTAAAACTGGCACAAAAATTGCATTCACGCGCACGGGATATTAAAGTGGAATACATCACACATGGATTCAGCGATAGTCAGGGCCGATATTTCACAGGTGCTCACGCGCATCAAAACCATGACGGCATCCGGGGGCATTGCTCCTGATAAGGTTTTGCAGCAGGCACCGGCAGGACGATTCAGCGGCGTTCTTGAGGCCGCACGCAACTCGCTGCAGTCGGTCAACGCTGCTCAAAACCAGATGGAAACCGTCAAAAACGCCTGGTTAAGCGGCGAGCCGAACACCAGTATTTCCCAGGTGATGCTCGCCTCGGTAAAATCAAGGGTGGCGTTTGAGGGACTGCTCGTGGTGCGCAACAAGCTGCTTGAGTCGTACCGCGAAATTATGAATATGCCTGTATGAGGTTCAAGGGAAGGTAGAGCGTTTGCATGGAAAAAAATCTTGACGCCATACTGGAAACAGTAAAAACCATTTTCGGCTTTGACGTCGTCAAACGCCTCTTTTTTCTTGGCGCCATCGCGGCCAGCGTGGCCGTAGGCTTTGGCCTTTATCAGTGGGCGCAGGAACCGCTCTACCGCCCCCTCTTCTCTGGACTCACCCCGACCAACCTCGCCGCCACGGTGGATACGCTCGAGAAAGCACGCATTCCCTACAAAATCGACGAAACCACCAGTTCGCTTTCAGTGCCTGCAAAAGATGTCGCACAGGCACGCATGAAGCTGGCTGCAGCCGGTGTTTCCAACGATGATGGCTTTAATTTTGCGTTTCTAAACGACCAGAATAAAATCGGCGCCAACCCCTTTCTCGAAAATGCCCGCTACATCCGGGCACTGGAATCAGACCTTGCCAAAACCATTGCCGCCATTCAGGGCATTTCGAGCGCACGCGTACACATAGCCATCCCGAAACAGAATGTCTACACGGATGAAAACGCGAAAACCACTGCGTCTATCATCCTGAACCTCACACCTGGTTATGAAGGCGACAAGGAAAAAATCCGTGCGATTATTCAACTGGTAGCCGCAAGCGTACCGGAGCTTGACCCCACCAATGTCGCCATCACCGACCAGTACGGCCACTACCTTTCTGCCATCAACGATGACAACGAACTCTTGAGCCAGGAACAGCTGACTTACCAGAATACCATCCAGCGCTATTACGAAAAACGGATTCAGGGACTTTTAACGCCCATGCTGGGCGCCAATAAAACACGGGTCAGCGTCAACGCGGACATTGATTTTACCCAGCAGGAAGAAGCGCGTGAGCAGTTTGACCCGGCTGCAAGTGTTGTGCGCAGCGAAGAGAGTGTTAACGAAAGCAACGGCGGTGGTGGTGCCTCGGGCGTCCCTGGCGCACTGTCCAACCAGCCCCCCGCCAACGGTGGCAGCAACCAGCAGCAGCCGGCCTCAGGCGGACAAAGCCGTAATGAGAGCGTTAAGAACTACGAAGTCAGCAAAACCATGCGCTACTCACGCGTGCAGTCACCGAAATTGAAAAAACTGACCGTTGCAGTTGTGCTTGACGATGACATCGTGTTTGATGAAAAAACCAAAAAATCCATACGCAAACCGCTTGATAAAGAAAAAATGGATAAAATCACGGAGCTCGTGCAATCAGCCATCGGCTTCAGTGCTGACCGGGGCGATAGAGTCACCGTCATTAACAGCGGCTTTAGCGAACTGCCGGTTGAGAAAGAGATACCAACCCCTCTCTGGGAGCAGCCCTGGTTCTGGGAGCTTGTCAAACGCATTGGCGGCATGCTCGCGGGCTTTGTACTTCTGGCTGTACTGGTGCGAAAAATCCTTCAACACCTTCGCCCAAAATCGACCGGCCTGCCAACTACGCTGGCCGCTGATGGTACTCCACAGCTAATAACCCCGGAAATGTTCGAGCTAAAAAACGAACAAATAAAAATTCTCAAGGAACTTGCCTCTCAAGACCCGAACAAGGTGGCGAGTGTTATCAGACGCTGGATTAATAAATGACCGCAGACCGACGAAAAAATGCTGCAATTATTCTCCTTGGCATGGGTGAGCACTGTGCTGCGGAAATTCTCAAAAACATGAACCAGAAGGAAGTGGAAGCCATCATTGAGATAATGAATAACATGGATGATGTCTCTGAGGAGGAAGTCATTCGAGCGCTCAATGAATTCTTTCAGGAAACACGCAACACCACCGGTTTGAGCGCAACCTCCGGCGAGTATATCCGCAATACACTGGTGAGCGCGGTCGGCTCGGAAAAGGCCGGCTCCCTGATTGATGAAGGACCGCTGCCAGAAACGCTGCGCGGCTTTGATTTATTAAAATGGCAACCGGTGTATACGATTGTTGATGCACTGGAAGAAGAGCATCCGCAAATCATCACCATTGCCCTCATGTGCCTTGACAGTGAAAAATCAGCGCAGGTGCTGAAATGGCTGCCAAAAGATTTGGCGCGCGATGTTATCCGCCGCATGACCCGCTGCAGCCCGGTATCGCACTATGCCATGAAAATGCTCTCCGACTACTTTGAAGAACGTTTTACAAAAACCGAAAAATTCAGAGTATTGACCTCTGACGGCATGAACATGGCCGCAAGCATCATGGCGCACCTTGACGAGGGCATGGAAACCGAAATTCTGACGTGGCTTTCGGATGAAAACCGCGAAGTCTCGGAAAAACTCCAGGACCGGCTCTTTCCCTTTGAAAAACTCGCCCAGTTTGACTCCCGAAGCCTTCAGACGCTGCTTGCAGAAGTCAGCAACGAAGACATGGTGCTCGCCCTTAAAGGAACAGACGAAGACATGCGCAAGGTCTTTTTTAAATGCATGTCTTCAAAAACCGCGGAACTTTTACGCGATGACATGGACTCTACCGGTCCTGTCAAACTGAATGACGTACTGGAAGCGCAGAAGCGCATTGTCGAGCTGGCCAAACGCCTCGGTGAAGAAGAAAAGATTTTCATGCCTTCCCACAGTAACGATACGATTTATTAACGTGGACGTGCACATGGATGCGGTCGAAAGCGACATTGGTGAAATCTGGCACTTTCCAGAAATCGTGGTGACGGCACCTGAAAACCCGCCGGACATGGCACTCCCGGCTGAAGAGGACACCGTCTCCCCCGAGGAAACGCTCTCTGAAACTGCCAGCGACACACCTCCAGAAGAGCCGCCCACGGAAATTTTACCCGATATTCAGGGCATGCTTGAGCAAAACCTGCGAAACCAGGCGCTTTACCTTGACACAATCGCATTTGAAATGCGCCAGATTCTTGAAGGCTTTGACCATGAACTCTATCGCCAGATAGTGGGCATTGTGCAGAAAGTGACACGCAAAATCATCCATCGCGAAATAGCGCTCAATCCTGACACGCTCAAAACCATGGTGATTGAGGCCATGTCGCGTATCAATACTGATAATGCACCCTGTACCCTTCATGTCGCAAAAGAGGATAAAGCGCTCTTTGATACTGTATATGCGGGTGAGAATGTCAGTGTGACTGTCGATGAAACGCTCGCGCCGGGGGATTTTCGCATAAAAACCCTGCACAGCACGCTGATATCTGCTATTGACGCACGCATTCACGCGCTGCTGGGTCTTGAGGCCTGATGATGCCAGATACGCTTCAGCACTTAAAAACCCGTCTGCGCCATCTCGATACCGCCATGGACGCAACCGATAACCTGCCCGTTCAGGGAACTATCGTGCGCCTCACGGGGTTTCTTCTTGAAGCGCGCGGGCTGCAGGCCCCCACCGGCTCGCTCTGCACCCTTCATATCAAAAGTACCGGACGCACCCTGCTCGCGGAAGTCATCGGCTTTTCTTCCGACTTAACCTGGCTTATGCCTTTTGAAGAGCCGCAGGGGATAGTGCCGGGAACCGCGGTCAGCGCTACCGGGCGTACGCTCACCATCCCGGTGGGCAATGCACTGCTTGGGCGGGTACTGGACGGTTTTGGCAACCCCATCGACAATAAGGGCCCCATCCATACGGATGAGCGTTACGAAACCTGGTCGCCATCCATCAACCCCATACAGCGCGCGCGCATCAATACTCCACTTGATGTCGGCGTTCGTGCCGTCAATGCCCTGCTTACCGTGGGAGAAGGACAGCGCATGGGCATTTTCGCCGGCAGCGGCGTCGGCAAGAGCGTACTGCTTGGCATGTTCACGCGCTTTACCGAAGCAGATGTGGTTGTAGCTGGACTTGTTGGCGAGCGCGGACGCGAGGTAAAAGAGTTTATCGAAGAGAATATCGGGGTACAAAATCTGCATAAAACCGTGATAGTGGCAGCCCCCGTAGACACCTTTCCACTGGAGCGCACGAGTGCCGCGGCTGTCGCCACCACCATTGCCGAGTACTTTCGCGACCAGGGGAAAAAGGTGCTCCTGATTGTGGATTCGCTGACGCGCTACGCCCAGGCGCTGCGCCAGATTTACCTGACCCTGGGCGAGCTGCCAGCCTCGAGGGGATACTCTCCTTCGGTGTTTTCACGGATTTCGCAACTGGTTGAGCGCACGGGCAATGGCTTTGGCGATGGCGGGTCGATTACGGCGTTTTATACGGTGCTCACCGAAGGCGATGACCCCTTCGACCCGGTTTCAGATCATGCCCGATCGATTCTGGACGGTCATATACTGCTTTCACGAAAACTTGCGGAAGCGGGTCATTATCCGGCCATCGACATTTCAGCCTCCATCAGCCGGGTGATGAATGCCATCGTCCCGGACCAGCATCGCGAATGCGCACTGCACTTTAAAACACTCTACAATGTACTGCAGGAAAATCAGGACATCATTGGCATGGACATGTACCACGCTGGCACGAATCCGACGCTTGATGAGGCCATTCGCCGTCAGGCCGCGATAAAAACCTTTCTGCAGCAGGGCGTGAATGAAGTATCCAACTTCGCCGCGCACCAGGCCGCCCTCATGGAGCTTCTTGCATGAAGTCCCTATTACGAAAAAAAGAACAGCTTGATACGATTCTCTTAAACGTTGAGCATCAAAAATCGAGAGCCGCGCAGAAGCTCACGCAGCTGAATCAGCAACTCGCCCGAAAACGCCTCTCGCTTGAAAACCTGCGCCAGTATGCCGCCGAATATAACAATCGCCCCCTGGAACTGCCCGCGGGCTTTGCCGAACTGCTGGCCAATGAAACCGCCTTTTCCCTGCGACTTGAAACAATTATCCAAAACGGGGAAAGCGAAATTATGAATCTTGAAATGCGCCAGAAAACACACGCCCAGGATTACGCCACTCTGTGCGATAAAACCGAGGGTCTTAGTTCCCTGCTGAGTACGCTCGAGCTGCAGCTCCTGCAGGCGCACGCCGAGCAGGAAGACCGTGAACTGGCCGAAACTGCACAGGTATTTCAGAGGATACGCCCCCATGACTGAACTGACTATCCTTGGCGCCATGCAGCACATGCTGCTCGTCACCCTTTTTGGAGTATGCGTCCTGACCGTGCCCGCCTTGATTGTGGGCGTTATCGTATCCATTCTTCAGGCGGCCACACAAATTAACGAAATGACGATGACCTTCATCCCGAAACTGATAGTCATGTTTCTGCTGCTCTTTACGCTCACGCCGTGGCTGATGCACCATCTGGTGAACCTGACCCAGGGACTGTTTTATAATCTGCCGCACTATATTCGGTAAGCGCATGCAAACTGCCGCACTCATCAGTCTTGTAGACCGGGAAGCCCCCCTTCTCGCGCTGATTTTCACACGCATCGCAACTACACTCTCCGTGCTAGGATTTCTTCGCCGCGACTGGGTGCCGCCACGTATTCTGATGATGTATGCCCTGTCGCTCACGGCGTTTGTATACACCTGCACACATCCGGCACTCACGCCCACGCATGCGCTCTCCCTGCATGTGGCACTTTTCTGGCAGGTACTGGCAGGATTGTGCACCGGACTGCTCGTGAACCTGTTTCTGGAAATTTTTACAGGGTTTGGGCAGCTGGTATCCATGCAGGCGGGGCTTGGATTCGTCAACTTTTACGTCCCCGGCATCGGCACCATCACGCCACTTTCTCGTTTTTTTCTGCTGACTGCCATCGCCCTTTTTTTTCAGTTAAACGGGCATCTCGTTTTTATCAACATGCTGATACACTCGCTTGAGGGCAATCTGAGCATCACCCCTCCTGACAGCGCGCTTGCGTATGCGCTCGCACTCTGGTTCAAACACCTTTTTTCCGGCGCGCTCCTGCTCTCACTCGCAGCACTTGTGGCGCTGATGGTTTCAAACTTGACCATCGCCATCATGACCCGCTTTTCTCCACAGTTGAATATTTTTTCCATCGGCATCAACATCTCACTGATTGTGTGTTTTCTGATTCTTTATCTCGGCTTTGATTTTTTGCTGGAGGGGGGGCGTATTCTATTGATGGATGTGCTCGAGCAGATTGGTCTGACATTCAGGGGATTTGGCCGCCATGGATGAAGAAAACGACGAAAAACAACACCAGCCCACCGCGAAGCGCCTTGAGGAGCTTCGCAAAAAGGGAAACTTCCTGCGTTCTAAAGATTTACTAAGCGGACTGAATCTCATGACCGCACTCGTACTTTTGAGTGCCATGGCCCCCCTGGCTCGCGCCATCCTTGAACAGAGTTTTCAGCGCTCCTTCACCGCAATTTCTGACTCAGACGCGTTTTTTGCAGCCCCCAATGCACTGCTCGCCCCCCTCGCGCTGCAATCGCTTGGCTTACTGGTCCCCTTTGGGCTGGTGCTTGCCATCATGGCGATAGCTGCTACCTGCCTCTTTGGGAAATGGGGCTTTTCAACCGAGCTTATTCGCTTCAAGGGGGAGCGGCTGAATCCGTTTAAAAATCTGAAACGCATTTTCTCGCTGCAAAACGCGATGGAGCTCGTGAAATCCACCCTCAAATTCGTTTTGATTCTGGCAGCGCTTTGCGCTTACGTGGCAGTTGCCTGGGATGACTTGCACGCGCTTGTGGATGTACGCGACATGCATTCGGTGGGGCATGCTTTTTCGCTCATCACCTGGTTTTTCATGATGGTGGCAGTTGCGGCGGTCATTATCATGTCGGTAGATGTTCTCTACGCGTGGTTCAGTTATCAGAAAAAAACGCGCATGAGCTTTCAGGAAATCCGTGATGAACAGAAAGAAACCGACGGTAACCCCGAAATCAAAAAGCGCATCCGCGCCACACAAAACGCCATGTCGCGTCAGCGAATCCAGCAGGCTGTTCCTCTGGCGACTGTTGTTATCACGAACCCCACGCACTACGCGGTTGCGCTTCGCTATCGCGAACACAAAGATAATGCGCCTGAAATTCTTGCCATGGGTGCCGACCACCTCGCGGCCCAAATCCGCCAGCTGGCGATTAGCCACGGGATCCCGCTTTACGAAGCCCCGCCACTTGCGCGTGCACTCTACTATTCCGGTAAGCCCGGCGACACCATCCATCCAGAATTGTACCTGCCGGTTGCGCTGGTACTCTCCTACCTCTATCAGCTCAAAAACTACCAGGCCGGGCAGGGGCCGCTGCCAGAATATGTGCATGACTTAAAGGTGCCGGAGGCATTTTCAACCAAAGGCCCACGCTCCCCTGGCAGCTGAGTGCAGGCAAGAGTGAGGGTATTCAACCCGCCGTTTCTCAAGAGTGCCAAAGATAATCTTGCAGGCACATGATGCTCAGGCAGTTATCGCTTTTTCATGCCCAGCAGATAATCTACTGCACGAACGGCTTCCATAACCCGTTCACCATCGGCAACCCGCGTTAAAAGAAGCTCCTCAGTTGGCGCATAGACATTGCCATCTCCAAGGATGATGCCCTCAAGGGTGAACTGGATAAAGCAGGCTTTTACATGTTCCAGAATGAACTGATAATGATCGGTGCTTCCTTTAAGCAGAAGCCCAAGGGAGAGGTAGGCGTCAAAGGGGCGGTTATGGTGAAAGTGGCGAATGACGGCAGGAATTTCATACGTACCGGCCTGCACCATTTCCACCTCATAGGCATACGGCAACTCATCGAGCGCAGATACACAGCGCGCAAGCTGCTTTTCAGCAAGATTTGGGTAATAGTTGGAACAGACGACCAGTATGGAAGGGTCTTTAAGCGTCATGCAGGCTCCTTGAGAATTGCACCCACTATAGGATGAATGCTAACGCGTTTGCAAGTCCGGTAATTGCAGCCTGAATTTATTTTGATTTATTTTTAGTCAATATTAACCTGGCAGCCATTGTGAAAAAATTTCTCAGGCTCAGATAATCTGTTAAGGTGATGTGAGACATAGTTTTAATAATGGTTTGAAATACTTCTTTTATTCTTTTTGGAGCATACGGATATGGCTTCTTCAGCAGTCTACACTAAAGACTCAATACGGAAAATGCTAGATTCGGAGTTGTCCGTTGAAGCAAGAAGTGATATAGGCGCGGATTTTTGGACGAAAAAAAGGTATTTTTAAGAGCTATTCTTCTATTATAAGAGGAGAATAGGATGACCAAAAAGCGAAATTATTACACTGCATCAAAAAAATCAAAGATTGCACTTGCTGCCATTGAGGGGAAATTGACCCAGGCCCAGTTAACCAGCGAGTACGGCGTGCATGCTACCCAAATTAAAGCCTGGAAGCAAACGGCATTGCAAGCGATATCTGACGTGTTTTCCAACACTCGCGACAAAGATAAAAAAACACAAACAGAACTTATCGATGCCTTATATGAGGAAATTGGTCGGCTCCAGGCACAATTGTCCTGGTTAAAAAAAAAATTTCCATCTGAGCCTGGATGAAAAACGCAGACTCATCGATAGCAGCGCTGAAATAACGATCCGAGAGCAGTGCATGCTACTCGGATTGAGCGTTTCCAGTTACTATTACAAGGCGTCTTCCATATCAGCAGAAGATGAGCGATTAATGACGCTGCTTGACGAGCATTATCTCCAATATCCCTGTGAAGGCAAAATTAAGCGCGCACAATGGCTATCAAAAGAGGTTGGTTATACTGTTGGTAGACGTCGTATCAAGAGACTCATGGAGGTCATGGGGTTAGAAACCGTCTACCCAAAGCCAAATACAAGCGTACCCAATAAAGAGCACACCGTGTACCCCTATTTATTGCGAGATATCGATATCACAAAACCCGATCAAGTATGGGCGGCGGATATCACATACGTCAGGATGAAAGGCGGTCACGTCTATTTGCTCGCCATTATGGATTGGTATAGCCGCTATGTGGTTCAATGGGCCGTTTCACCAACGCTTGAGGCTGAATTCTGTGTAGAAGCACTTAGAAATGCTTTGCTGAAAGGACGATGTGAAATCTTCAACACTGATCAAGGGTCACAATTCACCTCAAGTGACTGGATAAACACGCTAAAAACCCACAGGATCTCCATCAGTATGGATGGGCGAGGTCGCTACCTTGATAATATTTTTATAGAGCGTTTATGGCGTAGTGTTAAACAAGAAAAACTCTATCGATATTCTTTTGAGTCAATTGAAGAAGTTGAGCTGGCATTATGTGAATACTTTGATTATTATAACCACCGAAGACCGCACCAGTCCTTCAGATATTTCACACCAGCGGACATGTATTTTCAACACCGTAAAAAAACATGAGCTCCGTGTGTCATGGCTTACCCACAGGGTCAACAGGCCTATCCGAGACAATGAAAGCTCTCCTGGCCTATGGACTTGTGGATAAGCCATTCTGAGAGCAAGGTGATTAGACTAACAAGATGGGAATAGCTCTTATTTTCCCTGAATTTTGTTCCAGTGCCCCGGACCTATCTAAAAGATCGTTGCTTCAAGAATTAATTGCGAGTCCTGACAATTCAGCCCTGCTCACCGAAGTTGCAGCAAGCTGGCATCGGGAGCTTATTGACAGGCGACTTGAAATTATGCGGTCAAACGAGCTGGTAAGGATAGAAGACTTGTATATTGCCAGTATTAGGGCGTGTCCGCGATTCTTTCGCTCCTCTGAGTGCATTGAAACTGCAGTAAGAGTCATTGAAAAAACCCAGACTGATACCACTCAAAAACAAATTGCGTTTGAAAAGAGCGCCCAATTTGCCGAGACTACCCACAACTTGCTTGACGTATTATTGGCGGAGGCCATACAGGAATTAGCCGCCCGTTTTTCTCCGTAAAGAGGAGCGTGAAGGCGCAGTAACTGGTGACTGTTGACATTTAGTGACACGGCTGCAACTCTTATCAATTTAGGCTACATGTCAACAGACCAAACGTTAAGGATGCACATCCAAAGGTTCAATGTTACCCGCAGTATATACAGGACCATGATCGCCAGGCTCGTAACTGTCTGGATTTGGGTTATCAAGCACGGTCAGCTGGATACTTATGCCTTCCAGCGGAAAATCGTTCATCAGTTCTTTTCCCATTTGTGCCGCAAGGATTTCCCAATATACGTCCGCTGGAAATTCATCCGAAGGCTCCATGTATTTTAAGATGCGACTGCGCAGGATGCGATAATCTGGATATTCAGCTGACGGTAAACCTGCTTTATATGCATATTTCACATGAATATTGACTGTTTGACCAGATTGACGGGCTGTATGATATTCAGGGATAGCAAAATGAAAATAGTTCCGCTCTGCCATCACCGGGTGCGTTGATGCAGCCCAAAGAGAACACGGAAAATATGATATCACTGTAATCAATAAAAGCCTGTTAAACAGACTGGTGAATATATTCATTTAGATTAATTTCTCTAACAAACAGCTGATTAGGGCTTCAGTATATTGCACGTCAAATGCATCTACAATTGAAAATGACAGCAATACCTTGCCTCCAACGTTGAATGCACGCCTCTATTGTCGCCGGGAAAATTGAGAACTCCAGTGCGTGCCCTAATGCTGTGAGGCATTGTTCTTAACAGGAACATCTTGCATTTTTTTTCATTTTAGCGGACAATTACTGGCTCAATTATATGCATTCAAGTTGATAATGACCCGAGATGTTGGTAAATTATACGCCGGCTATTTGATCGATCACATTCCGGGTTATTTTTCAGTATTGGATTTACATTCCAATTTTTTATACGGTAATGCCCGCTCTCTACAAGCGTCCGGTTTTCAAACCCTCGATAACATGCAGGGCCATTCTTATCGCGACATGAAATGCAAAGCAGCCGAACAGCATGAGACGTTTTGTCGACAGGACAGCCAGGTTATTCATCAACAAAAGCCATTACGCATTCTGGGTCACTATTGTTACAACAATGACAGCTGGCGCATTATATTTGGTGAAAAATTCATATTAAAAGATGAACATAATCAGCCAACGGCTATTGCCCAGCATTTTTATGATGTCACTGAGACAAATGTTTTTAACTTAATGATGCTGTATGAATGCGAGTCCTTCCCCTCCAAACAATCAGCGGATTTTTATCACCAAAAAAGTTATGTCATTGAAGATGAATATCCTGAGTTACATCTTTCTGAACGAGAAACAGAGTGCTTTTTTTATCTTTTAAGGGGGCATTCAGCAAAATCCATTGCCAATATGTTGAGTCTCTCGGTTAGAACCATTGAATACTACTTTGAAAACATAAAAAATAAATTCAATTGTTACAGTAAATCAGAACTGGTTGAGAAAGCATTTTCATTAGGATATCTCCACATCATCCCTCAAAAGCTGCTGCTACGCAAAACTGGGCTTACGTGATTGTAAAAAGCCTTGCTTCCCTGGATTAGATTCCAAAGCACTCAATCGAGACTCAACAACTGCGGCTGGTTGTGCTGGACGAAAGAAAGCGTGTCCAGAATGTGGCGCAGAAGGTGGTGTTTCAGATGCCGGAACATGTGATTCACCTTCAGCAAAATACTCTATCAATGACACTTCAACGCCAGTGTTCACACTGAATAGAGCCTCTTTAATCACCGAGGGTGCCTGGGATATTCCTGCATGGATATCCACGAGGGAAGCCGTGATGTGCTCATTTGAAAAAGCATCTATGATGTCTGCCGCGAAACGGCGCCATGCAGAGATGCCTTGCCGTTCAGTCACACTGCCATGATGCGCCCCGAACAGCGTTACCGCCGCATGAAAAACATGATGAAACAGCCCAAAAGCCTCTGTCAAATGAGAAATTTTCGACATCCATTCATGTAGTCGCATGGTTTTACAGTGCTCCCAGTCAACATCTTTATAAATATGGTAAAGCGACGATACATGATGTAATAATTCTGGTAACAAAACCATCAGGTTAATGAGGCCTGTGTATTGGGGCAGCATCATGCGTATCAGAGCATTGCCTGCCAAAAAATAGCTCTCCCATGATAAAAATGAGTCCGGATTCAGAAGCGAAGAGGAAAGCACGAGACCACTTTGAATAGAAAACAACAGGGTATTTGTATAGTTATCAGCTACAATAAGCCCCAGATTGACCCCATAAAAGCCCTGCATTATCAGGGATTTACCAGCATAAACGCTGCCCGCGAGATTCAAAAAATTACCTTGAATCTCCATGTTGCGGGCTGAGAATTTGCCCGAATTGATAACCTTATCATCAAACCCCAGATGAATATGTTCTGACGCAATCGTACCAGAGTTATAGAGCATGCCTCCCTTTACACTCAAATGCGCTCCCAGCATCACTGTGCCGAGGTGAAAATACCGGTTTGCGTCAATCAACACATCAGCACTTCCATGTATCAGCGCATTTTGAGTAACCAGTAATTCTCTGTGGACGTTAAGTACAGAGATTAAGGGCAGCTCTTCACCTTCCTGCTCTGTTGAAATCTTTTTATTCATCGTCGCGAGGCGCCCCCGAAAAACCATGTCGCGGGCTGCCACCAAAGTGCCTTCCCCGAGCATCATGGCACCTGGAGACCAAATCGCGACAGTCTTTCTGACGGTTACCGTTGCATGACGCGTAATTACTCCACCGAAAGTTTCGATGCAGGCACTGGTAATGCGCGAATCAGAAAATTGCGCCACTGCCCGGCGAGCTGCAAGCATTCGTTTTTCTACAGTAATCTTTGACTGCTGACGGGCTTTAAATGCATTATCAATAAAGAGTTTTACAGCCGTTAACGTACTGGAAGATAACTCTGTATGCCCTGATGAAATAAATTTTTGGGCGACAATCTCTGATGCCTCGCTCTTTATTGTCGAATCCGAAGAGGTCGAGAGCAGTGAATGGGTGTCTAAATGGCATTTTTTCTTAAGCCCAAGCATGGAGCCCTGCTGCAAGTGCACCTCAGGCGCCCAAACCCGGGTATTTTTTTTCAAAGCCATCTGGCTTTCTTGCAAAACCACGGAATGCTCCACCTGAGCACGACTTGATTTCAATGTAATAACCGCACGCTTCTGTAAGATGTGGTCGCAATGAATCATAGAACTTTTGGCCGTTATAACCCCTTTTGCATGCAGTAATCCGACGCTTAATTGACTATGGGCCTTAAGTTTCAGTTCACTGTCAGCATGGTTATCGAGCAGATTTTTGGTAATAAATCGTGAGCTGACAAGTTTTAGATGAGCCTTAATATTATGGCTTACAGGCTTACTGGAAACTCCAAAAATGGCTGACCGCTCTATCGTGGCATGCTCAGAAAAAGACAGTCTACTGGAGGTTAAGACACACCCTTTCAACACGACCTGTTCAGACGTTTTGCTTCCCTTTAAATGGAGTTTTTCTGAGAAGGAAGTCAGCGCACTGATTGCGGCTTTATCAAGCATCATTTCCACTATTTTTGCATGCAGTTGCAACGTGTCAGCTGTCAATACTCCCCTGAGTACGACCAAATTGCTCGAAAGGCGGGAATTCGTTAATTCGCTGACACCTGTCAATACGATGTGAGTCTGTGCAGCAATGGTCGATTGACGGATAATTGCCCGGCCGGCCATTGTTTTTATGTGTTTTGCCTTGACATGTGTGCTGTCAAAAAGCAGCTCACCTTCTGAAACAATAGACTGAGAGACGCTGACCATCCCCCCCTGAATATTCACATACCCCTTTTCAGCAAGAAAAAAATTATTCAGCGCTGTCTCAGGGGTGTTGGTTACCGTTAATAATCCTGCGAACACATGGCAGTAATCGCCTTCATAATGACAATTACTCACAATGAATTTGCCACCGCATACATAAAGACTTTTAGCGCTGAAATCGGTGTCTTTTACTTCTGTTAAGGAGAAATCATAGTGAGCAAGGTATTCCAGCACCGTGAGACGTGACTTACAGGCATCAAAAACACCGGATTGACGCATTATCTTCACTTCAGCCATACACTGGTTAAACGATAAGTCTCCTTGATTTTCGACCGTGTTAATGGAGATTGTGGTATTATAAACATCGACCATGGACGGACTATCAAGTAGTAGTTTTTCGCCAACAATGAACTTGCTTTCTTTGCCACTATCAGCGCCTCCAACACGAATCTGTGTATCCCCCTTAATGTGCAGATTACCGGCACGAATGCAATGATTACCGTTTAACGTTAAGGTTGTCTCAGATTGCTCATGCCCCACCACCATGGTATCAGCAGTTAAAACGCAGTTTTCATGAACCGCCATATCCCCGAAAACCTCACATTGCATGGCAATTACACCCAGTGTATCGACCACTGTTTTACCCGCTGCTTCCTGTCTAAAACACTGAGCAGAAATATCCAGTCGCCCGGTAATGGTAAGCGCTGCTTTTTGAAGAGCATAAACTGCTTTAATCGACATATTTTTCGCCGTTACAGGCGCAAAAACACCTGCGCCAAGGCGCGCATAAAGAGATACAGAGCCTTCAGAAAGCACTGGCCCTGCAAGACATACTGCTTCAGCTTCCAAAACCAGGGATGATTCGCATTCATATGTCCCTGCCATAAACAAAGGCCCGCTTGCCTTAATTGAACACTCCTTCAGTTTAAGGTTCGCGAATACATTAACCTGATTATGTGTGAAAGCAGTCATGCTCAAACAACTTTCATCAGTCAAGTGCCATTCAAGCACTTTAAAATCATTATCATACAGGCAACCATGCGGCATGGAGCTCATCAGCTCTCCATGAATGGCATATTCCCCGTTTTTATCCAGCGTAATTTGCGCAATACCATTATTTGCAGCGGGTTCAATTGTATTTTCTAACCAAGCATCACCCAGACTGGTATCTCGAATTACAACACCCAGATCATTTTTACCAAATGGCAACATGGAAACGAAAATCGACATTTTTTAACCCTTTATTTTAATTTAGAGCACTATCCTTTCAGCGCGAAACAAGCGCCCTTTTGAGGATGATACTGTCTGGATAGAAGGAAGCCGGCCTTAAGCCGGGAGAGTCCGGGCATAGGAAGGCGACACAGAATGCCGCCCAGGCTTTTAGGGCGTGTCCTCATTTCATAATGTGGCTGCATTCTGTGCACGGGACAAAAAATCGTTGTCTTCCCAGATCTCATGCTGGAGTTAGCCCCGTGCCGGCACATGGATGGGTTCCCTGCCTGCGCGGGAATGACAGGATTCGGGGTGTGTGCAGAGGCCAAAATCTCCCCCACACTGTCTTCCCCGCGCAGGCGGGGACCCATTCGGGGTGTGGCTCGGAGCCAACGCATGGAACGATTCAGCCTGGTCACGGTACAAAAATACACGTGAATCCACCGGCGCGGAAAAAATGTCCCGTACACAGGGCTGCATTATCAAAAGACTGCTGCTCCAGCGGCCTCGCCAGTCCGTGTTCGAACTCCTCTTGTTCTCTCGTTTTGTGCATAACCTGACTCATTAGCGTCAGAATGCGAGGCACTGGAAAACATACCGGCTTGTGACAGAGCTGAAGAAGTCGCTGGCTCTGAGCGTGAGACTTGATGCATCACTAACGTATTCAGCTGGCCACTTAAAGCATGAAACGTCTCATTCATTGATGTTTGATGTGATTCGGTTACGTCTTGCTGCTCGGCTACATCCTGTTGTAAGGTGCTGACTTTTGCCTCGAGCGCCGTAAGGCGTGCCTCATGAGCCAGCATTCTTTCTATCAACGTGGCCGAATCAATTGCTTTACTTAATGTTTCTGCGGATTTAATTTCACATGCTTCGAGTTCTACACTTCTTCTATCCGCTTCAGAAGCGAGACTTCCCTCGGTGGCTCCAATGGCATAGGCAAGCGCAACAACGGCTGCCCCCCCGGCAGCACATGAGGCAGCAAAAGCCAGAGAAACGGAGAATGTAAAGAAGACACCGACGCCGACTAAAACGCCCGCGGCCAGGGAGAGAGCACCACCCGTTGCAACTTTTCGCTCTTTATTCATAACTACACCTTATTTCATTCAGTCAAGAGATACCTGAGCCTTAGCCAACAGCCTAAAACATCTGTGTATGGGACAAAAAATCGTTGTCTTCCCAGAGCTCATGCTGGAGTTAGCCCCGTGCCGGCACATGGATGGGTTCCCTGATTTCACAAACGAAGTGCAACATCGTTTATACTCGGTGTTGCTATGGGAAAAAAATACAATCACCTCTCTACGGAGGAGAGATGCCGAATATCCATTTTACAAAGAGAAGGATATTCACTCCGCAAAATCGCGTCAGTTATGGGTCGCTCGACATCTACCCTATCTCGTGAAATAAGACGTAATACGACGAAGAGCAAAGGCTATGACGTAAGTTATGCGGATGTTCAGGCACGTGCACGCAGGTGGCGTGGAAGCAGGTTGGAGCGCCAGCCTGCATTGTGCCAATCTGTGTTAGACCTTCTTGCTATGGGATGGTCTCCACAGGCAGTCGCAAAGAGGCTGGCGCAGGAGCGAGGTTGCCCTATTATTTCGTATGAGTCAATTTATCGTTTTATTTATGGCCAGATAAAACGCACTAAAGAGTATGGCTGGCGCCATTTCCTGCCTACCAAACGCTATACCCGGCGACACAAGGCAAAGAGAAAACACTCATCCACCTCGTTTATCAAGGACAGAGTCTCCATACACAAACGTCCCAAAAGGGTACTGAAACGGAACCAGATTGGGCATTGGGAAGTTGATTTGATGCAGTTTTCCAAACAGGGTGGCGCGATTCTCGTTGCCCACGAACGCTACTCACGCGCTCTGCTTTTATCCAAAATCCAAACGAAGGAAGCGCTTCCCATTGCAAAACAGCTTGGCAGGCTCTTCTCCAGCCTGCCTGAGGGCGCGGTTAAAACCGTGACCTTCGATAATGGAACCGAATTTGCCGAGCACCACCAGCTGGCTGCATACGGTATTCAGACCTATTTCTGTGATGCGTATTCACCGTGGCAAAAGGGCGGAGTTGAAAATGCCATCGGAAGGCTCAGAAGATTCCTGCCCCGAAAAACGGACTTCCAATCCTTAAGTGAAGAAGAACTCATGCAACATGAAGCACGTTTCAATTTGACACCAAGAAAGTGTCTGGGATATAAAACTCCCGCTGAAGTCTTTTCTAACAAAGTGTTGCACTTCAAATGTGAACGCAGCTCCCCACCTGCGCGGGAATGACAGGATTCGGGGTGTGTGCGGAGGCCAAAATCTCTCCCACACTGTCTTCCCCGCGCAGGCGGGGACCCATTCGGGGTGTGGCACGGAGCCAACGCATGGAACGATTCAGCCTGGTCACGGTACAAAAATACACGTGAATCCCCCATGTCCCGTACAGAGCTAAAACATAATGACAGGATTCGGGTTGTATGCGGAGGCCAAAACCTCTCCCACACTGTCTTCCCCGCGCAGGCGGGGATCCATTCGGGGTGTGGCACGGAGCCAACGCATGGAACGATTCAGCCTGGTCACGGTACAAAAATACATGTGAATCCCCCGGCGCGGAAAAAATGTCCCGTACACAGCTAAAATATACTGAGTGCGGATTGACATGAAGCATGACTTTCATTATCAATTTCGCGTAAAAGTACTTCATATTCCTTTGTAACGTCCTCATGGTACTTCAGAAAATATTCGGTAAATGTCTTCACATAATTGGGGTCCATTCGTGCTTCTTCTGCTGAAAATTGGGGGTATGTGTTAAAACGTTCTGAAAAAGCTTTTAATAATTCTATTTTTCGAGTGGTTTTATTCTCTGATTTAGCTGAAAAGAATGCAGGGGACACGGCTGAACGGTGCTCGGAACAATTGCGCTCTACTGCCTGATTAAGCCTTGAGATAATCGTATTTCTTTCCTCTTCAATTCGGCTGTGCACCTCATGAAAGGCATCGATACTTGCAGTAAAATCATCCTTCTCTTTAACGACTGGTGGTTGAGAAGCATAACTTGTAGTTACAAGATGGTATAAAAAACCCAAACACACCCTGCCAAGGGCTGATACACTGGCCTCAATGAAAGCATTATTTCCCATAAGATATCCCCTTAAAACAGTGACACCGCCAACATTTCTGTTTTATTACGTGTCCGATTTTCATGATGCAACATCATTTTGGTTAATTTTATTACAATCTCTCGATTGGCACTACCGTAGAAAATACGGGGAAGGCCCAAAGACTCCTTCGCGAGAAAAATGAAACCCATGGAATTGCCGTCACATCATGAAAGAGGATGCACCATAGAGCCGGCTGAAAATACGACCCTCCTCTTGATAAAACGGGATATTTTATCTATTGTTGTCCATTGGGCAGCATGTGCTTTGGCCCGGCTTTGAACGTAAGGACACCATGAGCGGCAAAACGAATGCCTTAAGTACGCTTCGGCGGGCAAGCCCTGGCTCGGCGCTGTTAATTATCTCCATGCTCGCCATGGTGATTATCCCCCTGCCCCCCTTTTTGCTGGATATCCTTTTTACCTTTAACATTACGTTGTCACTCATTATTCTGATGGTCGCCATTTACGTGGTGCGCCCTCTGGAGTTCAGTCTTTTTCCGACCATTCTCCTCATTACCACCCTGTTGCGCCTGACATTGAACATAGCTTCCACGCGCGTGGTACTGATTCACGGGCACGAGGGCGCCGGGGCGGCGGGTGAAGTCATCCGGGCGTTTGGGGAAGTGGTCATTGGCGGGAATTTTGTGGTGGGGATGATTGTGTTCAGCATCCTCATGATTATCAATTTTATCGTTGTGACCAAAGGAGCCGGGCGCATTTCCGAGGTGAGCGCACGCTTTACCCTTGACGCCATGCCCGGAAAACAGATGGCGGTCGATGCCGACCTTAACACCGGCGCCATCAATCAGGATGAGGCGCGCGTTCGGCGAGAGGAAATTATTCAGGAGTCCGATTTTTACGGCTCGATGGACGGTGCGAGCAAGTTTGTGCGCGGCGACGCCATCGCCGGGCTCTTGATTCTTTTTATCAACCTCGTTGGCGGCATTATCATCGGTGTGTTTCAAGACGGCATGACGCTGCAAAACGCGATGACGACCTTTTCCATCCTCACCATCGGTGACGGGCTCGCGGCACAGCTTCCCTCGCTGCTGCTTTCCATCTCCGCCGCCATTATCGTCACACGGGTGTCCAACGAACAGGACATCAACCAGCAGACGATGACACAGCTTTTTGGCAACCCAAGACCACTGCTGGTCACCGGCGCCATCCTCGTCTGTGTAGCGATTGTTCCTGGCATGCCGCATCTGCCGCTTTTAAGCTTTGCGGTGATTGCGCTCATAACCGGCGCACGCATGCGCCCTAAAGCCGCTGTCCCCGGTGCACTTAAAAACAGCACCAGTGATACAGCTACACCTGCAGATAATCGTACGCTTGATGCGGATATCGACTGGAATGACGTGGCATCGGTGGATAAAATCACGCTTGAGCTGGGTTATGGCCTCGTTGGGCTTGCCGGCGCACGCAAGGATGGACCGCTTATCGCGCGTGTTCGTGGCATTCGTAAAAAACTCTCCCAGGAGCTTGGTTTTCTCATACCCCCGGTTCATGTTAAGGACAACCTGAGCCTTGCCGCCAACACCTGCAGGGTTTTTCTTAAAGGCGTATTGCTCACGGAAGCGACCATTCATCCAGACAGGCTGCTGGCGATAAGCCCAGGACACACTCAATCCCCGCTGCCCGGCATTCCCTGCAAGGACCCGACCTTTGGCCTCGATGGCTACTGGATAACCGAAGACAACAAAGCGCATGCCCAGGGGCTTGGCTATACCATCGTGGATGCCAGCACGGTGATTGCGACTAACCTCAACCAGATTATCCGCACCCAGGCAGGCCTTCTGCTCGGCTATGAGGATGTTCAGCAGCTTATCACGCGCCTTGGCGCCACCGACCCTAAACTGACCGAGGCGCTGACCTCCGCCGCCACCGGCATTCCGCTTAATATCATTTTCTCCACCCTGCAAAAGCTGCTGCACTCCGGGATTTTTATCACCGATTTTCGCACGATTGCGGAAAAAATGGTCGATTCGTGGTCAAAGTCGAAAGATCAAGACACGCTGCTTGAAGCCGTGCGCATTGCCTTGAAACACCTGATTGTCTATAACATCAGCGGTGGCGGGAAGGAGCTGCCGGTCGCCGTTCTTGACACAGAGCTCACAAGTCTTTTGCAAAAATCCATTCAGGTCAGCCAGCAGCTTAATGAAAAAATTGTGGTGCTGGAGCCTTCTCTCACGGAAAAAATCTACAATTGCTTTCTCGAATATGTGCGCCATTGCGAGAGCAGTGCCTTACCCGTTATCCTGTTACTGACAAGCGAGTTGCGTGGTGTTCTTGAAAAATTGTTCAAGCCGGGAATTCCCACCATGCATTTTTTATCGTTTAATGAAGTTCCTGAGGATAAGCAGATTCGTATCATGGAACGTATCGGGCAGAGTGCCTGACGCACGCGCGGCATCAAGGAAACGAACGTTATGAAACTGGAAAAATTTTACGCTGAGTCGATGCCACAGGCCATCAGCATTATCCAAAAGAAGCTTGGCGCGGAAGCGATTATTTATTCCCAGGTGCAAAAAGACAATTTTGTAGAGGTCGTTGCCGGAACTCCGCACAAGGATGTACTGCCGGAAAAGCCTGCCTCCAAAGAGGCTCCTGCCCTTAATAACCTCGAGAGCAGTCGGCGTGTGCGCATCCAGAAACTTGACAGTGAAGCGCTGAATGAAGAACTGGCGCTTATGGAAAAGCGCCACCTCTTTCAGTACAAGATGCGAAAGCTTAAATTTGACCATGCGTTTATCGAAAAATGCTTCAAGGCCTGGTCGCAGCATTGCGCGCTGGCCGATATCGACAGCGACGACCAAATCATCAAAATGCTGCTCTCAGAAGTGCGGGTGTCGCCTGAAGAATTCATCGAAGGTAAAAACATCTGCGCACTGATTGGACCGACGGGTGTAGGAAAGTCCACCACCCTTGCCAAGCTTGCCAAACGCTATATCAGCCGCCATGGCAGCGATTCACTTGGCATCATCAGTACCGATTTTCAGCGCATTATCAAGAAAAACCAGTTCTACTACCTTGGCAAGCTGTTGAATATCGACATCGAGTATGCCCGCGACATGCACGAATTGCGACAGGCCATTGAACTCTTTCATGAAAAAGACCTTATTCTGATTGATACGGCCGGCATCAACCAGAATGACAATGAAAAAGTCGCTGAAATGCTTGAAACCATCACTGTCGATGGCATTCGCATTTCGCTCTACCTCGTGCTGCCGTGTAACCTGCAGCCTGACATTTTGAATGACGTGGTGGAGCACTTTAAACTGCCGAATACCGATGGATGCATCATCACCAAAAAGGACGAGAGCAAGTCCATTGCCCCCTGTCTCAGTGTGATTCTGAACCACAATCTGCGCATTGCCTATGTGTGTGACGGGCAGAATATTGCTAAAGATATTCATGTCGCCAATAAGATTGAACTGATAAACGATGTGTTTGAAATGGCCTGAGGGGTAGAGCGTGCTGGGAGTGGAGTGTTACAAAGCCATTGACGGGCAGGAAGCGCTGACTGATTTTGTTAAGGAACACGCGCCGCTTGTGAAAAAAATCGCGCTGCAAATCAAGAGCCGGGTGCCGCAGCAGATAGAGCTTGATGATTTGCTCCAGTCCGGGTTGACCGGCCTGCTGGAGGCGCGCAATACCTATTCAGCAGCTGAAAATGCCTCGTTTTCCACCTGGGCCTATCTCAAAATTCAATGTGCAATGTTTGATTTTTTGCGTAAAAGCACCGGCATGACGCGCGAACTGAGCCAGCATATCAAAAAAGTGGATGAGGCACGCAAGGCGCTCGAAAACAGCCGCGACACCCCGGTAGCAGCAAAGGATGTCGCCGAAGTAATGGGTGTCTCATTGACGCAGTTTGCAAAAATATCAGGGGAAATCAGTACCTATAAAGCACTTAGCGTTCAGGAGCCCGAAACCACCGATGACATCGCGTGCGAAAAAATTCCGACCCCGCATGATTCGCATGAGCACGAACACACGCGCCGCACGCTGAAAAGCATGCTGGAAACGCTGCCAAAACGCGAGCAGATTCTACTCTCACTGTATTACAACGAGGATATCAGTTTTCGCGAAATTGGTGATATCCTTGGATTGACTGAAGCACGGATTTCACAGCTTCACTCTGCATGCCTTGAAAAAATGCGCCGCAAATTTCTTTCACACTCGCAAGGGAATGTTCATGATTGAATTTATCGTTCTGTTAAGTGTCAGCGTGCTGAGCCTCGCTGTTCTGACGTTTCAGCTGCTGCATCTGCAGCGTGCCATCGCGCGCCTTAAGTTTAAAATCATGCAAAACGGCATAGGCACCAAAATGCTGTATAAAAAGCTTGAAACCCTTGAGATGCGGCTTGAAACGCAGGGGAACGCGCAGCAGGCTGCGGCAGCTGCTGCTGCCATCACACCACCCCCTTCTGTGTCAGTCTCAGGCATGCCGGACTTTCTTGGGGATGAAATCGAGCAGCAGTACCTGCGGGCACGAAAGCTTGCTAAAAGTGGGCGCATTCCTGCAGAAAGCCTGCAAAAATCCTGCAAACTCACGGAAGAGGAATATGAGCTTCTGATGGAAACACTGCACGCAGAATGACGCCGGCAAAACAGCCGCATGTCAGTGTGAGAATCAAAAAAGTCGTTTGTCATCCCGGATTCTGTGAGGGCGATGAAGGCGAGGAGGGCGCGACACGCGTTTCTATAACAATCTATCGGTAACGCAAACGGGCAGGGTAGATGCACCTTTCCAAGTGTCTTAATGCATTAAAAATTATCCGATACACAGGGTGGCACGAATCTTGCGTTCGACGCGCAACACTCGGTTTTTTGGATACGCCATGCAGGTTTTACCCTTCCCGGTTTTACCGACCTCCCCACAGTCGCCGGCAGCAACCGATCTGCCTGTACCGCTGCCGTTTGAGGACATGCTGTTTCAGGTTGCGGATAAAACGCTGCCGCGAGAACAGCCCGCCATTCAAGACATGGCTGTACCTCTCGAGGAGCCGGCGACTGATGAGGACACTGATGTGCTTGAAGAGGTGATGGAATTTTGTCACGTCATGGAACCGTCACGCATTCCTGACGCGCCACTGCCCGTACCGACACTGCAACCCGTAAATATTCAATTAGCGGGCACGGGCATTGAGGCAGCGGCTGAAAGCCATGAATCCCCAGAGCCAAACGGCACCGAAGTGCTCACGTACCTCAGTGACCGCGTTGATTCAGCAGCTGGCCAAATAAGAGCCCCCGTGCCTCTGGATACAAAAACCACCCCCGCGCCTGTGAATACAGAAACCACCCCCGCGCCTCTGGCCTTCTCACCGCCACCACAATCTCTTAACGCGCAGGAAACTGAGCCACCTGCTGCACCTGTGTCCCGTGTCCTCGCTGAAACCCTTTCTCCATTACCTGTTACAGATGTTCAAGCGCCGGAAGCGCCCCTGCCTGCTGCTCGAGCTAACACTAAGGCCGCAGCTACAGAGACTCCTGCCGCGCCACTCACCACCACGCCGCCCCTTACGGCACCAGTGCCTCGGGAGGCGCCGGGTGAACTGCGTCCGGCATTTCAGAAACCCGCGCCTGAAGCGGCTGTTTCCCGCATTTTAGAAGGTATTTCCCGACCGGCGGCGCTTAAAAATACACCTGAAACACAGGCATTGCGAGACTTCGAGCTTGCAGAATCCATCGAATCTTCCAGTGCCAGCGCCATAATGCCTCGGGACATCGCGCCTGAAACCACGGAGGTGCGTGAAGCGCTCTTTGGCGCACTGACGCAGTTTTTTAACACCCGCGAAAATACGCAACCCGTATCTGTGGGCACTAAGGACACACTGCCAGGGATGCCTCGTGAATTTTCTCCGATGCTGCAGACCCGTTTGTCATCACTGCGCTGGCAACCGCAGGCCGCCGATATGCGGGCGAGTGCAAAGATTGATGCTTTTAGCGCGCGTATCCGCGTTTACCCGGCAAATCTTGGGGAAGTTCTCGCTAATATTGAGGTGCGAGACGGTGTTGCAAGTGTGCGTTTTGGCACCGACAACACCGAGGTACGCCATTTTCTGGAGAGCACTACACCAGAACTTCGTGAAGCCTTTAACGCATCCCGGCTGGTGCTTGATGAAGTCTTTGTGCAAAGCGGCCTGTCTCAGCAACAAGAGCAGCAGGATGCCCGTAAATCCCCCTTTGAAACACCTCGATTTCTGACGGAAGACACGCCCGAAGCGCCTGGCGCACCTTCGCGCGAACCCGCGTTAAACTCTGACTCTCTGGTGGATGCATGGGCATGATTCATACAAGCATCAGAAAGTTGGCATGCAAATTGCTTCAGCGGACGTGCGTTCATTCCTCGAGGTTGGAGAAACCATGATTGGAGCAAGCTTTTTAGGACTTGAAGAAAAAGCCCTGAAACTCTGTGAAACCCGTGCGAGTCTTATTGCCCAAAATATTGCCAATGGTGCCACGCCAAATTACAAGGCGCGCGACATTGACTTCCAGAAAGCCCTGCGTGAAGCTCAGGGTCGCCATACCCTCGACACATCCAATGCCGGACACATCAGCTCTACCCATCAACAGGATGGCGCTACGCTCCTTTATCGCACACCCATGCAGTCCAGCATGGATAACAACACCGTTGATGACGAAATTGAGCGCAAAAACTTCATGCAAAACGCCCTGCGCTTCCAGGCAAGCCTTGGATTCAGTCACGCTAAAATGAGCCAGCTGCTTAAAGCCATACGTGGAGAATGACATGTCAAACGGACTTGAGGGTGTTTTTCCCAAAATTACCAGTCTGCTGAGTGCCGAAAGTCAGCGCATCAACATTATTGCCAGTAACCTGTCCAACGCCGGCAACATCAGCGGCAGCGAAGCATCCGCCTATCACAGCAAACACCCGGTATTTTCTGAGGTGCAGCAGCAGATTGCGGGGCTTGCCGGTGACGAGCAGCCCATTGGCGGCGTACAGGTTACGGATGTCGTTCAAAGCCAGACACCGCTCGAATGGGATTACCAGCCAGATAATCCCATGGCAGACGCGCAGGGGCGCGTCTACATGACCGATGTCAACCCGATTGAAGACATGGCCGACATGATTGCGTCTGCGCGCCAGTATCAGGCAGGCGTTGAGGTATTGAATACCACACGCAAACTGATGCAGCAGGCGATTCGTACCATCCGTGAATAATCCTGAGAGGAGCTGAACCCATGGGGCTTGTAAGTGAAATTGGAAACATGGGCTCCGGCCTTCAGGCCGGACTCAATAAAACTGCGGAGCTCTCACAGGAAAGCTTCATGAAACTGCTGCTCGCGCAGCTCAAGCTTCAAAGTCCGACCAACCCCTTTGACAGCAACACGATGATGCAGCAGATTTCTCAGCTGACCACCCTTGGCGCCACACAAGATCTGAAAAAAACCGTTGAAGCACTGGGTCAAAGCACCCAGACGACACAGGTACTGGAAGCAGCGCGCCTTGTCGGGCAGAAAGTGCAAATCCCAAGCGGGACGGGCATGCTGGTAGCCAACGAGGGTCTCGATGGTTCCGTCATTCTGCCAAATGACGTAGAAAAAGTGGTAGTTACGATTCGAGATGAAAAAGACCAGGTCGTAAAAACCATTGAACTGGGGGCTTCTCCTGCGGGGGTACTTGATTTTCACTGGGATGGCCTTGATGCGTCTGGCAACGCCCTATCAGCCGGCTCTTACAAGATTTCAGCCTCCGCTGGTGCGCAGGGAGAAAGCAGCGCGGTTCCTACCGCCGCCACCTTTCGCGTCAACAGTGTAGCGCTTGATAGACGCGGTAATGGTGTCATTCTTAACGTTGATGGTCTCGGCGGGGTTTCCATGCAGGAGATTCTCAAGATACTATAGAAAAAGGCAGTTCGTTTCGGCACGACTTAATGTCTGCCAATACACGATAATACCAGGGAGGAAGGATTATGGGCGTTGGAAATATTGCTAACAGCAGCATGCAGGCCGCCATGCGCAACATGGAAGTCATCAGTAACAACATTGCCAACGTAAATACGCCGGGCTTCAAGCGCTCCAGTCTAAACTTTTCTGAACTTTACGCAGGAAATGTCAGTGACAGCCGCCAGCCAGGCCTTGGCGTTCGCATCGACAGCCTGCGCCAGAATTTTTCCACAGGCCGCCTTGACTCGACTAACAGCCAGCTGGACATGAGCCTTAATAACGATGCTTTTTTCATTCAGCGCGACCCTTTCAGCGGCACGACACACTACACCCGCGCCGGCCACTTTAACATGGACAATGACGGGTACATTTACGGATTCAGCGGCCGCGTGCAGGGGTTTCCTGCCAAAGACGGCGTCATTCTGAACTCTGCAAACCTTGTGGACTTGCAAATCCCAAACTCCCCGCTTCCTGCAAAGGCCACGGAAAAAACTCAAATTAAGCTCAATCTCAATGCGGGAGACGAAGCTAAAACCGTACCATTCGATGTCTCAGAGCCGAATTCTTACAATTATCGCTCAGACCTGACTGTCTTTGACAGCCTCGGGAACGAAGGCAAGCTTTCAGTCTATTACATAAAACAGGCAGACAATTCCTGGACTGCGCAAATGTTAATGAATGGCCAGAATATTGGCACCGGCAGCCTGACCTTTGATGGCAGCAATGGCGCTCTGGCAGCAGCTACTGGCTTTGACGCGCTGAGCTGGAACCCTACCGGAGGTGCTACGTCTCCGCAGGCGTTTTCAATGGATTTGACCGGCTCTACGCAATCGGTCATGGACAGCCGTGAATATTCCAAAGACCAGAACGGGTATCCTGCAGGTATTCCCAGAGAATACAATATTGATGATTCCGGTAAGCTTAATATCTATTACAGCAATGGCGAATCCCGATATGCGGGCCAGATAGCGCTCGCACGCTTCACGGCTCCTCAGGGGCTTGCAAAAGCAGATAACATGTCATGGCTTGCTACACCGGATGCGGGCGACCCCATCATTAATTCCGATAACTCCGAGGGAAACTTCAGTATTGGCACGCTTGAGCTTTCAAATGTCGATATTACCGAGGAGCTCGTCAAACTGATGGGCGCACAGCACGATTTCCAGGCAAGTGCCCAAATTCAGCAAACCTATAACCAGGTTTTGCAAACCATTGAGAAACTCTGAGACGGGGAAATAAATGGTCGATAAGGCCCTTTTCGTTGACATGGGGGGTGCAAAAAGTGCAATGCGCTCCCTGCGTGTGATAGCGAACAATCTTGCAAACACCAATACGGTTGGTTTTCGTGCTGACTTTGAAACGGCCAAGCCGCATAAATCGCACGCAAACGATAAATTGCAGACGCGTGTTTATGCAGCTTCCATGGATGGCTGGTCGGATATGCGTCAGGGACCAATTACCGATACCGGGCGTGATTTGGATGTTGCCATTCGCGGCAAGGGGTTTATTGCCGTTCAAACCAAAGAAGGTCAGGAAGCCTATACCCGCGCAGGAAACCTCGAAATCGGTGCAAACGGTGTTCTAATGACCGCTCGTGGGGACATTGTCAGAGGCGTTCAGGGGCTCATTAATATCCCCCCCTCAAGTAGAATCACCATCAGCGAGTCTGGCGTTGTGACCGTACAGCCCATGGGGCAGGGTTCGCTTGATTTAGCGAACGTCGGACAAATTAAAATCGTTGATATTCCAGCGGCCAATCTAAAAAAAGGCGTTGACGGCCTTTATTATCCTAAAGATGGAATAAATCCCGCCCCATCCTCCGATGTAACACTCGTTTCAGGAGCACTTGAGGGCAGTAATGTTGACCCTGTGCAGGCGCTGACAAGCCTTATCGACATGTCGCGCCAGTTTGAAATTCATACGCGCCTGATGAAGTCTGTGGAGGACAATTCAGGTAAAGTGAATCAACTGCTCGCAGACAGTGAAGCGTAATCAACGGAGAGCATGATGGATGCAGCAATGCGCGTTGCCGAATCAGGACTTAAGGCACACCACCGTAACATTGAAGTCATCAGTAACAACCTCGCCAACGCGAATACCACCTCTTTTAAGAAAAACCGCGCGGGCTTTGAGGATTTGGCCTATCAGGTTCTGCGACAACCCGGTAGTCCTACTTCTGATGTCACAAACTCGCCTACCGGTATGCTCGTCGGTACAGGGGTGCGTGTTGCGGATAATAAGAAGCTTTTTACAGATGGCCCTATCATCCAGACAGGAAACGCATGGGATGTCGCCATCGCCGGACGCGGCTTTTTGCGCATTCAAATTCCCAATCAGCCAAACCCGGCCTTTACCCGTGCAGGAAACCTTCAGGTCAATGAGCTTGGGCAGTTTGTGCTGCCAAACGGCTATCTGCTTGACCCGCCTCTGATAATTCCCGAAGGCACCCTTTCGGTTCAAATCAGTCGCGATGGCGTTGTGAATGTAAAAACAAACGCGGGTCTTCAGGAAATCGGTCGTCTGGAATTAACGGATTTCATGAATCCCGCGGGACTTGAAGCCATCGGTGAAAACCTTTACCGGGAAACCATCGCGAGCGGGCAGCCCATCACCGGTATTCCAGGGAATGATGGTCTTGGAACCATCGAGCAGTTTTCCCTCGAAAGTTCAAACGTTAACGTCGTCGAAGAAATGGTAAACCTTATTGAGGCGCAACGCTCTTTTGAAGTCACCTCAAAAGCCATTTCTGCCATCGACAGTATGCTGCAAAATCTGAGTCGGGAAATATAAACGAATATGCGCACGTTTTGCAGGGTAACCGTGATGGCCACTCTAGTCCTGATTTCAGGCTGTAATGTGCTGTATCCACCCATGATGTACCCGCCGGCGGCTCCCATTGACCGCCCGCCGCCGCCGAAAAAAAACGGTACCGTCTACCAGGCAGGCTATGATGTACACCTGTATGAAGACCCCATCGCTTCACGCGTTGGCGATATATTAACGGTGCGACTGGAGGAAGGCACAAAAGGTGAATACCGTGCTCAGACACGAACCAATAAACTTGCCTCGCTTGATTATCCCGTGCCCATAGTTTTTGGCCAGTCCATTCCCGCAATGGAAGTACAGACCGATACCGAACAGGTGTTTGACAGTCGCGGAGACAGCAATCAAAGCGGCAAGCTTTTTGGCACCATGTCGGTGACCGTTGTGAGAGTACTTGCCAACCATAATCTCATGGTTCAGGGTGAAACCTGGGTCACCATTAACCAGGGGCAGGATTACCTGCAGCTTACCGGTATTGTAAGACCTCAGGACATTGGGCCCAACAACGTGGTGTCCTCGCAACGCATTGCCGGTGCGCAAATCAAGTTTGGGGCAAGAGGTCAGGCGGGATATGCGACCCAGGGTGGTCTGTTCACGCGAATTTTCAACCGCTTCTACCCCTATTGATGATAAGGAGAGCAGAATATGACGTCATTGTTTACCATTGGGCTGAACAGTCTTTTTGCCTCCCAGTATGCCATTTCTGTGGCAAGCCAGAACCTCGCCAACAAGGATAACGCGTCCTACAGCCGCCGCGTGGTTGACCTGCGCGAATCCTGGAGCCGCTGGCAGATGAGCGGTGTCAATGTCGCTGACGTTCGCAGGATTGTTGATGATGTCACCAACCGCAGACTTTTGCAGCGCACCTCCGAGTTTGGAAGCGCCGGCATGACGCTGCAAAACCTTCAAGGACTTGAAAAAGTTCTTGAAAACAGCGGAAACAATACCGGCACCCAGATTAACGAAACCCTGAACGCACTTAAAGCGCTGAACGCCTCACCCGCCTCCGCACAATCGCGCCAGCTCTATATTCTTCAGCTGCAAAACCTTGCCTCCCGTTTCAACGGCCTTGACAAGGAAATCCGGGATCAAAGTCAAAATACAGTGCAGTCCCTGCAAAACCAGGTCAGTTTTGTCAACGAAACTACGCAAAAGATTGCGACACTGAACGATGAAATCAGCACCGCAGGACGCGCCGATAATATCGCTCCGCTGCTTGATGAGCGCGACCGGCTGCTGTCAGAGCTTTCAAAACGGATTGGCTTTACCATGCAGGAAGACGACCGCCACCGCGTCTCCCTCACGCTTACAAACGGCCTGCCTCTCATACAGGATATCCGTGCCAACGCGCTCTATGCCTACCCCTCCCCCACTGGCGAGCCCGTCACTGAAATTGGTATTGAGGTGGGAGGCGTACGCCAGGCTATCACCTCTGGAATCAGCGAGGGAGAAATTGGCAGCCTGCTCACCTGGCAGCGCACCACTCTGACTCAGAGCCGAAATACACTTGACCGTCTTGCACTGCTCATTGCCGACAAAATCAACACACAGAATCACCTTGGTGTTGATTTACAGGGCAATCTTGGCGGGGATATTTTTACCGATATCAACAGCGAATCCATGAAAGCCGGTCGCGCAATTCGCGACAGCAGAAACCAGTCAACCGTGACGCCAACCGTTGAAATTCTCGATTCCGCAAAGCTCGAAGCTACCGAATACAGCCTGTATTTTGACAGCCCCGGCCACTTTCAGCTGGTGAGAAAATCAGACCAGTCAGTGGTGCAGTCCGGTGAGTTAAACGCCTTTCCAGCCACCATCGAAGGACCTGGTTTTCGCATGACGCTGCCGGCAGCTGACTACGCCACAGGCGATCGCTTTACTGTTTCACCAACGCATGGCGGAGCCGGCAATCTTAGAGTGGTTTTGCCGGATGCCAACCGTCTCGCACTCGCCTTCCCGGTTACCGCGAGTACGGGAGCAGGTAATAAGGGAAGTGGAAATATCAGCATCACCGAGATGCTGAGTACTGCTACAGACGCTTTTTCAACACCGAAAAGCCTGAACCCGCCGCTTCGAATTGAATTCATCACGCCAACGAGCTTTCGTTTGTTAAATGCGACTGACAACAGTGTCATTGAGGACAACATTGCCTACAATCCTGCGGAGGGTTTAACGCTCTTCCCAACTGCAGGTGGTTATGACCCGGGCTTTAGAGTAGCGATTTCGGGCGAACTTGAGGCCGGAGACACCTTTTCCATAGCCTATAACCTGAACGATACCGCCAACAACCGAAATGGACAGGCGATGGAAGCGCTTTTTGACCTGAACCTGCTCGACAACGGCAGCCTGAATTTTGTAGGGGCCTGGAACGCACTCAAAAGTGATGTATCGACACAGGCCTGGTCGGCAGACATCGTCTTCAAGACGCAGGAAGGACTCTTCGACCAGGCGGAAGCCGCCCGTCACCAGGTTTCGGGGGTAAGCATGGAAGAAGAATTGATGCACATTGACGAGATTGAAAAAACCTTCAGAGCCAGCGCGCAGATTCTAACCGCCGCCAGCGAAATGTTTGATGTGATTATTGGTATTGCAAGGAGAACCTGATGCGACTTCCTTCTCTCAGCCAGTTTAAAAGCCAGATTCAATCGTTAACCCGTCAACAGCAAAACATTGACGCGCTGCAGAAGCAGGCATCAAGCTGGCAAAAGATTCAACATGCCTCTGAAGACCCGCTGCTTGCGAACCGTATTCAATCCATGGAAGATTATCTCACGGGCCTTGATGGCTACACGGCAAACGGCAAGCTCGCTCAAAGCCGAGCCACCCTCATTGACAGCACCATTCAGTCATCCATTGGTAAAATTAACCGCGCCCAGGAACTGCTGCAGCAGGCGCAAAGCGGCAGCATGGCTCCTGCTGACAGGCGAGTGGTCGCTGAGGAATTAAAAGGACTTGTTGATCAGCTCTACATTCTCACCAACACCCGCGACAGCAATGGCGATTACATTTTCTCAGGCACCGCGGCAAAAAGCCCCTCATTTGTTAAAGGAGACAATGGCTATGAATACCGTGGCAGCCAGGAACGCCTGACGCTCACGATTTCACGGGGAAACACGGTGGTGTATGGCGAGTCTGGAATGCACCTTTTTGGTAACATGAAAGTTGGGAATGGCAGTTTTGAAGTACTGGCGCATCCTGAAACCAATACCGGCAGCGGGGTCGCGAGTCCTGGAAAAGTGCTGAACCACGCAGAATATGTCGCGGATGTTTATGAAATACGCATGGTGACCAATTCCGAAGGCAAGCTGGCCTATGAGGTCATCGGCCAAAACAGCGGTCAGGTCATCCCGCCTCCGCCAAAAACATCGCCCGATGATGCGCCGGCCTATGTGGAACGAGGGGATATCGTTTTTAATGGACTGTCTTTGCAGATAGAAGGCCTGCCAGCAGTCGGCGACACCTTTACTCTGCGCCCCGCGGGTACACAAAACATGCTCAATACCCTCATGCAGCTGGCAGAGTCTCTGGATACAGAAACCGACACGCCGAAACAAAAAGCAGATTTACTGCAGGAACTCTCAGGATTTGCAGCTTCACTGACTGAAGTGAATGAATACCTGCGTACCCGCCTCAGTGAACACGGGGCGCGGGCAAAAAATATTGATGAGCAGGTCCTCACCAACGACACACTGCTGAAAGACGGTCGCATCGACCAGAAAGTTTTGCGGGAAATCGACCCGATGGAGGTCATTTCACAGATGAAACAAAGCATGGTAACGCTTGAAATTACCCAGCAGAGCTATATGAAAATGCAGGAAGTGTTTTACGCTATCCTGAATCAGCGACAGCGATAACCGACTTTCAGGTGCTTGAATTGATGAAATGTGATGTACGACTCCAAAAAATTCTGATGCTGGTAATACTGCTGGTGGCGGCAGTCTCTGTCCATGCTGCACGGATAAAAGACATTACTACCATCGCCGGCATCCGCGAAAACCAGTTGATTGGTTATGGTCTCGTGGTGGGGCTTGATGGTACGGGAGACCGCGCCAACCAGGCGCCCTTTACCGATCAAACCTTCCGTAACATGCTGCTCCAGTTTGGCATCCGTCTGCCGGAAGGACGAAGCGGCCAGCTTAAAAATATCGCAGCCGTTGCCGTGAGTGCAAACCTTCCGCCTTTTGCGCGTATTGGCCAGCGCATTGACGTGACCATTTCCTCGCTTGGCAATGCCACCAGCCTTCGCGGCGGCACACTTTTGCTCGTACCGCTTCGAGGGGCTGACAACCAGATTTACGCCATGGCGCAGGGCAATGTAGTGATTCCAGGCTTTGGCGCACAAGGCAGCAATGGCACGAAAGTGTCGGTTAACTCCACCGGTACAGGGCGCATTCCCAATGGTGCCACAGTGGAAAAACTCGTGGAAATGCCCTACATCCAAAACGGGTATATTACCTTTGAACTGAACCAGCCTGATTTCACCACGGCTCAGCGAATCACAGATACCATCAACAAGGAACTGGGCTACAAGGCCGCACAACCCGTGGACGCTGGGGCCGTGGCGGTTCGTACCGGCAACCTTGGAGTGCAGAAGGACAATTTCCTGCATCGCAACAGCTTTGTGAGCTTCATTTCTGACCTTGAGAACCTGAACGTGCAGCCAGGCGAAGTCGCGGCGAAAGTCATCTTCAATTCCCGTACCGGTACGCTGGTTGTCGGTCAGGATGTCACGGTATCGCCGGTTGCAGTTGCGCACGGTAATCTTTCAGTGTCTATTTCCGAAACTCCGGTGGTCAGTCAGCCCCAGCCTTTTGCACGCGGCCGGACCGTTGTTACCAGCGACTCAGACGTCCAGATAAATCAGCAAAAAAGCCAGGCATTCCTGTTCCAGCCAGGTGCCTCTCTCAAAGAAATTGTCGATGCTATAAACCGTGTGGGTGCCGCTCCCGACGATTTGATAGCCATACTTGAGGCCATCAAGAGTTCAGGCGCGCTACATGCCGAGTTGGAGATAATCTAATGTTTAACATGGGAAAAGATGCCATAAAGGCAGCAGGTGCCAACTGGACTGACATTCAGGGACTTAAAGCCTTGAACCAGCAGTCCAAAACCCAGAAAGAAGCGGTTAAAAAGGAAGTCGCCCGCCAGTTTGAAGCCATGCTCGTGCAAACCATGCTGAAAAGCATGCGAGAAGCCAACACCGCGTTTGAGGGAGGACTTTTTGGCAGCGAGCAGCAGGAGATGTATACCGACCTCTATGACAAGCAGCTCTCACTTGTATTGTCGCAATCAGGCTTTGGACTTGCAAAAACCATTGAAACCTGGCTTGACCGACAAAACCCTGAAGCAGCGGCTGAAAAGCCCGCAACCATCACTGAGGCACGCCGCGCACCCCTGCTGGCAAACCGGCCGATTGAGGCACCAGCCACTGAAAAAACTGAAGAGAAATCGGCAAAATCAAGCACTTTTGACAGTGCCGTTGATTTTGTCAAAACCCTTTGGGAGCCGGCCAAAAAAGCCGCAACACTGCTCGGTACCGATCCGCGTCTACTGCTCGCCCAGGCTGCCCTTGAAACAAACTGGGGCAAAAGCATTATTCCGCATGCAGAAGGAAAGTCATCGTTTAATCTCTTTAACATTAAGGCCGGAAGTCAGTGGAAAAAAGAAACTGCAGCGGTTAACACGCTTGAACAGCACGGCGACACGCTGGTGCGTGAGAAGGCGCATTTTCGTGCCTATGATTCCTGGGAGGCGAGCTTTAACGACTTTGTTCATCTTTTACAAAATAATCCGCGTTACCAGACTGCGCTGAATGCAGCACCCTCACCGGAAAAGTTCACCAAAGCACTGCAGGATGCCCGCTACGCCACTGATTCGCAGTATGCTGATAAAATCATGGGCATTTATTCCAGTAAAACGTTTAATAATTTATTCGAAATGGCAAATCTTGCTTAAGTTATTGGTAGAATCTGCAATAATAGAAGGGACGCGATTTGGAGCAAGGTTATGAGCAGCATTCAGTTTGAAAATGTCGTTTCCCCACCGGCCCCGAGACAGCCGAGTATCACGCCGCCACAAAACGGCGACAGCTACCAGCGCACGGTGGTTATTCGTCGTGAGGACAGCGGCCAGCTTGCCTATCTGATTCAGATAGTGCAGGAAGCCAGTCCCGCCGGGCACGACCCCAAAACGCTTGAGATGTTGAAAGCTTCAGTGCAATCCGGTACTTACGTGCCTGATACTGAACGGCTTGCCAATAATCTCATGAATCACCTTGTTCTGGGTGGGGAATAAACGCGCATGGGACAGACGCTTAGTGCCAAAATAACGCGCCTGAATCTGGCCGCGGCCACGCTTGGCACGCTGCTCGAAGGCGATAAAGCACATTTTTCTCAAAATACCCTTGATGCATTGCTTGAGAGCATTCCCGCAAAAGAAGCCGCCAATCTTGCGCTTTCTGAAGCCCTGCAGGCATTGATAATGAGTCCTGAGCTACAATTGCTTGAAGGCTCGCTGATTGAGCGGCTCGAAACCTTTTTACGTTCCGAAAATAATACCCTTCTTAAAGAGAATGTCCGTCAGCTCAAAAACACCCTTGAGCGCGTTTATCCTGAATTACTGGCACTCTCAGCAATTGTCCAGAACAGTGCGAATCATTACGCTGAACTCCTTTTTGCCGCCATCAAAGGGCCGGATGCCGAGAATCTGGCGACTTATAACAGTTCGGGTCTGCTCCAGGAGGGGTGAAAAACCACATCCCCATGAACACACAGAAACGAAATCAAGCGTTTCTGACGCGAGGTCTACTCTTCCTCACGCTGTATACACTTATGCATCCAACATTCTCCGCCTCTACCCCTTATGGCGAAATACTCTGCAAACAGCCTGAGTATCTCTGTCACGATGTCGAACGACGCGAGCACTGGAGTACGCTATTTCCAGATCCTGAAAAACGCGAGCTGGTGCGGCGCATTAACCGCATGAATGGCTTTCTGCGCGCCGGAATGCGCATCGCCATCCCCAAAGACCTTGATTCCCTGACACTTGAAAATGCCTCCCCCCTGCCGCAGCGTATTCCAGAAATTCGGGAAAAAACCGTCGTGGTTCATCTCGGCCTCAGCGCTTTTGGCGCCTATGACGCCAATGGCAGACTGGTGCGCTGGGGGCCACTCTCCGCGGGTACCGTATTGTGTCCCGAAACAGGACACGGCTGCAGCACGCCTACGGGCAGTTATCGCGTACTGCGTAAAGGAGGGGCTGACTGCATTTCCCACACCTATCCCGCTTCAGTTGATGGCCGTAATGGTGGCGGAGAAATGCCATGGTGCATTTTTTTTCACAAGGGATATGCGCTGCATGGCAGTGCAGAAATCCCAGGCTACCCCTCAAGCCACGGATGCGTTCGGCTCTTTATTGAAGACGCCGAATGGCTAAACCGCTATTTTGTGGAAACCCAAAGCCGTGGACGCCGCGCTACCCGTATCCTTATCGGCGAACGACTTTCAGGCAACGGGCTCAGAGCTGAAAGAATGCGGTAACGCAAACAGGCAGGATAGATGCACCTGTGTATATGTCGTCTGGTACAACGCCCCCCACATAATGCTCTCTTAACAATCGTGGTGCTACACTTAAAGACATATACGCTTGAATATAGACTGATTAAATGAATATCCCTGATAGTTTTTACTACACACTGCCGCAGGGGAAAAAACGCTATTCCCGCACTTTCGTGCCCGGAAGTCGCTTTGATGTGAGTCGCTGGTTTCGCAATGCAGCGGCTTTTGAGCTGCCCGCACCTGCAAGGCGAAAAGCGCCCAAAACACTCATTCTGGCAGACTGGCGCCTGCCCTTTATGAAGATAAATGACAAGGTAAAGCTTGCGGAATTGCTTCAGGCACTGATGGAAAAGGGATTTCAGGTGTTGCTCTGGCGTGAAAATGACAGCCCCATTCCACTTGACTCAAGCACTCTCTGGCGTATTCATAATGCATTTGAGCGCCGCTTATACTGTCCTGTCCCTGAAGACATACATGCCGCCGCCACAAAAGCACTCAAATGCCCTCCAGATGCGCTCATGGTGCTGGATGATGTTCAACTCTACCAGCTTGAAGCTGCTCCCGAAGCGCCTCTTATTCGGCATGTTAGAGCGGAATATGCTGTAAATATTGATATTCTTGACTTTTTTTTAGCTGACAGAGAGCACTCCCATAAAGACAAATTTATCCACTGGTTAAAGGCTTCCAAATGGCCTGCCTTGATGGTTTTTCATGCGAGCATGGACGAGCAGGAGAAAGAAACGCTCACTGCTGATTTTAAGCTTCCCTCTTTAACCAAGGGCGACACGTTTAATTGCAGAAATGCTGACGCTCAGGATGGAAAGGTATTCCATGTGACCAAAACAACGGATGGTATTGACTTCAGTGGCAGTCAAGTGGGGGATTATCCAAAATTAT
This sequence comes from Legionella geestiana, assembly GCF_004571195.1. Taxonomy (GTDB): domain Bacteria; phylum Pseudomonadota; class Gammaproteobacteria; order Legionellales; family Legionellaceae; genus Legionella_B; species Legionella_B geestiana. The sequence continues at coordinate 787,031 of NZ_CP038271.1, forward strand.
CGGCGCCATTAATTCACGTAATCTCTGAAAAGGAGGAGCTAAAAGGTTTTCGAGACCTGCCGGCTGATGAAATCCGTGCATTGATTAAGCAAAGCACGACAATCAGATGCAAGGATGCTTTAGAGATTTATCAGATACTGAGTGAGGCTGAAACGCTGTCGCGCCTGCAATCATTATGGTGCCATAACAATTACCTGGAGCTTTTACATCGCGCCCCAGGTCTCAGGCTCCTCGAAGTCAGAGAGCTCGAAACTCCTGAGTCCTGGCCAAAACTACCGGTGCTTGAATCCTTAAAAATCATGCATAAAAGCGCCTCAATAAACCTGCCGAATCTCGCCCGGTTAACCCCTGATCTTCGCGCTCTCGAAATCGGGAGCGGAGCTCAACATTCATTCGTATCCAAACATCTGCCACCATCTCTCGAATACCTCTCTCTACCCGAGGATGGCGTTCAGTTAAGGCCTCTCTATAAGACTCTGCCAAACCTCAGGCATTTAATCATTAAATCTGAGTATTCGCTTAATACGTTTCTTAATTATCCCTCCAGCAAAAAACTTCCCAGCCTCAAGAAATTGGAGCTTGACATCATAAAGATGGTGCTGAAAGAAATCGCCCCATTGAATTTAAAGTGTTTTAGGATGTTCCTTAACGACTTTCCGAACCTTGATACACTGATAATAAGCTATCCAGCGGAAATGATTGGACTCAATCTCGCGCATGTCACCAATGATACCGTAGAAACCCTTATACTTAAGAAAGTAAAGCTCATGGCTTCTGAAATGCTTCCAGAGATGATTCAAAATTTCAAGAAGCTGAAGGTTCTTGACTTGCGCGAATGCATAGAGCTTAAACACCATCGCCTTACACGCGAGATGTTCCCACCTCACCTCACGGTCTACCTTCCTGAAAATCACCTCGAAAAGTGGCCATGGGAGAATAGCGCATCGCATCATCAGGCGGCCAGCTCAACTTCTGTGACACGTCAGCCCGTTCCTCCACCGGCCTCTCCACCGGCTCACACACTGGACAAACTCCTGGACCTGGCACCACCTGACCCCGATGAGCACTTCGTCTTCAACGACCCAAACCCCTCGCAGGCGCAAGCCTCCATTACTCAGCGTCTTGGGCAATACCTGAGCCTTAAAAAGCGGCATGCCAGTGTGATTCCAAAGCTTCAAAAAGGGATGTGCGCCGCATTGGCATCCGCTTTTCTGGAGCGGCCACATGAATGGAACGCGCTGTTGCAGCGCGTCATTCTCTGGAATGGCGAGGGACATACGCTGACGGAAGCGCAGGAAGCGGATTTTGAGTATCTTTTTACGTGTTTTCAGCGCAGGTATCTGGATAAAGAGCGCATGCAGGCGCCGACACATTACCTCGGGGACGCGCTTAAGTCTTTTTTAAGCGCGAATAAAAAGGCCTGTGAATTCAGCAACAGCTGGCACCAGATTGCCATCTGCCCATCGGGTGATGACTGGATGTTCTATGACCCTAATCATCCCGAGGGTGCGGTATGCATACGTAAAAATGCGCTGGCAAGCGCCATTGGCCGCGCGCTGGGTAACCTTGTGGCCACCACCGCGACCGTTAATCTTAAGTCTGCACAGATTCAAAAACCGGAAGCTTTTTTGCGGGAAGGCGGCCTGCTGCGCCTTGCCCATGACCCGTGGCTCTGGCACGATTATCAGCACCGGTTTAAACGCCACCGCTTCAGCGCCGAGAGCCTCCATGGGTTGCTGCTGCGCGACAACGAAGGCCTTCCCGCGTGGTTTCGCGCATGGGAAGCGCTTGATTTAAAGTCTTTTGTTCAAACACTGTTGAAAGCTTTTCTTAAAAACCCCAACCATCACGCGCTCTTTGCCAAAAGTCTTGAGCACCTGAGTGGCCTGCAGCGCACGGATGTCAACGCCTGGCTGAAATCGCAGGGCCTCACTTCCCCAATGCTTCAAGCCGCCCCCAAAGCCCGAAACCCCTGGCTATCTACTTTTAAGACGTGGACGCCTGAAGAAACGTTTTTTCAAACGCGCGAGGCTTTTTGCCAGCACCATCTGCGAGGGGCGGGCGAGAACCGTCTGCTGCGCCTTGAGAGCGATGCTACACTCGATGCCACAGCACTCGCACTCCAAAAACACTGCCTCGATACCGGAAGGCCATTTTTTTATCTCCATGCCCCTGAAGACCTCGCCTGTGATATCACAAGCTTTAAACGCGACAGTGAAGGCCGTGGCATCCCTGTAGCCCCGCCCTCCGGCCGGCTGCATGATTTTCTTACCCGACACGCCAGCGACAACCCGGTGATTATCGTCAATTATTCAGCCTTTGAAGTGGATGACCTCGTGCGCACCAATGCCCTGCTCGACACGGTTCGGCGGGTGGATAATACGCCGGTGCCCGCTAATGCGCTGGTGATTGGGCTTATCAACGACCATGACCCGGAATGCTACCGGGGCGCTGATTTTTATTCGCGTTTTCACCACGCTGAAACCGTCACCTTAAGCCTCGATACCCTGAATCACGGCTTGCCCGAACTCAACAGCGCAGAAGCCCGTGCCGAAGACATGGCAGAGGTCCTGCCGTTGTATCACGCCAATGACTGGAAAGAGCGCCTGCTTGGGCAGTGGGTGTATTCCGAGGGCGTGTTCCACTGGCAGGAAGGCCTGCTGCCCCGGACATCTGCTCCTCTGACCCGACTGGTTATTGGCCAGGGGCTCTGGAATGACCGCGAATTTATCAACTTCTGGCGCGAAGTGCGGCTTCATGGCGGCGTCTGGCATGAGGGGGAGTTTCGTCCCATTGCGAAGGAGGTTACCCTCCTGCGCGTGGACCACTATCCGTGGGAGCAGTATCGCGCACACGTTATTTCCACAGGAACAATCCCGCCCGCCGAATGTCACGTTCTAAACCCCGCCTGCCTGCATGCCTTCATGCAGGGTGTAGTGGTTGAAAACGCCACACTTAAAAACGTTCCCGGCCTCATCGAACGGTTCAGCGGCGGCACGCTCCCGGTGTATCTGACGACCGAGCTTGATGACGACAACATTGCCATGCTCGCGGATATGTGCGCAAAACATCATGTTACGCTCGATGTTTTAGCCGCGGATGGCATTCGCCTGCCTGAGGCGTTAAATCTTACGCTGCAGCACACCGCTCACAGTGAAAGCCCGTGGTCGCGCGAAACCCCGCCACAGGCCCTAACCATTATCTGCAGCCTTGACCCTGACACCACTGAAGCCATGATGCATCTGCCAGAGGGCATACGTATCCTCGATATTTCTGAATGCACCATTGATGATTTGCTGGAACGCCTGCAGGTTTTAAGCCACGGAAACACAATACCCGCTTTCGCGTTACAGCATGGAGGGCTGTTAAGCGCACCAGATGATGTTCTCCTGAAAGGCACCCCGCCTAAAGCCCTTCTGGAAGCACTGACGCCAGCGCTGCTTAAACACAGAGGCCCCAACCGCATCACGCTGATTCTGACAGAACCCATGAGCGGACTGCCGTACTTTACGCATGCCCCTACGGCTGAGGACAAGCTGCAGTTCCTGCCACAGGCAACGTCCCTTGAGCCTCAGCTTCTGTTGGATGAACCGCTCGCAACGCTCAAGGCACGCACCACATCCCCCGACATTAACGCCCCCTTTATCGGATTAACCACGTCTGTAGCCGTACCTCAACTGCCGCCTTTTCACGAGCGTGCGAGCGCCCGGCCAGCGGCTGAAGTGGACAACGAGCGGCGCAGGCTTATCGAGGATGTCCTTGACCGTTCACCGTTCGTTTTTATCGCAGGCCTCTCCGGCGTTGGAAAGTCGACATTTATTCGCAAGGGCCTGACAAACGCACCTGTCCACCACGGAATTGCAGCACTCTCGCGCTGGGCCACGGATGAAACGCCTGGGCGCAAAATTCTTTTTATTGACGAGGCCAACCTGCAAAACACCGACTGGAGCCTTTTTGAAGGGCTCTTTGCCCATCCACCGGGCGTTTTGTTTGAGGGGATTTTTTATCCGCTGACGCCAGAGCATAAGGTCATTTTTGCCGGAAATCCGCTTCAGTATAAAGGCGAGCGCAACCTGCCGACACTGTTCAAACGCCACGGCAACAGCGTAGTCTTTGACCCGCTGCCGCCGGATTATATATACGAGAACATTCTTCGAGGGATAGTGGAAGCTCCCCATATCAATGCGCCTTTCATGGATGTCTACAGCGAACTCGTAGCCTGTTCTCTCACGGACATTCTCATCACGCCGCGTGAGCTCGAAATGATGGCGCATTTAACGGCTGCGTATTGTACTCGCCATCCAGAGTCCGACCCACACATCGTTGCACGCCATTATGCTTTTAAAATAGCGCAGCCCCTGGTGCCTGAGTCTCATCAGAATGATTTTATCACCCGGTTTAAGACTGAGCTTCCAGTACCTGATGCTCTGCCACAGCTTCAAAACATTATCCTGACACCTTCGCGCGAGCCGCTTTGCCACACACTGTGTGAACTGCTTGAAGTTCGGGAATGGCGGCAAAGACAAACGAATGACGCGCAGCGCTTCGGCGGTCTTGGCGCACTTGTGACAGAAGGGCCGCCTGGTGTTGGAAAATCCGAACTGGTACTTAACACCCTTATCGCCCGCGGTTATGAAGAGCTTCATGACCTGAACGCCCCCTTTACGCCTGAGACCCGGACGTTTGTGCGCCTGCCCGCAAACCTCTCCTTAAGCGAAAAACTCAATGTGCTCAATAAGGCCTTTCAAAACGGCATTGTCGTTATCGCCGATGAAATCAACAGCTCCCCCATGCTGGAAGAACACCTGAATGACCTCCTCATGGGACTTGGACCCGATAAAAATCGCCCGCCCCACCCGGGCTTTCTCCTTATTGGTACTCAAAATCCGGCCAATATGGGCGGCAGACTTGAGGCAAGCCCCGCACTGAAGCACCGACAGATTCAGATAACGCTCGATGAGTATCCCAGAGAGGAGGTCCACGCCATCCTTCAAGGGCGCGGGCTTGCCGATGACGTTGTTATTGAAATGACAGATGCATGGTTGCGGCGGCGTAATGAAGCGCTTGCCATGCAGGCAACACCCCTTCCCTCTTTTCGTGATTTAATGAATGCGGTTAATACGCAAGCACGCGCAAGCGCATCTACACAAAGCAACACCCGCTCTTGCATGGCAGCGGCTGCTGCGTCAACATCCGCTCTATTGCCTGTCAGTGCCTTGAGTGAACTCGAGAAACTGCAGGCCTGCGTCAGTAATGCTGTCCGAATGTACAGGGCATTTCATCAATCCAGGGGTAAAACCGCGCAAACTGACCGAAATTTTGGCCCCGGCTGCCTGACGTTTTTTGGCCTGCGCCACACCCAAAGGGGGATTCAGGACGCTGAGCGCCTGCTTCGAAAGATAGAAAATGCAACTAATTTTGACAGTGCCCGGGCGCTTCTTGATAAATTCATGGAAAAATACCGTACCGGCAGACACACGCACTCCCTTTCAAGCTACCTGATGGATGAACTTCAAAAAGCCTTTGTCGAGTCTAGAGAATTGCAGGAAAAATACTCAAGCACAGACTGGCAAAACCTCAAGACACGACTGTAGCGGCAAATTAATCAGATATCGAGATTGAACAGATGAGAGCCAGGCTTTAGGGTCTTATATGTTATCGAGCGGCGTGTAAAACCCCGTCCTTTCCGGGCGGGGATTATGTTTTCCGATTTTGGAAACACATCGCTTTTTATCAGCTGGACAGCCGCGACCGGCGTTCCCCTGAAGTCAGCCGGAATAACCCGGCTGACACATGCAATGCTTGTGCCCTGTGTACGGGACATTTTTTCCGCGCCGGGGATTTACGTGTATTTTTGTACCGTGACCAGGTTGAATCGTTCCATGCGTTGGCTCCGTGCCACATCCCGAATGGGTCCACGCCTGCGCGGGGAAGACAGTGTGGGAGAGATTTTGGCCCCTGCACACAACCCGAATCCTGTCATTCCCGCGCCGGCGGGAACCCATCCATGTGCCGGCACGGGGCTGACTCCAGCATGAGCTCCGGGAAGACAACGATTTTTTGTCCCGTACACAGGCTTGTGCCTCATTATTCCATTGAAACCAGATGAAAGTTGTTTGGAAGTGAGGTGCCCTTTACCCGAAATTCCAGTCTACTATCACCTGAAAAACATTCGATGCGATTTTTATATCCGGATTTTTTAGGTGTGCCATCAGCCTTCATGGGCCAAAAATTGCTGTATATCCACCAGTTATTGTTCGCTCCAGAATGTCCCTGGCCAATAATGATATTATTACAAACATATTCTCCGATTTTTAACTGGCCCATAAAAGCAAAATTCAGTTTTTCAGGGGCGCTTGCAAGGCCGAGACCGGCAAGGGTAGCGTACACTTTTCCTTTATTGTAACCTTTCATAATCGCCGTTTGTTGATTATTTGCCCAATTTGCAACATGGGTATTGTTTTTTCTGGGAGCCGTAACGGTGATTTTTGCATCAGTGTAATACCAATCTCCGGTCCGCCCGTCATAAAATGAGCCTTGACGGTAATATGACGTAACCCCCATCCAGGTATTCATCGGATACACGGAATAAGGCTCGAAAGTCTGATTATAGGTATCTTGCACAACGGACTCTGACGCCAGAATAAATTCGATAGGCATGGCATCAAATGGGATTCTCTCAATCATGCTCAAAACCAGATTGTTCTCATGGATAATTGGCGTTGCATAGGTTGCCATCGGCAACGTCATCAGTAACAGTGATTTTTTCAGCATGAGCTACCCCTTCATGTTTTTTGCTTGTTAAAGCGCCAAAATAGTACAGTTTGTAATCTAGCTTGTCAATGACGGAGACATGACCTGTTATTTCAAAAAAAAATCCACCTCCCTCTTGAAAGAAAAATTATTGGCCATATTGATTCAAATAATATCGTTTAATGGGTCGAGGGCTTTTGCCCATAGTCCAGGAACGAGACTTTACATCATATCCAATTTTTGCTCCATCCCGCTTCGTGGCAACAGCCTCTAAATTCCAGCGCCTGCATGACATCGTAAAAGTTCTGTACTATAACTTTAAAAAGAGCCTAAAACTCACCTGCCAGAAGCGGCTTTGGAGTATACACTGGATGTCTACCTTTAGTCTGACTTTTATCGGTACCGGTTCTGCGTTTACGGTGTATACCGATAATTTCCATTCCAACATGCTGCTTCGCCATGAAGACAGCGGCGAATCGCTGCTGATAGACTGTGGCTCGGATGCACGACATGCCCTTGCGGCACTTGGTGTCTCCCATCGTGACATCGGCAGTGTGTACGTCAGCCACCTCCATGCCGACCACGCCGGTGGCATGGAGTGGCTTGCGCTGACCCGCCGTTTTGACGAAACCTGTGACAGACCGGTTTTTTATGCCCACCCGGAGATTTTAAAATCCATCTGGGCCGAGACACTGCGCGGGGGGCTTTCAACACTTGCAGGCGTGCGCGCAGAACTTAAAAGCTTTTTTAAACCAATGCCTGCTGATGCGAGCGGCGTGTTTTACTGGGAGAACGTTCGCTTTTTAACCGTGCAAACCCTGCACACGCTAAACAACGACTGCCTGATGCCAACCTTTGGTCTGTTTTTTACACTCGGCAAAACCACCATTCTCATTACCACTGACACACGCTTTTGTACCGATGTGCTTGGAGATTACTACCGACGGGCCGACATCATTTTTCACGACTGTGAAACCCAGGCCCGCCCCTCAGGCGTACACTCGCACTACAATGAACTCCTCACGCTTCCCGCGGAAATTCGCGCCAAAATGTGGCTCTACCACTATAACGGCTCAGATTTGCCGAATGCCAAAGCCGCGGGCTTCGCTGGATTTGTAAAACGGGGCCAGACCTTTCGCTTTGAATCTTAAGCCTGCACTTTAGGGTCTGTTGACAATTGGTGACACGGCTGCAAACCACGTCAATTTGTCCAAATTTAACCTTGAGTTCGTTAAATAGAGCCGGCTATTCGCCTCACTCAAGATAAAATTTGGCCTAAATTGACGTGATTTTCGCTTCGCACCACCAAATGTCAACAGACCCTGGTGCCTTTCACCTCAGAACGCAAAGCCTGCCACTGGTAAAGTGGTGACATTTCAGGGTTCACCATGGCTTCAACCGGCAGATAAAAAGTCTGCTCAAGGAGATGCTGCCCGTCCAGTGCGGCATGCGATACGCTGTCGGTAAACACTATCCAGGTGCTCTGCGCCGGGAATTCGATGCGCTGTTTGCGCACACGTGCCTGATACCCATTATCAAGCTTCATTGCATCATGGAGGTGCAGCATGTAATGATCATAGGCGCTGCGCCGGGTTTTAGTGGCGCGCACAAGGTGGAGCATGCGTGCACGCAGCGGACTGTAAGACGGGATACGCTCAGAAAACTCTGCAAGAACCTCGGCGAACGGTTCACCAAGATGCCATACCCGCGGGAGATTCTCCGGGTTAATGTTGCAAAATACGCGTAAAATTCGCAGTCCATTAACCGGGGTCGCCGGAAAGGCATCGACATGCAGGCGGGTATCGTCCTTGCGTTCTGAACTGGTACGCCCCTGAATACGGGCGGGGCGAAAACTGGTGCGCCCCCAGCGCAGCGCATGCAGGTAATCCGGCAGAGCATCGGCTACAAGGTCGTGGGCAAAATCTGCGAAGCGCTGCATGAACGCCTGCAGTCTTGCGGCCTGCTCCGGGCTCATGTGTTTACGGTCAAAGCCGCCTAAGCGTTTACGCTCAGAGTTATAACTCACATTTTTATGCCGGCCATCAAGGATGTCGGGCGTCAGCAGTTCACTTTTTTCACTGCTTGAGAGGCTCAGGCTGTACTCCGGGAAATACAGCACGCTTCCGGCTTCCAGTGCCGCAGCGCGTTTTGCACCGTCTTCGTGCCGCAGGCAGTCCGCGTCCAGAGTGTAGAGAGAGTGTTCCATGATGACTCCTGCAATCGTTAAGGTCACCATGGTGCCATAAACGCCTAAGCTGCTACAATAACCCTCATCTCTTTATCAATCATCCTACATTATGACTCGAATCCTGCTTGCGCAAATCAATCCACTGGTCGGCGCGATTGCCGCCAACACAGAAGCGATGCTTGCTGTTATCGCCCAATATGGCGAATCGCATGACCTCATCGTTTTCCCGGAACTTGCTCTTACCGGCTACCCGCCTGAAGACCTGCTTTTTCGTGATACTTTTTTCAGCCGCACAGAAAGCGCGCTGGATACCCTTGCTAAAGCCTGCACACACACACATGTCCTCGTTGGGCATCCGCGGCGCGAGGGGCGGGAGTGCTTTAACAGCGCCACGCTTCTCGGAAACGGCAAGCGACTTGGGCATTATGACAAGCAGCACCTGCCGAATGACGGCGTATTCGATGAAAAGCGCTATTTCACCCCAGGCGCTGATACGCCTTTTGTCTTCACGCTTGGAACGCACCGCGTGGGCGTCTGTATTTGTGAAGATTTCTGGCAGAAACAACCGGTCGCGCGACTCGTTGAAAAAGGCATCGATACCCTTGTCTGCATAAACGCCTCCCCCTTTGATACCCAAAAACACGCCAAACGCCTTGCGCTGGCACGTGAGCATGCCGCACACGCCATCAACGTTCTCTATGTCAATCTTGCCGGAGGGCAGGACGAACTGGTCTTTGATGGCCAGAGCTTCTCCATGAATAAAGAAGGTTTAATTCTCGCGCACGCCCCGGCTTTTGCCACTGACTGCCTGTCGCTGACGCTTGGAAAAAATGGCTTTGAAGGCACATGTGTTCCAGCACTTGATACCGAGGCCTGTCTGTATGAGGCACTGAAGTGCGGGCTTCGCGATTATGTGGAGAAAAACCGCTTCCCCGGGGTGTTGCTTGGCCTCTCAGGCGGCATTGACTCTGCCCTCACGCTTGCCATTGCGGTAGATGCGCTGGGCAAGGGGCGGGTACATGCGGTTATCATGCCCTCGCGCCATACGGCTGAAATGAGCATTGAAGATGCCATTCTCGAAGCGGATGCGCTGGGCTGCCGGTATACTATCCTGCCCATTGAACCCGCTTTTGTGACGCTTACGGAAACCCTCGCGCCGGCTTTTATCGGTAAGCAGGTGGACATCACTGAGGAAAACCTGCAGGCGCGTATTCGCGGGGTATTACTGATGGCGCTATCCAACAAGTCCGGTAACATGGTGCTCGTTACCAGCAACAAAAGTGAGACAGCGGTGGGGTATGCCACGCTCTATGGCGATATGGCCGGAGGGTTTGCCCCCTTGAAGGATGTCTGTAAAACAGAAGTTTATGCGCTTGCCGCCTTTCGTAACCGCATCAGTCAGGTAATTCCTGAACGCGTCATCACCCGCGCCCCTTCAGCCGAACTCGCCCCCAATCAGACCGACCAGGATTCTCTGCCTGATTATCCGCTGCTCGATGCGATTCTCAAAGCCCATGTCGAGGAAAACGCATCGATTGAAACGCTGATTGCACGCGGTTTTCCTGCTGAAGACGTCGAGCACGTAGTGCGCCTCATTGCGCGCAACGAATACAAGCGCCGCCAGAGCGCGCCCGGCGTGCGAGTCAGTCCACGCGCCTTTGGACGCGACTGGCGCTACCCCATTACCTGCGGATTTTGAGGGTCCTCTGATGCTGCAGGTGCTGGTTCAGCCATTGAAGGCACGCTTGCCGCACGCTTGCCAAAAAGCCTCAGTACCGAGCTGTACTTCGGGTTTGTGTTTATCTGCAGTGTGCCCGGTACAGGTCGGTTAATGGTGCTGATGGCGCGCTCAAGAAGCACCTTTCGGACCGCGCTGAAACGCTCATCATCAGGCATCAGCCTGCCTGGAAGCTCCCTGTCTGCGCGGCGGTGCCCAAAATGCGCGGTCACTCCTGCAAATTTCTCAAGATTAATGCGCCCTGTGGTTTTAGGCGTGCATTGCGCTGGCTCAAATCCTTCCAATGCCACTTTCAGCTGCGTGAGCATCGCATCGGATATGCGTCCATCGGGCGTCCAGGACGCAACTACCGCCTGGGCCTCAGGGCACTGACTCCAGTCAAGGCGCACTACCTGACGCGCGCCGGTAGGTGTGCGCTCGTGGGTCGCACAGTAGAGATTTCGCGCCATTCCTACTATAAACGTTTTGGGGGGGAAATCATGGGGCGTATGTTCGTTAAAATCTTCCACCACATAACAGACTGAATGCACAGGCTGGGCACGCTGCTCCCCTTCAGGGATGGCATTGCGCAGTTTTTTAAAGCTCTCGCGCGATACCTCGCGGGGCAGGCAGTTTTCAAGACCTGCGAGCACTTCATCGAAGGCATTCCAGGGGGTGCTTTCAGCCACCGGGCTTGATGCGCCTTCGTGCGTTCGGTGCAGCAGCCTGAACGCCCCGTCGACTCTTACATAGAGTTCCCAGCGTCCGGGAATGCCATTGACTACGCTTCGCGTTAAAAAGTGATAGCCGTCACGCTGATGCAGGCGGGAAATTTTCTCCATACTGCCCACAAGAATCAATGGAATGCCGCCCTGGCTTCTTGCAACTACGTTTTCCGCAAGCGCGCGGCGTGCGGCGCAGACGGGCTCGCCTCTTGTATCTACGGTCATAAGGAAGCTCTTAAAGATTGCCTGCTCCCGTTCGTTGAGCTTCGGGTGTGCCTTAAGCCATTCTTGTGCTTCGCTCGAGAGCGTAATTTCGCGCTGACCACCGATTGAGTCACGCCACACGAGTCTGGCATTTTCGCCCTCTCCACTGAGTATGAAGAGCGCCGGTGCACTCAGGGGTTCGTCCGTCGCGGGGTTAACCTGCAGCACGGTCGCCTCGAGCAGGCTTTCAATAGAGTGAGTCGCATACGCTGCCAGCACCTGCGGACTCAGTTCATTGAGCACCGCTGCACTGGATGAAGATGAAGAAGATGATGATGAAGCGGACGTACTGGCAGTCGGCAGCTTAAACGGTGGCAGGGATACCGCGCCACCGGATGCCGTATACCAGGTGAGCGCATAACTCCCATTTTTTGGGGTCTCCTTGTGGACAATCCATACCTCCGGGTATCGAACCGCCTGCTCTTTCGCAACCTCAGCGCTGTCACAAAAGCGTGTTTTTGCGTCCCGAGATGTCAAGGCGGCTGACAAAGACGCCCGGGCTTCCTGATGCTTTGAAGCGCTGATGGATGCCTGCAGGCTGCTTCGTTCCTCGCTGACCCGGGCTTTAAAGAGTTTCTGCTCACGGATTGAGGCCTGGAGCTGGTTCACAAGAACGGTGCGAAAATCATTTTGACTGTTAGTAACGGCCTCCACCGTTAGAGGCTGATACTCTGGCATGCACTTCGCAAGTGCCACGACCAGTGTCGTATTCACGGATGTCGTTTCCCAGCCGCCCTCACGAAAAACTTCGAGAAAAGCCTGCAGGCGAATGAGAGGCGTGTCTTTGACGGCATCCAGCCGCTCGGCGGCTCCGCTGATGTCCGCGGCGCGGACGCGGTATCCAAAGAGCGCGGAGAGTCTCGCCCATACTCCATCCGAGTATTGCATCTTTACAGTCTGTAATGCTTTTAATACAGCTTCGGCACGGGCCGGATCGATAATGAATGCGGCAATTTTTTCGCCAAAGCCTGTAATGTTGGCAGTCACAGACTGCAATACCCGGGGTCCTGGCATAAACATGCTCCTTGTCGTAAATGCACCAGTCGATGAAAAGATAGTAGCAGGTGAATGGATTTCCCGCTTGCAAAATCAGATCAACACGTTAACATGGGAGTGCATTGGATTACCATGAGGGATTTCATGAAGAGAGCCTTTTTGCCCGCCCTGTTGCTGGCAAGCGGTGTCGCGCTCGGCGCAACGCCTGTAGATGGATGGTATGCCGGCGCCTTTGGCGGCTTTGCGTGGCTTCCCAAAAACATTGACAAAACCGTTGACGACTTAACCTTCGACAACGCGTCCTATAAAGGCGGCTATGATGCTGGCGGGCGCATCGGTTACAAACGCTATCCGCTGCGCTATGAAGGCGAAGTCACATGGATTAGTGCAAAAATCAATGATTACGCCATCAACGGTGTCCGTCAGCAGGGGGCAGTGGGACAAAACAATACACTGCTCGCCATGGCAAACATTTACTACGATTTTCCCCCTGTCGTTCCCGCAGTATCGCCGCTTCTGGGGCTTGGTATCGGGTATGCCTTTGTTGATACGAGCATTGAAGCCTTCGGCCCGGTTCTGCGCTCAAGCTTCAACACAAACGCCAGTGCGTTTGCCGTTCAGGGCATTGCGGGACTGACTTACAATTTTGCAGAAAACTATGCGCTTGACCTGAGCTACCGGTATGTCGGTACTACCCGTATCGGTGACAACGGGCGCATGTATCAGGCAAACCTTGGTAATGCCGGAATTGTCTATCGTTTTGACGAAGCAAGCTATAAGTAAGGAAGGACACCATGAATTACCGTATAAGGACTGCGGCACTCGGGCTGAGTCTTATCTGTTCGCAGGCAATGGCTGCAAACCCCGTTAACGGATTTTACGCAGGGCTGCTCGGCAACATCAACCACACCCCCAACCTTAATTTCACAGTCATAAGCCCCATCACCAATCTTCCCGTTAAAGCCAGTATCGATTATACCTCGGTTGGCGGTGGCGGCGCGCTGCAGCTTGGGTATCGCTGGTGTGACAACTGGCGCGCTGAAGTCGAAGGCGTCTTCCAGGGGAATACCATCAATCGACTGACGCTCGGCAACATCAGCCTCTCAAGCATTAAAAATAACCCGGGCTTTCACATCTACTCAAGCCACACATATTTCTATGGCGCGCTGGTGAATGGCTATTACGACTTTCTGACTGTTGGTGATGACAGCGTCTGGGGGCCCTATGTCGGTCTTGGACTTGGCTATGGCCTCGTACAAAACACGGTCAAGGTATACAACAATACCACACTGCTCTCCGGCAACCTTGGCGAGCGTAACAACAGTACCGCAGTTGCTCAAGGCATCATCGGCGCAAGCTATTTCGTGGATGACTTCACGACCATTGGCATGGATGTCCGCTATCTCGGCGGTAATAACATCAAGGCCATTGATTCGCGCTATCAGGTCGTATCGCTGAACTTCGTCCTCAACGCGAATTTTGACGGAGGAAGCGATTGATGCGCCGTACGGGTTTTATAGCACTTCTTCTTGGACTGAACGCGGGACTTGCCGCGGGCGCCACAGAAGCGCCCCACCTCATCGTACAGATTGTGGTGGATCAGCTTCGAGGAGATTTACTGCAACGTTACCAGAAAGAATTTTCGCCGGAAGGGTTTGGCTATCTGCTGAGTCACGGCGTTAACTTTCAAAACGCGGCTCACCCGCATGCCAACACCACGACCTGTGCCGGACATACCACCATTGCTACCGGCAGTTATCCGGCCTTTCACGGTATTGTGGCGAATGACTGGTATGACACCCGCTTGAAGCGTGAGGTCAACTGTGTAGAAGACACGGCCTCCCCGCTGCTTCAGAGTGCGCGCACCAAAGGCGATACGCCCGGGCGTTCACCGGCGCACATTCTTACCTCCACGACAAGCGATGAAATTGTGCTCGCAAACCGCGGACGTGCTTTTGGTGTTGCCTTTAAAGACCGTTCGGCCATCGCCCTTGGCGGGCATGCCGGCAAGGCCTTCTGGTTTGACCGCGACAATGGCGGCCTTGTTACCAGCACGCATTACTACCAAAGCTACCCCGAATGGGCGAATACCTGGAATGCAGGCTATCAGCCACAGGCAAAAACCTGGACACTTCTCATGGAAAAGTCCCGTTACCGAAATGCAGATGAACCCGCAGGTACGCCGGTGGACGCCGCTTTTGGTACGGGGTTTCCGCATCAGACTGGCAACCCGCAGGAGCCCGGGTTTCTCAAGCGTTTCGGGACCACGCCTTTTGCCGATGAACTGACAGCCGACATGGCAAAAACACTGCTCGTTGCCGAAAAGCTCGGTAAAACCCCGGGTAAAACCGATTATCTCGGCATCAGTTTTTCCGCCACCGATGCCATTGGCCATCAGTTTGGCCCCAACAGTCTCGAATCAGAAGATAACCTTCTGCACCTTGATAAAACCCTTGCACAGTTCCTTGCAACGCTTGACCGTGAGGTGGGGCTTCAGAATACGCTCATCATTTTAAGTGCGGACCACGGTGTCAGTAATTCACCGGATTACCTGCGCAGACATGGCATGAATGTGCGCAACCCCCTCGATGAGGAAGCGATTGCCGATGAAGTGCGCAAAACCCTGCAAGCCCGCTTTCAGCTGAAACCCGAGGCGCTGCAGGCGGTGTCACTTCCCTATGTGTATCTTGACCACGACCTGTTGCGGTCACAGGGTTTAGACGCTCAAAAAGTCAGCCGTACGCTCGCGCGTGCGCTCGAAAAAAGTGCTAAAGTCGATGCCTTCAGGGTCTATCCCCTGCTGCTGCCGGCAGCCACCGACTGGCTGAGCAAAAAGGTCGAACGCATGGGCTTTCCCGAGCGCAGCGGCGACCTGTACGTAGTTCCTCATCCACTGCAGTTACCGGAAGGACATAACCCCGATACCCATGGCACGCCCTGGCGCTATGACAGTTACGTACCGCTTTTGTTTGTGCACCCGTCTCTCCCGGTAAAACGCGTGTCGCGTCAGGTTTATACCACCGACATCGCCCCGACACTCTCAGCTCTCCTCGGAATAACACCTCCTTCTGGCAGTGTCGGTACACCGCTTGCTGAAGTGACCGCGGGTTTTATGCATCACTGATACTGCATTGGCTGTCACCCTGAGGTCGTGGGGTGATAGACATGTGCTTTACCAGTCGGATGGTTTTCATGCCTGCCAAAGAGACACATTCATCATCGGGCACGCAGACGGGCACGAAAACGTTCACGTGAAGGTACGCGCTAATGCGCGCTTTTATATTGCGGGATTGGGAGCCCTGTTTCCCGCATGAAAATCGGGTTCAGTATCACGCTCAACTACTAAAACAGTAATATCCTGAATTGCGCTGTAAAATTATAGAACAGCTCTTGTGCGACATTCACGTTGGTCAAGTCCAAAATTTGCTGTAAATTGCCATTGATTCGTTCCATTGAGCCTTGTTATTAATTAACCTTTTTATTTAGCTCCAATACATTGGATGTATTCTGCTGTTGCCCCTCCCACCATTCGTTAAATTCATCCATATCGAGGTACCTTCTTGCCTGCCATTGCTCATTAATTTCAGCGAGCAGTGCACCGAGCAGACGATGGACGGAAGCATCGTTGGGAAAGATTCTGATGACTCTTTCACGTCTCCTGAGTTCTTCGTTCAGTCGCTCCTGCATATTGGTGGTGCGGAAGCGTTTACGGTATTTGGCAGGAATGGCCATGATGGCCATGGCATCCTCAAAAGCCTCCTCAAGGCATGCTACGGCTTTGGGGACTTTTGACCCAAAGGCCTCAACAAATTCAATCAATCTGCGCCGCGCCTCCTGCATGTCAGGCGCCTGCAGGATGAGCTTGACCTGTTCAGCGACTTCCTTGCGATAGCGCAGCGAACAATGACCAAGTAAATTGCGCATTAAATGCACCTGACAGCGTTGCCATGTCGCGCCCTGAAAATGCTTGCGTATGGCCTCCACAAGACCGGCATGCTGGTTGGAAATTACGTAAATCACGCCCTTTAATCCCCGCTCTTTCAGCCAACGCAGGGTTTCATCCCAGGTAGCAAAGCTTTCGGTATCACCTATTTTCAGCCCCAAAACCTCACGGTAACCGTCTTCGCGGATACCCGATATCGACAGGGCTGCCCGGGAAACCACGCGGTCGCCATCACGGCTTTTAATAAACATCGCATCCACAATCACAAAGCGATAGTTAACCCCATCGAGGCGCCGTTCGTTAAAGGCGCGTATCCTCGCATCAAGGCTCACACACAGCTGGCTCACTGTCGATTTTGAGACGCTTACCCCGCAAAGCTCTTCCGTGATATGCGTGACCTTCCGCGTAGAAACCCCGTTGACTACCATTTCCAGCAACGCCAGAACAAAGGCCTGTTCACTGCGCTGGTAACGCTTGAAAATATCCGTCGAAAATGAGCCATCACGTGTTTGCGGTACCTGCAACGTAACCGGACCAACCCGTGTATACAGCTGGCGTGCCCGGTAGCCATTCCGATAACCGGCTCGTTCTTCGTTTCGCTCATACCGCCCGGCTACAAGGGTTTCTGTCGCCTGAGCCTCCAGTATCTGGTTCAACACGCTCTCAACCAGCTTCGCCAAACCACCCTGGCTTGTCAAAAGTTCTGGTATCAATTCCTGTCCAACGGTAATATTGTAGTCCGTCATCGCCAGCCTCCTCGGTTTTTATTGTTTTTAGACAACTCAATAGTACCGAATCCTGGCGTTGACGCCTCTACCTCAGCGTCGTTCCGAATTTACAGCATTTTACGGACTTAACCTTCAGATGCGTGGAAAACCAGCAGACTGGCTCAAAAGGCATACTGTAAAGAGCACGGGATAAGCTATGGTAGTTTTATCTACCAGCACAATCGTACCATGTATATGAAAAAGCTGGATTCAATCTTGTTGGAACTTATAACTCAAAAGGTAAACACTGGGAGTTCAGCAGCGATGGAGTATGTTTGATAGTTAAGAAGTTGTGTTCATAATCAGCCGCTGGCGCGAAATGCGTTTAACCCCTCTCCCCACAGGAGATAGGGGTTTTTCTGCGTATTGTTTGAACAAGAAGCTATATTATAGCTCTGATATCCCCTTCGTAAGCAGGATACAAATCCGAATCTGATTCCACTAGACGAGAGCCTTTTCCAAAAATACCAAATCGACCTGGAGTCATACTCAATAATGCGGGTATGGGGATATTTTCAAACACATTCACTTCCGGTACTTCCGACACTTCCGACACTTCCGACACTTCCGACACTTCCGACACTTCCGACACTTCCGACACTTCCGACACTTCCGACACTTCCGACACTTCCGACACTTCCGACACTTCCGACACTTCCGGTACTTCCGACACTTCCGGTACTTCCGACACTTCCGGTACTTCCGACACTTCCGGTACTTCCGACACTTCCGGTACTTCCGACACTTCCGGTACTTCCGACACTTCCGGTACTTCCGACACTTCCGGTACTTCCGACACTTCCGACACTTCCGGTACTTCCGACACTTCCGGTACTTCCGACACTTCCGACACTTCCGTCACTTCCGGTACAATAGGCTGAACCAACCAAGGGCGTACGCGCTCATAATACAAACTTTCCAAGGGTATTTCTTTATAAAGTTCCTGGGCATGTTCCAACGCATTACAAGTTCGCAAGACATCCCCGTAGAAGCAGGAAATCTTTGCATCATTTCTTATTTTAACCACAGTTACGACATGCTCAAATTTGTTAATATTAAGCAGTTCGTTAACAAAATTCTTAAATTCATGGTACGGCAATATATCACGCATCAGTGCCGAAAATAAAACCTGTACATCCTCGTTCTCATCCAAACAAGCAAGATCGGGAATCTTTACAAGCTCGGTCAAAAAATCAAGTGATTTACTCCAGTTATCAAAGTCAAAATGACCATACTCGTGAAACCACGCAATTTCAGAGGTAACATATTGACTTAGAGAGAGGAATGGTTCATAAAAGGATGGATACTTCGCAGGTTCCCATCGTCGATAACGATTATTACGTTCAGCATAATACGCCTCTTCTGCAGATTTCACAGGAAATAATGAAACTGTCAATCCCTTTGTTTTATACGAATAGTCAAATCGAATACTTCGAATCCTGGGTGAATCTTCAACCTTAATCAGGGCAAAAGCGTGATCTTCCCCCTCTTTTTTAAAGTGCTTCACTTTAACAATAGATAAGTTACTCATAGCTTGGACAACCTTACAGAATAAAGACAAATCGGGGGCGATACTATCTTAATTCATGCCGGATCGTCAATCTAAAGATCACTTTGCGTGTTTATTAATATATCGCTTTGTACATGACAAAAAATAAAATTCTGAAGTAACTCGCTGATAAATAATTAAAACCATATAATCTCGATCGCCAAAAGGAGGTTATATGGAATGTATCAACGAGTTGCAGGATAGTTTAAACGCGTATTTCAAGTGGAACAAGGCACGAATCAATTGTTTCATGTATATGTTACTTGGCCTGCTTACCACGAGGACTGTTAATTTAGCAAAAACTGGCCTGCGTGATGCCGGGAGACGGCAAGCAGTCATCAAGATACCCAAGAATACAGAGATTTTTCGCTCACTACGCACTTGATTATCAAAAAATTGCGGGATTTATATTCAGGTTATTTTTTGTTCAAGACGGCCAATGGTACCTCGCAATGGATAGAACCAACTGGCGCTGGGGAGATTCAGACATCAATATTCTGACCTTGGGTATTGTGTTTAAAGGAACATCGATTCCAATTTATTAGGAATTACTGAATAAGCGAGGCAATTCTGATACACGCGAGCGTATTGAACTGATGGAAAAGTTCATTGCTCAATTTGGCAAAGGATGTATCAAGGGATTGTTGGCTGACCGTGAGTTTGTTGGTAAACAATGGTTTAAATCCGACATTCCGCATTAAATTTATGAATAAAATCTCCAATAAGCCTTACCAAGCACATCAAGTATCAATACTGCTAACTTAATCACGCCACCGCCTCAATTTCCAAATAATCAGCCCGGGGTTTCTGCATTCTCGGGAATGCTTTTGGCCTACGTTTGACCACCCTTGGCTGGCTGGGCCTGTTTTGTTTTACAGTCTTTTTCGAAACCAGCGCTTTGAGAAGTGCCGTATAAACCTCTTGGTCAGATTCAGAGAGGGATCCAGCCTGCCGGAATGCAGATATCATCTGCAGTGCCAACTTAAAGCTCATTGAACGAGGGCTCTGGTTATACCTCATTGCTGCCTGCAGCATCATTTTCCTGACGAGGTTATACGCAAGAACATGCGCCCAGATCTCCTTTTTGACCATTTCTGGTGTCTTTCCGCGCAAAATGCCCATGCGCATCACTTCTTTGACAGAGCGAAGGTCAAGTTCCACAAACCATCGGAACCCATATAATTCACACAGGTCATCGATAGTCACATCCTTTGCATCGACCAATGTGGTCACCAAAACCATTGTTTTGTCACGAAACCCCGGATTGTGCAAGGTGACCCGGGTCTCGCGCACGGTTATTTTGGCGGGGAATCGGGAGTATTCTCTCATAGCAGAGATTATTCACGATATTCTTTTTATGCAAAATCGGTGAAATCACAGTTCAAAGCTTCATCAACCACGCATACATTCCAATTAACACCAAAAAAATCATTACCATCAAAACCTGAAATGCCCTTTACACCAACAGTAGACAAGCCTGCTCAGCCAGCACAATGCAAGCTCCCTACTCCGATTCCCTTTAAGGCCGCTCTACCAGCACCGGCTGCTCCTTGTCCGGCACCGGCTGCCCCTCGTCCGGCACCACCGCCAAGAAGGTAGGATCTATGATTGGGAGATGACTATTTGAAATTACCTCATTGATTGTGCACTTTATCTTACGGCGCTTATATCCTTGCCCTTGAAGGACGGAATTTTATGTGCCATTAGATAAATCAGGATGTAAGGTTGAGAAAATGATGACAGGCCAGGGCATGTCATCAATTAACCCTGTCTTAACGCTGCCAAATAGAAACGCATTTCGCCTTATTACTGAAATATATAGCAAAACTGATGTTGCTCATTATATCGACATGTGCTGAATATATTCTCATTAAGATATATTTTGTGTATTCTGCCTCTCAAGGAAACAGGAGGGTAACGGAATGCGTCGATATAGTTTGACGGATGATCAGTGGGAAAAAATCAAGGATTTATTGCCCGGACGGAAGGAGACTGTCGGTGTTACTGCGAAAGATAATCGATTATTTGTAGAAGCAGTACTTTATCGCTATCGCGCGGGGATTCCATGGCGTGATTTACCTGAGCGTTTTGGTGATTTCAGGGTTATTCACACTCGTCATACAAGGTGGAGCATAAAAGGTATTTGGGAAAGGGTGTTCAAGGCCTTGGCAGAGGATGCGGACAATGAGTATGGCATGCTCGACTCAACCATCGTTAGAGCGCACCAGTACAGCGCTGGCGCTAAAAAAAGAGGGTAACGAAGCCATCGGACGAATCAAAGGAGGATTAAGTACAAAGATACACGCTACTTTCGATGCGCTGGGAAATCCAACCGGATTTCACCTGTCGGGAGACCAGGCTCACGATCTTGAGGGAGCAGATTATTGCTTGAAAATATTCAAGCAAATGCGTTACTCGCAGACAAAACTTATGATGCGGATGAGAGGGTATTGGCGAAGCTGGAAGCCCAAAATTGTCAGCCTGTAATCCCACCAAAATCTAACCGGAAAGAACAGCGAAAATACGATGAATTTCTGTACCAGGCCCGCCATTTGATAGAGAACTTTTTCGCCAAATTAAAGCAGTACAGGGCAATAGCGACAAGGTATGACAAAAAAGCTCGAAATTTCCTCGGGGCGGTCTATTTGGCGTCAGCCGTTATATGGCTTAATTGATGACACGCCCTAATACTCTATTAAGATTAAAATCACGTTGTTTATTATTAAGAATTGTGTCCATGCTTACCAAAATGGCTCGAAACAATTCGGGCACGCAGACGGGTACGTGAAAGTACGCGCTGGCGCGCGCTTTTATATTGCGGGACTGGGAGCCCTGTTTCCCGCAAGAAAATCGGGTTCAGTATCACGCTCAACGGCTAAAACAGTAATATCCTGAAATGCACTGTAAAATCATAGAACCGCGCTTGCGCGACATTCACGTGAACGTCTGCGTGCCCGTCTGCGTTACCGAATCATCCAATACCTCTCACGGCAAAGCACTACATCACAGAATCTATCACTATTCAAAACAGGTACCTTTTTTAAACCAGGTCCCGGTAGATATTCTTGCATTCCCGGGGTATTCCCGGGATAATTTCCCGACTTTGGGTTTTTAGCGGATGTAGGATGGAACACGTAATTGAATTTGCAGGCAGGCACTGGATGCTCTGTCTCGCGCTTGTCGCTGTAGCGATACTGATTGCCTTGAACGAATGGCGCGCCAAACGCGCACGCACGCACGAAATTACCACTACGGCCGCGATTGACCTTCTCAATCATCAGGATGCAATAGTACTTGACCTGCGAGAGCCGGAACTGTTTCGCGCAGGTCATATTGTGAACGCCACGCGTGCCAATACCGATGAGATAACGCCCGAGCGCTTTGGAAAATATCGGCAAAAGTCCGTGATTCTTGTCTGCGCCCGTGGCATGCAGTCGAGTGCGCTTGCGCATACGTTGCGCACCTCAGGCTTTGAAAGCGTCTTTGCCCTCGCCGGCGGCATGCAGGCCTGGCAAACTGCTTCCCTGCCACTTGTTAAAGGAAAATAAATGGCCGAAATCATTGTTTACAGCAGTGCAACCTGCCCCTATTGCGACCGTGCAAAAGCACTGCTTACCCGCAAGGGAGCAGCCTTTACCGAAATTCGCGCGGATTTGAGCGATGCTCATCGGGAAGAGATGATTGCTCTGAGCGGGCGGCGCACTGTACCACAGATTTTCATTGACGGCCGCCACATTGGCGGATGCGATGATTTGTATGCCCTGGAAAAATCCGGGCAGTTGGATGAACTTTTACGCTAAGGAATTTTTACCATGAGTGAACAACAACAAGAAGCTGGAATGCAATTCATGATTCAGCGCGTCTACACGAAAGACGTTTCCTTCGAAACCCCCAACTCTCCGGCGATTTTCCAACAGCAGTGGGAACCGGAACTTGAGCTTGAAATCAATACCAGCAATACCCGTCTGGACGAAGGTGTGTACGAAGTCGTTGTGAGCGTGACTACCACTGCTCGCAATCGCGGTCAGGTTGCGTTCCTCGTTGAAGTCGCACAGGCCGGTATTTTCACCATTGAGGGCGCTGAACCCCAACAGCTTGACCAGCTTCTTGGCAGTTTCTGCCCATCCCTGCTCTTCCCTTACGCGCGTGAAACAATTACCTCTCTTGTGGTACGCGGCAGCTTCCCGCAGCTCGTGCTCGCGCCGGTCAACTTTGATGCGCTTTACCTGCAACAGCTAGAGGAGCGTCAGCAGCAACAGGAAGAAGAAACGACTCACTGACAAACCCGGCTGGCACCCCGTGCCAGCCCACCTGATGGACAGCGCATGCAAAAAGCCACCATAGCCATGCTCGGTGCCGGTTCCTTCGGAACGGCCATCGCTATTCACATGGCCAAAGCCGGCCACAACGTGCGCCTCTGGGGACATCGTGCAGAGCACGTATGCACCATGATGAAGGAAGGCTGCAACGCGCGCTTTCTGCCGCACCATTCCTTTCCCCCGACACTCACGCCATGCCTGTCACTGACCGAGGCACTTGAGGCAGCCGATGTGGTGATGCTCGCAATACCTTCAAGGGCATTTGCGGCCTTGCTCGCAGAACTGCCGGATACCCTTAAAAACATTGTCTGGCTGACAAAAGGCCTTGACCCCTCTTCACACCGCTTTTTAAGCGACCTTGTATCCATGCGCTATGGCCGCGCCTTTCCGGCCGCCATGCTCTCTGGCCCCTCATTTGCCCGCGAAGTGGCAAACGGTCTGCCAACCGCTGTGACCCTTGTCGGTAACGACATGCCTTTTCTACATTTTTTACATCCGCTTTTGCACCATGGCAATTTTCGTGTGTATCTGTCGCAGGATTTGCGCGGCGTACAATGGTGTGGTGCGGTCAAGAACGTACTGGCCATCGCCTGTGGTGTCAGTGATGGACTTGGCTATGGCGCTAATGCCAAAGCCGCCATCATTACCCGCGGGCTTGCGGAAATGCGCCGACTGGGCATGGCACTGGGCGCTCAACCGGATACCTTTTTGGGGCTGTCAGGTGTGGGCGACCTTGTTCTGACCTGCACGGACGACCAGTCGCGTAATCGCCGTTTTGGTCTGGCGCTGGGGCGTGGAGAGACTCCAACCGCGGCAGAAGCGGCAATTGGTCAGGTGGTAGAAGGCAAGGACAATGCACGGGAAGTGTGTGCGCTCGCCAGAGCGCACCAAATCGACATGCCCGTTTGTACTCAGATTGAAGCCCTGCTGGAAGGGCGTGTCAGTCCAGCTGAGGCTGCAAAGAATCTGCTGGCTCGTGCGCCTCAACAGGAGTAGAAGGCGGCGGAGCATCATCCACCGACTGCCTCCAGAAGGACAGACGCTTTAAGCTCTGCATCATGGCTGTATTCACACTCGGGTGTTTTACCGGCATGAGCCTTCGAACAGGCGCGACCGCTGCCGCAACACTTGATGCGGCAGGACTGTTGCAGGTACCCGTCGGCTTGCCTGCCGGCACCTTCAGGCTGTCCCAAGGTGACGGACCTGCAGTATTTTTACGCGGTTCTCGAATCGTTGTTGCATATTCATCATCGTCAGACTTCTCGTCATCACTGCTCGTATCATTGTCTGAGTCCCGAAGAGGGTCAGAGGAGTCTGTTAACACTCTCGCAATCATGGTGGCGGGTTTGACCACCATGGTACTAAAGCTTTCTGACACACTCGCAGAGCTTGAAGAAGGCACTGGACTGTCAGAGCGCCCGACCAAAACCATGGTATTAAACGCATCCACGCTTTCATCATCAGTATCAACCCGCACCATTGTGGCAGGGTTGATATCATGAGAGGTATCTGAGACAAACCTGTCCTGCATTGAGGATTCACTGACTGGTTGAGTTTCTGTTACCTCGGACTCTTCCTGCGGTGCTGCTTCCTGCAACGTTCGCATACGCTCAAAATACGCATTCAGATTCTCATACTGTACCTCACCCAACCTTACCTGCAGGTAAGGTTTTGACAGGAGCTCAAACTGCATGTTGAGATTCAACCAACGATTCATCTTTGACTCATTAGACGTAACAAGTGCCTTGTCATCATTGGCGAGCATTTCAGCCGTTGTCACGCGGTCTACGCGCCAGAAGGTGAGTGTCAGCCAGTAGCGCAGTTTTTGTCCCAGTGACGCCCGCTGCCAGTCGCCCTTCCAAAGCGCTCTTTCAATGCGTGCAGAAAGCACTTCAAGACCATGGTCTCGTTGATGGCAATAGAGCGCGAGTTTTTTCGCGTAAGGCGCGAGGCGCGCGCTGGTATAGGCATTCTCGTAAATGGCGGCGAAATAACTGTTGATTGTCTCCAGCGCCTCATTATCCAGAGGACTGCGATTGTGCAAACGCCGTAAAATCGCGGCCACCAGTTTGCTGTATCCCACTTCATCTGCCGGCTTTTCAGCTTCAAGCAGTGCGGCAAACTGCAGAGGCGGCTGGTTGACGTGCGTCAGGAGTTTCTGGAAGGCGCTCAACGAAAGACGCCGTTCGGCTTTCATGTGAGTAAGCTCTTCTGCCAGCAGCCAGAGGTTTTGCACCTGATACCCGGGATTTGGCAAAAGTTGTGAAATATCATACCCTCGTGTGTCCATGGCCTCGGCAAAAACGGCCTTTTCTTCATTGGACAACGTCTTTTCGAGCTTATGCCCCCGAATGGCTGTCAGCATAAACTCTTTCAGCGCCAGCCCTACCTGCCAGGCCATATAAGGCTGCATGGCAATTTCTGTGGTGGCTTTCGTGGCAACCAGCGCGGTTCCAGTCCGGTTCATGCAGTCAGCAAATTCTGGAGCCGCATACATGACGGTAGTGCTCATGTCCTGTGCGGCTGGCGTCGGGGTCTCGATAAATGTTTTACGATCGCTCACTACCACGCGATTATCGTGTGAGAGGAAGTTAGTGAGTTTGATGTCGGGATGCCACACTCCTCCTTTTTCAAGCTCCGTCAGGAATTTGGCAATCTGTTTGAAATAGTGCGTCGTATTTGCCGCAATTTGCTGTCGCTTCTGGCGTTCATTCCCTTGAAAGGCCTTCGATATCGATTGCGCCACATTCTGAAGATCTCCCTGATTGGCAAAATTCCCAAGTGCCACTGACATGTATGTCGCAGAGCCATCGTGGGTAAAAACGTGCATAAACTGTGCGTATTCTTCGTTAAAATGCTTGGATACTGCTTCTGAACGCAATTTCTGGTCAAGACTCAGGCTCTCCTCATCTGTCACACGCATCACCAGAGGGGCGCTCTCATCGCCAAAGCGCACGATAAAATTAAAGTTATTGTTTTGCTCCTTACCAAGCGGTTTGACCTCATAGTTGAAATGGCTGTGAGGATTAAGAGCCTTCTCGCGAATCTGGCGTATTTTATTGCTTGCCTGCGAAAAAAGCTCTGTATGATTATCCATTCGCCTGCCTACCACCTCGGAAGCTTCAGCAAGATGCGCCATTTTCAGGCTGCTTTGAATATACATAGGCCGCAGACGTTGCCATTGCATCGAAGCTTTCAAAAGTTGCTGGTGGTCAGCCAGTAAGCGCGGCTCATCGGCTACGTTACAGCATGTCTCCTTCTCAGCAGGACTAAGGCGCTCTTCTCCTGCGTGCTGCTTGACCGCCAGGGCAAACTGCATCCGGCGCAAAAAGAAAGAAGCCGTAAGCTGAATGCCGTATTCCTGAAGGGTCTCTTCAATCCCACTCTCCGTCCCTTCGCCCCTTTCATGGTTATACCACGCAAAAAGTGCCGCATTCATGTCTGCATGATGCACGGCACTGTCAATTTTTTGCAGCAAAAACAACCGCTGTACATGATTGTCCTCTGGAATGGCATTAAACGCCTGCACCAGTGCATGCAATTCTCGGAAAGATTCATCGGGCAACAACAACGGCATGGGAACAACTCCTTAAGACAACTTCATAAGATTCTTAGCCCAACAGTATACCAACAGATACTTAAGCGATTATTAGCTAACTTTCTCACAAAACCAACATAATGAACTAAAATTAAATTAAACAATCATATATAGGCCACTATGTCTGTTTCATTGGCTGAAATTAAAGCAGTTGTGGACTACCACGCGGTCACGCCACATCTCGCACCTTTGCGTAATGACCTGGCGGCAACGTTTATCAAGGACCTTGGCCGTGGAATCGCCGTCCTCGATAATGCCGAATCACCTGCACAAAAACTTGAGGCGCTCAGTCGCATCCGTGCAGCCGTAGACTTTGTGGAAACACGCGAAAACCCCCAAAGAATGGCAGAAGCTGATGCCTTCCAAAACCTCAAAAACGCATTGTTTATCTACACACAGGCTGAGCTTGAAAAAATCGGCGTACGCTCACTGCACGCCCCTGATAAACCCCGCTCACCACTTTCAGAAATCATCAGCAACATGTCGCCCTTCAAGGCGAATGCCCTGATGGAAATACTCGCAAGGGGCAATTCTGAAAGCCTTGAGCAAGACCTTCGCGCACTCTATGAGGCATCGGATACGACAGCGGAAGCAAAACGGTTTCGTCAATTTTTGGGCACACATGCCGTCGCATTTCTGGGAGGGGAAAACTCTCAAAATTTTACAGTGACGCATCAACTGACGGGAGCCAGGCAGGTGTTAAAACTCGAAGACCGCGACAGATCACCGCGGCATGTCGAGCGCCATCTGAGAGACTATCTCCCGAATTTACTAATCCCGCATTATGCCGAGCGTCAGGTCGAGGGTGCAGTTCCTCTGCGCCTTGGAGACTATGAACGCGCCTCAAGGACACTTATTGCCACTGATTTTATTCACGGCGGCAGCGCACTCCAGCATGCAGAAAAAATGCGCAATGCGGGAAAAGGATTTGAAGCGGCCGCTGATATTGGTCTGCAAATGTGTGATGCCTTTAAAAACATCCAGAACGCCGGGTGTTTTTTTCCTGACAGTAAACTTTCAAACTGGCTCGTGGATGCGTCAGGACGCCTCATCATCGCTGATACCAAGAGCTTTTTATTCACTAATAGCTACGGCAATTATACCCCGGTCACTCCGGGCAATGAGAATTTGCCGGTGCTGCAAACGCATGGCTTTGGCATCTATGGCCTGCCGGATGATAATATCCCGGCAGAAGCGGCACATGCTGCGTTACTTGGGAGAAATCTTTACACGAGCTTAACCGGCGAATGGCCGCCCCACCGCGATTTTCAGGAATCCGATTTTTCGCATCCGGCATTTGCAACAGAAAGCGGAGCCGCTTTTAAAACCCTTATTCAGGACTTAACGCACCCCGTTCCCTCCGAAAGAAAGTCGCTTGATGCGGCACGGGTATCGCTCATGACACTGGGTGCACTACCAGTGCCTTTTCTTGAAGCCGCTGCCCGCCTGAACACCCTTAAGGTCGGAGAAAATGACCCCGGCGTTCAGAGCTATCTTGCCGCAAAAGAAGCAGCATGCCGCAATGCGTCTTCACCGGAGGAGAAAGAGGCGATTATTGCATCAATGAACAGCCTCTATGATAACCTCAAAAATGGTGCTTTCACTCAAATAACAGGCCTCATCCATCAATTGCGCGAAGATGGGAAATCCATATTTTCCATT
Organism: Legionella geestiana; assembly: GCF_004571195.1. Taxonomy (GTDB): domain Bacteria; phylum Pseudomonadota; class Gammaproteobacteria; order Legionellales; family Legionellaceae; genus Legionella_B; species Legionella_B geestiana. Next base: position 815,512 of record NZ_CP038271.1, read on the forward strand.
GGCAGCCTTGATAAGGCTGAGCGCATTACCAACGCCCTTCGCGCCCTTCCTCTTGATGAGCGCGTTAATCCCGCAACCGGTACCAGCCCTCAGGCAATCGCACTGAAAGAGGCCATCGCATCGCACCGCCATTTCTGGAAGTCTTCACCCAAAGCCGATGCAGAGGGAAAAATTGATGAAAATGCCGCCTCATCGTCATTTAGAAGCATGAAAAACCAATTAAATGCGATGCGCGAAGAAAGCACGCCCGAAGAGGCGCCGAAACCACCCGCGTCCCCATCTGTCCGCTAAATCACGGGCTGACAGGCATCCACACATTCAATGCGCGCGGCATCAAGTGGCTCACCAAGGAAAATTTCGCCCACCTGTTGAAAGCGCTTTATGGAGTCTGTCACCAGATAGTGTACTGTTGCCTCCCCCTGACGATGCGTGAGGAGTCCCTGCTCCTGAAGACAATCGAGAAGCGCGTGAGCGGTCGCCTCGGCAGAGTCCACGAGTTTTACGCCCGGGGGCAAAAGTGTCGTGAGCAGCTCTCGAAAAACGGGAAAGTGCGTGCAGCCAAGCAGCACCGTGTCTTCGCCATTGTAGGCATCAAGATAGTGCAATAAGGCTTCGCGTGCGACCGCATTCTGCGTCATACCGTCTTCTGCGAGCGCCACAAGCACGCTGCAGGCACGACCGGTAACCCGCGCTTTTGGCAGGTGCTCAAGAATGCGGGTATGGTACGCGCGTGATGCGATGGTGGTTTCCGTGGCCAGCACCAGAATTTCAGCGTTTTGAGTCACACGAGTCGCGGCCAGCGCGCCGGGAGCAACCACGCCAAGCACCGGGATATCCGGCAACATTTGCTGCAGATGTGGGAGGGCTGCTGTCGTTGCCGTGTTGCAGGCGATAACGAGCGCTTTTATGCGCCGCTCAACAAGCACGCGCGCCATCTGCACGGCATAATGCTGGACCGTATCCGGGCTTTTGGTGCCATAAGGCAGGCGCGCCGTATCCCCAAGATAAATAAACGACTCCTGAGGAAGTGCCGCACGAAGCGCGCGCAGCACCGTCAGCCCCCCCATGCCGGAATCAAATACTCCAATAGCCAAATCCGACCGCTCCATCCTGCTCTCCACTAAACCGTTTTACGCTTCATGCTGCAAATCACGCGCCAGAACCAGGATTGTTCTTTGCATTCTCGTCTTTCGCGTCTTCAACAGCCTGAAGAGCGCGCCCGGTAAAGGCTTCAAGCGCTTTTTTAATGCTTTCCTGCCGCTTTGGCGAGCTCATACCCTCTTTATAAGCCTCATATTTTTCCATGCGCTCGGCATCTTCTGGCTTCATGACCGCTTCAAACTTTTTCTTTGTTGAGGAGAAATAGGAGAACATTCCCATTTCGCTTGAAGGCTTGAAGGGGCCAACGACTTTAATGGCTTTTTCATCAAATTTTCTGCCAGGCGTATTTTGACCGAGAATACGCAGTGCCGTCCACAGGTACTTCTGTTCCTCGGCATTACTGCCCTTCAGGTAAAGTGGCCGGTGTTCAGAGGGGGTCCAGTCGATGCTGGCGAGCATTTGCGATGCCATGGTCATGGCAAACTCAACACGTGCTTCGTGAAGGGCTTCATCAGTTACCCGCGGACCGGCTTTCGGGAAATGCGTGACCGTCAGGGTTACGTGATTAACGACATCCCCCGTTTGCGGCATCACGCCGGCTGCAGCGCGCTGCTCTGCGTAGCGCCCCTCAAGACTGGGACTTGCAACGCTTGCAAGTGTGTATTCACGGAGCATCCCATCAGCAAGCGGTTTGGCTTCCCCAAAGTCAAAAGGACCACTGTTGACGCTCAGGGAGGTCAACGGGGCAGCACCTGGAGGTGCGCCTGCAAGCGTTTTCAATGCCTCCGGCGAATCTGGAACATCCTTTTCCGTACAGTTGACAAATACCATGGTAGAGCGCTTGCCACTCTCAAGCTCTGCGAGCTGCTGCATGACCCCTTTGCGCTCCACCGCATTAGAACTGCGCGGGTCTCCGCGAAGGGAGCGCTGCACGCGCTCATAAAAAGCAAGCAGTTGTCGCGCTCGACTCTCACGTGCCTGCACGTCCTGAAAGAGCTTATTCAACGCCTTTTGCCTGTCGCGTGACATCCCTCCTGCATCCGGCAGACTGTCGCGGATATTTTCGAGCTGCTCAATTTGCAGGCGAAGATTTGTCACAATGGTGTCGCAATCAGCATCAAGTGTCTCGAAGTGGCTTTGCATGGCACGGGCATTTTCGCGCGCTTTCCCATGAAACACCGGCATAAATGCATACGCCGGATGAAACTGGTTAAAATACTGGAGCGGTTTGGCGCTTTTGGCAAAAGCCTCCTGGCGCGTTTGCATCTCCTGAAGCCTTTCGTTCAATACCTGAATTTCTTGTTGATAGTGCGCACCACGGAGTTTTTCGTGCCGCTCATAACGCTTGAAATCTTCAAAGCGCGCGCGTGTCAGCTCGTCTTTCCATGAAGGTGGAAGTACGCCTTTCCAGGAGGCTTTATCAACCTCTGCATGCAGCTCACTCAGGGTTTTAGCATTTTTGAAAAGCGCGAGCAGGCCGCCATTGGCATCCCAGAGTGAACCGGGACCAGTCTTGACATCATCAAGGTCGGCTGTCTTTGGCAGGCCGAGGAAGAAGTCAAGAATGCGCTTATCGAGTTCGGACGTACGTGGTTGATGGTAAATATTCCGACCTGCCTGGTTGTAAAGATGCTGTGCATGTATCACCTCACGCTCAACCGCCAGTGCAGCCTTGAAAGCATCGAGAGTTCCCGGCTGCCCACAGGTGCGATGTAAAGCCGTTGCCGTCGATTCAAATGCGGCATCATCATTCCACATCGCATTATGAATAATATCGTTTACCTGTACACACGTCTGCGAATCTAAACCTAAGCCCAGACTGGCAAGCACGCCTGCAAGCGGCGCGTTATGTATATGGCTTAGCCTGTAAAGACGCAGATTCTCGTCACATACGGCATCAATCTCCGCGCTGGTTGCAGCGCTGAACGCCAGGCGCACACGCTTAACATCCTCCGGGAAACGCGCATCCACCAGCGCTTTCAGCGCTTTTTTATCATCCCAGAACGCCACGCGCTCGGCCTCGGGGATTTTTTCAACCAGTGCCAGAAGCTGCGGACGCGCCGCTGCGCCAAAACGGGAAACACTCTCAAGGCGCAGGCCATTGAGCCGCTCGCGAGCGAGTGTTTTAAATGTTGCAGTGTCAGCATCGCTAAAGGCATCTACCACCGTGTCAAGCAGCCCAAGCTTTTTAAGAGCGCCCTTGCGTGCGTCCGTAGAAGTTGCATTGGCAAGCACTTCAAAGTCACGGCTCAGCGGCTCTTTGCTGAGCAAGATTTCAGTCACCTGTACGCGAAGCGCGTTTTTTTTGTCATCCGGGAGAGCACTAAGTGCTCTGTTAGATTCCACATCCTCAACGTCAAGGGTATTCGCGAAACGTAAAAGCTTGTCCTTGTTTTGCTGACGCGCGGCACGCACAGACATCTGGGCAAGCGCTAAACGTGAGAACTCCGGGGATTGTATAACCGCTTCAGGCGCTCCGGGGAAAATTGCTGTGCGAGCGTTATCAAGCGCATCATCGTCATCGTTATCAGCAAAAACATTCAGCACATCATCAGAGAGGCTGTCTGCATAACGCCAGATACAGGCATTCGCCGCCTGCTGGCGCAGGTGGTTTTCGTGAGCGGGTTCGTTGCAATACTGCTGTAAATAACGTTTAAGTTCGGGATTGGTGTTTTCTGGAAACAGTTGGGAATGGAGAAAGTCGGCATAGGCGCTCGGTCCGAAACCTGTATGCGTTACCAGCGCTTTAACCGCTGACTCCGAAGCCTGCTCCAGAAAACACGTGAGTGCACGCTGCAGTGCCCGTGTTTTAACGCCCTCAGAAAGCATCGCGCCATCCATCTTCAGCATGCTGGCGGCAGTTTTGCCATCTACCGCTTCAAGTATGCCTGTTAACAGGGTTTTTCCTTCCGGAGTGTTAAAATCGGCAGTTTCAATTTTTCGAGCGGCAAGCAACGGATTCAAGCGGCGCACAAGTTCCGGGGCTGCGCGATGGGTCGCAATGGCCTCCCGCACTGAGAGGCTTGCTGCCCCTGAAAATCCAAGCGAGGGATATTGCTCGAGAGCAGTACGGATGGCTTCCGGGGTATCCGCCGTGCGAAGCGCTTCCATGGCCGGCACATCTTGACAGGTTTGCAGCAGCCTTCCAAGAAGCCGCAAAGCCGCCTGTTCGCGCAGAAGCTCAAACGTTGCCGGGGCTACTACATTGTTTTTAAAATGCCCTGCACTGTCTTCAATCACATCGCCGAGTGTGGTTTTAAACGCATCTACCGTGTTGCAGGCAACCAGTTGCGAAAGTTGAGCATCATTGATTGGGCATTCGTTCAGGTAGCGCAGGCCTAATTGCTGGTGCAGGTAGCGCTCAGAGTAACCACCATCATTCAGTGCGTAAATGAGTCCACCCCATTCATTCCGCGTAGCCTGAAGTGCCTGAAAAAAATTCGCCTGGGCAAGCGTTTGATTTCCAATATCAATCACGTCATTGGGCGACAATCCCGTTAAAAAATAATGCGCCGCTACTTCCCGCATAACCTCAGGAAATCCCTGTGGGAGTGGGCCTGAATATCCAATGTTTTTGGCCGCTGAAAGAAACGCTTCCGGGGTTGCTGCACACAGCAGATTATTAACCTCTGCTGGCGTTGCGGCGCGCACTTTAGCAAGCAGCAGGGCATGCTGTGAAAGCTGATGGAGCTGCCCGAGGGTGGCAGGATGGGGGGTAGCACCCCAGTCTCCCACAACGTCTTTGACGGCTTCATCCGCTAAAAGCTGCGCCAGATTTGCAGGCGTACAGGTCGCCATCCGTTCGGTGACTGCGTCATTGCCTGCAAGGCGCTCGCTTGCACGCACAAGTCGGGCGTTATGGTAAAAGTATTGCGGATTGTAGTTCGTATCCGCGCCATCGATAAACGCATCCGTATCACCCTGCCCGTTCAAATCAAGACCTGCAATCCCCTGCCAGAAATCCTTGTGGTCGAGTATCGCCTGTCGAAAGCGGGAAATATCTTCACCGGCCTCAACCAGCGCATCAAGGGCCGCACGGCGCGCCTCGGGTGCTTTAAACTGCTTTTCAGGGCTGTACAGGGCTTGTGCAAACGTTTGATTCAGGGGCATGACGACCTCCACAATACGGTATACAAAGAGTATAGCCGCTCGAAACTTAAGGTAGTATTAGCGTGCAGTATATCAGAGCGTGTTCGACTATGTACCGGACAATTTTTTGAAGACACGTACGAAGGTGCATCTATCCGGCATTGAAGCGAAGATTTCGGTAACGCAAACGGCTACGATGCTTATCCCAGCAAAAACCGGAAATTTTTCTGGATAATGCTGAGGTCAAAGCGATTGAGGAAAAGGGAAAAACTCATCCAGGCACTGAGTGCTGAGAGGTCGCGAAACGGCAGTGGGATATACACAGGTGGTACGAGCAGCCCACTCTCCTGAAGCTCGCGCAGCAGCGGCAGATCATCGAGCACCAGCTTTCCTGAAAAAAGCAGCGGAATACAGTCGAGCCGACGCTCGCTGATGGCAAAACGGATAAAATTGTACAACAGCACAAAACCCTTGGTATAAGCAAGATCTTTGGTAAAAGGCCCGCCGTCAGGCGTGCTGCCGCGAAAAACGCGTACAGTGTGGTTGTAACTCGTCAGCTCATCCAGTCCACACTCCTGAAAATAGCGGTAAATATCAAGGAAATTTGCCCCCTGGCGCACTTTCTCAAGGGCTATTACGCGGTTGGTGAGCTTTCGCACACGTCCGGGATTGGAGTTGAAGGTTACCACTTCGGTAATGACCGCAAGCCCTTCCTGTATCACGCTCGATGATGGCGAGCCTTTAGAGAGAAAAGAACAATACGGCTGCATCGCGCCGTTCAATGTGGTACCCACATGCACCCAGCCCTCGTGCACTTCGAGATAGCGTAAATCCCTGTCGCTGAAAAGGGCGTGCTTGCTAAGCTTGATGTTATCGGCCCCGGCAGAAGCATCAGCCACCATATCATCGCTTACCATCACCGTGACCTTGCCCGGATGGTGCTCAAAGAAATGACTGAGGCGTGCCTGCAGAAGATGCTGTGCCTGCTGAGGCGAATGGCGCTTAACGTCCGCTTCCGACTGCAGTTGAACATCAAGGTCGGTCAGTACGTCAAAAAGCACCGTACCAAGCTCGCTGAGGCGCGGGCCATCAACGTAGAAAGCATCATCCGGACTGCCATAAAGCTCCATGGCGATTTCAGAAAACATCGGCGTGCCACGCGCCTCGAGCATCTGCACCGAGCGTGCGTATTCTTCGCATTGCCGTCGGATAAGGCGCGTGACTGGCGCATACTGGCCAAGCTGATTCTGCGCGTCACGCATTATCAGGCGGAACTCTTCCTGCTTTTCCGCCACGTTAAACGGCAGGGGTTTGCGCTGGTAATAATCGACATCCACCGCCGGCAGGCGCTTTGCCTTGTGGCGAAAAAAATCCTCACGGACCGATTCATCCCACTTCACCATATCCAGAATACGGATATTACGCTGCGCTTCGATAATGCGCGCCGAAAGCTCAGCAATCACTTCACCGCCGTTATCCTCTGCACTCATCCCTTTGTGCCTCCCGACTATTCCACATCCCGCTCATTCGAGCCTGGGGGTGCGAGATTAACCGGAGCGGGATTCGGCACATCCGGCAAATCATGATAATGACTAACCCCGACACTCGAAAGCGGTGAGGGCACCACAAGATTCGGCCCGTTTCGGGCTGACAGATACAAAGCTTCACCATTGCTGGCGTATTTTGAGCAGCCACTCAGTACGGTTGCCAGCGCCAGTACCGCCCATGCTGTTGTTTTTACACTCACGCCTGTACTCCAGATTAAATCAATTCAAGACCGCGCAGTGCTGCTTCAAGTGCTGAATGGTGTTCAGCAGAGAGCGGCAGGAGCGGTAAACGCAGGGTATTTTGCATGCGTCCCATTCGGGAAAGCGCCCATTTGGACGGAATGGGATTCGACTCGATAAAAAGCAGACGGTGCAGTGGCTCGAGCTGCTCGTTAATACGCAGGCAGGCGGCTTTATCATCCACGAGCGCCGCATCACACATTTTTGCCATCAGGCGTGGCGCAACGTTGGCCGTCACGGAAATCACCCCTTTGGCACCTGCCAGCATCCATTGCGCGGCGGTCGGGTCATCACCGCTGTAGACATCCAGCCTGCCCTCGCACGCTCGAAGAATCTGCTGCAGGCGCGGCATTTGGCCGGTGGCCTCCTTGATGCCGACAATGTTCGAAATATCGGCAAGGCGCGCTACCGTTTCTGGCAGCATGTCACAGGCCGTGCGACTCGGAACATTATAAAGGATAATGGGAATGGCGACATTGGCGGCCACCGCACGATAGTGCTGGTAAAGGCCTTCCTGCGTGGGTTTGATGTACGCGGGCGTCATAATGAGTGCGGCATGCGCTCCGGCTTCCATGGCTTCCCGTGTCAGCGCGATGCAGTCGCGTGTGGCATTGGCCGCAGTGCCTGCAATCACCGGAATGCGCTCGCGCGCCGCTTCCACTACCGTGCGAATCACAAGCAGTTTTTCCGCATGCGAAAGCGTACCTGACTCACCGGTCGTGCCTGCGGCAATCAAGCCATGCGTACCGGCATCAAGATGAAACTCAACCAGCTCACGCAAACGCGCAACATCCACCTGGTCATTGTCGTCCATTGGCGTTACCAGTGCCACCATGCTGCCATGAAACATGCGATTCCCCGAAAACGTGCAAATTTTTCAAGTCTACCGGGAGGCTCGCGCGAGTACAAGCCGCAAACCTGGAAAGAGCGGTGTCCGAGCAGCCCTCAAAAGTTCACATAATTTACATAAATCTCATTTTATGTACTATTATCATCAATGATGGACAATAACCAGTGAGGACGTTCACCATGAAAACACTTTACAGGATTTTACCTGCCGCAACGCTTGCAACCCTTTTAATGACCGGTTGCACCAATACACAGGTAGGTACCGCCACAGGTGCTGCGGCAGGCGCCGGTCTCGGGTATGCCGTAAGCGGTGGCAGTGGCGCGGGCGCGCTGATTGGCGCAGGTGCCGGCGCCCTGATTGGCAACCAGATTGGCCGAAACCAGGACCGCCGTTATTATCGCCGCTGGTAAGCCCCCGCTTACGCTGCCCGGCACCCGCCGGGCACGTTTTTTTTGACCCCTTCTTGACAATATCGCATAATCAGAGCGCCTCCATCCTGCGGAATCAACCGTGTATCCAGTTATCGACACCGCGGCACTCTTTAAACACCTTGCTGAAGGTGCGTGCATCATCACGCCCAACAACCGCCTTGCTGCCCGGCTTCTGCAGGAAGCAACCGAACAGGGATGCACCTTCTTTGAAAAACCGCGCTGCCTGCCCTACTCAAACCTGATGCGGGAAGCCTTTCTCGCCTTCTGCCACGAAAACCCGCACCACGCGCACCCTGTTCTGCTTTCGCCCTGCCAGCTACGCCACCTCTGGCAGGAGGTGCTGCAGACGAATGCTGTCAAGGGTGCCGAGCGGCTGTTGCCGCTTGCCGCAGAGGCGTATGACCGCCTGCAGGCCTGGGAGGTCAACCCAGAGGATATCGATTTCGAAACGACCCCGCAGACAGCGCGATTTAATGCATGGCGTATCGCTTTTGAGGCACGCCTTGAAGCGCTTCATGCCCTTTCTGAGAGTCAGCTGCCGGCATACCTTCTGCAGCATAACGCGTTTCAGAGTGCAGGGGGCACTTTTATCTGGGCGTGTTTTGATGCGTTCACACCCATCCAGCAGAGTCTGCAAAAAGCGCTTAGTGCCGCCGGAGCTCAGCATTTCGTGTTTGAGCGTCAGAGTGAAACGCCTTCAGGTGCACTTTTTCTCGCAAGCGATGAAACACAGGAATTTCAGGCCCTCGTTTCCTGGTTAAAGCATCAACTCGCCGCCGGGCATGCGCACATTGGGGTCGTCATTCCCGATTTACAGACCCGTGCTGACACCCTGCGCCGACAGCTTGCGGCGGTGTTGAATGAGAATGCCTTCAACCTTTCCCTTGCCGAGCCGCTTGCGCACCATCCACTATGCGCGCACGCGCTTTGCATGCTGCTGCTAAGCAACGATTCCCTCTCGCGGCATGAAGCCCTCCTCCTGCTCACATCCCCATGGATTGGCGCGAGTCAGCGCGAATACTGGCAACGCGCAAAGTTTGCGCACCGCAACAAGCTGCTTCAGGAGTCGGGCTTTAGCGGTAAGGCGTTTTGCAGCGAGCTCGAACCCGTTGTGCCGATACTGGCGGGCCTTTTGACAAACCTCACGCCCTATCCCCGAGAGGCAAGCCCCATGCAGTGGGCGCGCCTTTTCTTAGAGCGACTGGAAGCCTTTGGCTTTCCAGGTGAAACCTCCATGGATTCTCGTACGTGGCAGTATTTTCAACGCTTTAGCGCGTTATTTGAGGAGTTTCAATCCCTTGGATGCATAACGCCGCTCATGCGCCGCGAAGAAGCCTTACAGACCTTCAGGCAGCTCTGTGCAACTACCCTCTTTGAGCCGCGTCAGGATAAGCCTGCTCCCATTCAGGTTTCCGGGCTCCTCGAAGCCTCGGGCTGTAGCTTTGACCATCTTTGGATATGCGGCATGTCAAACGATGCCCTGCCGGCATCGTCAAGCCCCTCGCCCCTGTTACCCATTCCCATGCAACAGGCGCTTGAAATGCCACATGCAAGCCCCGAGCGGGAACTGCGTTTTGCCATACAGCTCATCGAGCGCCTGCGTGCTTCCTGTGAGAGCGCTGTTTTCAGTGTGCCGCTGCTCCTGAATGCCGTTCCACAACAGCCCTCACCGCTGATTCTTAATCTGCCGCGCTGGCAGCCGGTACTGGCAGCTCTGGAACCACCGCCGCTTGAAACCCTTACAGAATCATGGCGTTTGCCACTGCTGCCGGAAGAAACGCCTTCAGGCGGCACAAAACTGCTTCAGTACCAGGCGCAATGTCCTTTTAAAGCCTTTGCTGCTCACCGCCTGCACCTTAAAGATACGCAACCGCTCTCAGATGGGCCCTCGCGGATGGAGCGGGGCATTCTAATACACAGCATTCTTGAGCGCCTCTGGAAAACGCTCCAAACACAGGAACGCCTGCGAACACTTCCCGGAGCAGCGCTTGAAAAACTGATAAACGATACGATTGATGAAGCCCTCAAAGCCCTTCAGTGGCGTACGCATTCCTTCTCGTCCTTAATGCAGGAAGTTGAGCGCGACAGGCTGCGCCACATTTTATCCCTCACGCTCGAGCAGGAAAAAGCGCGAGAAGCGTTTACCGTAGAAGCACTCGAAGACAGCCGAACACTGACCATTGGCGGGCTGACGCTCAACCTGCGCCTTGACCGTATCGACCGCCTTGAAAACGGCGAAAAATGGGTCATTGACTATAAATCCTCGCTGCCTCGCAAACCCTGGAGTGAAGAGCGCCCCGAAGAACCACAGATGCTCTTGTACTCGCTCCTTGAAGACGCCATTAGCTGCGTCTGTTACTGGGCGATTGGCAAAGGCGAAAGCCAGCTTTCGGGCGTTGGAACTGACACACAATCACCTGAAGGCATTGAAGTACGCACCCATGAAGTCTGGACAAAGGAGCGCGCAATCTGGCGTGAGCGCCTTGAAGCACTCGCGATAGAGTTTAGCGAAGGGCACTGCGCCCCTGAGCCTCTTAAGCCTTCAGTGTGCGAAAAGTGTGAGTATGGCAGCGTGTGTCGATTTGCAGATATCGAGTGACAGATACCGCTCAAATACCTTATAGATGTTCATCGACAACTAAATAAACATCTACCATGATCTGAGTATGACCAGTATTTGAGGTATCTCAAAATGACTAAGAATGTACAAATGTCTATTAAAATGGAACCTGAACTGCACGATAAGTTTATGGCAGCAGTCGCAGCTGTTCATACACCGGCCGCACAGGTCGTAAGACAACTGATGCGAAAATTTATCGCTCAACAGGAAATTCCTAACGATGCAACGATTGCTGCGATGCAATCTGCCGATAAAGGTGAAGGAATACGGTTTAAAAGTGCAGACGAATTTTTTAAAGACTTAGGGATTTAGGAAGGAATTTGGGGTGTGAAATCCGATTCAAGGTACACAGTTTAAACGCGATGTGAGACTGTGCATAAACGCGGGAAGAATATCGATAAGTTACGGACGCTAATGACACTTTTAATCGATGAAAAAAACCTGCCCGCTGAATATAAAGACCATCCTTTGAAAGGCAATTGGGCGCACCATCGAGACAGCCATATTGAGCCTGACTGGTTACTTATCTATAAAATAGACGGAAAAGATATTTATTTTGTGCGAACAGGTACCCATGCCGACCTCTTCATGTAACAGATGGACCTGTGTACGGGATAAAAAATCGTTGTCTTCCCGGAGCTCATGCTGGAGTCAGCCCCGTGCCGGCACATGGATAGGTTCCCGCCTGCGCGGGAATGACAGGATTCGGGGTGTGTGCAGAGGCCAAAATCTCTCCCACACTGTCTTCCCCGCGCAGGCGGGGACCCATTCGGGATGTGGCACGGAACCAACGCATGGAACGATTCAGCCTGGTTACGGTACAAAAATACACGTGAATCCCGAGGCGCGGAAAAAATGTCCCGCACACAGCAGATGGACAAAAACCACGCACTCATTACGCCCGCGAAAAATCAAACCCCATCACATCACTAAGCTGCGGCTTGCCGAGCTTTAGGGCCAGAAGGCGATCGAGCCCGACTGCTACGCCGCTGGCCGCGGGCATGCCGGCTTCCAGCGCCTGTAAGAGCCAGAGGTCGGGCAGTGCCGTTGGGAAACCGCGGCTGGCACGGATGGCCATATCGTCTTCAAAACGCGCCCGCTGGGCACTCGCGTCTGTCAATTCGTGAAACCCGTTGGCGAGTTCCACACCGCGAAAATACACTTCAAACCGTTCGGCAAAGCCATTATTAACGATGGCAAGCGCCGATTGCGAGGGCGGAAACCCATGAACGGCGACAGGTACGCTTGAGGCCGCCAGTGCTGGCTCCACCACATGACTCATTAAGAGAAAAAGATACTGATCGCGGTCTTTTTCATCCGCATCGATAACATTGTCAAGTCCATGCGCCTTAAGTGACGCGCAAAGACCTTCAAGGCTTTCTGTAAACGGGTCAATTCCTGCGTGCCTGATGAACACCGTCTGGTACGTTTCACGCACCATCGGCGCGGTGTTGAGGAGTGTTTGGAGAAGCGCGTCTACTTCATCCATCAGAGCATGGTGATCAATCCCTGGCCGATACCACTCGAGCAGGGTAAACTCAGGATTATGCCAGCGTCCAAGCTCATCATCACGAAACACGCGCGCCAGTTGAAAAATGGGGCCGGAACCCGCGGCCAGCAGGCGTTTCATGTGGTATTCAGGAGAAGTCTGGAGGCAGTAGTCCTTTCCACGAAAGGTTGCGCGGATATTGGCAAGATAAGGGTCGGTAATGCCAAAGCGCGCCATTATCGGGGTTTCAACCTCGAGATAACCGCGCGCATCAAAAAAAGCCCGAATATCAGCCATAAAGCGCGCACGAGCGCGCAGGGTGTCGAAAGTGGCTCCTGGACGCCAGTCTTCAAGATTAACCGTGTGATTCATCAGTAAAAAAGCCCAAGCTCCAGTCTTGCCGCTTCCGTCATGCGCTCTTGCGTCCATGGCGGATCCCAGACCAGTTCAACCGTGCAGTCCGCAACACCCTCAACCTGATTAACAGCCTGCTCGACCGTGCCCGGAAACGTCTGCGCCACCGGGCAGCCAGGGGTGGTCAGCGTCATTTTAATATCGACTTCGTGGGTGGGATTGATAATCACATCATAAATTAACCCAAGGTCGTAAATATTAACCGGAATTTCCGGGTCATAAACGCCCTTCAGTGCGGTAATGACCGCCTCTTTCAAGGCCGCTTCATCCCGTTTTTTCTTAAGCCCCAACATGACTTACTCCGTTGATACCGTGGCTGAATCCTGATGCAGGGCGGCCTCCAGCGTATGCCAGGCAAGGGTCGCACATTTCACCCGTGCGGGATAAGCGCGTACACCCTCAAGAACCGCCAGCTTGCCGGGAGCCTCTGCATCGGTGGAGCCCGCAAGTACCGCGTGCATGTTTTGAAAAAGTGCCTCTGCCGCTTCCACAGTCTGCCCGCGAACGGCATCGGTCATTAAAGACGCCGAGGCCTGCGAAATCGCACATCCCTTTCCGACAAAACTGATATCCTGCACCACTCCGTTCGCAGTTTTAAGGTAGACCATCAGCGTGTCGCCACAGAGTGGATTCGCACCACGCGCGCAGGCACTTGCATCGTCCATGGCGTGGTGGTTGCGGGGGTTACGGTTGTGGTCAAGAATGACCTCCTGGTAGAGTTCGCGCAAATCAGGTTTCATGCAAAAAGCTCCTTCACGTTCTCAAGCGCGTTCATACAGGTGTCAATTTCCTCCACTGTGTTATAAAAGGCGAGTGAGATTCTTGCGGTGGCTGCCACACCGAGGAAGTCCATCAGAGGCATGGCGCAATGGTGGCCACTGCGAATGGCAATACCTTCATTATCGAGAATCGTGCCGATATCGTGTGCGTGAATCGTGCCATGCACAAAAGAGAGCACCGGAACTTTTGGCCCCTCCACCCCAATCAGGTTATAACCACGGATAGAGCGCAACGCACGGGTCGCATAATCGAGCAGGTAATCTTCCCAGGCAGCGAGTGCTTCGAGGTCAAGCCCCGCCATGTAATCAATGGCAGCTCCAAGACCAATGGCACCGGCGATGTTTGGCGTACCCGCCTCAAAACGCTGGGGCGGAAGCGCATAATCCGTGGCTTCAAAGCTCACAGTATTAATCATTTCGCCACCACCCTGCCAGGGCGCACAATCAGCGAGCAGCTCCCAGCGCCCCCACAGCACGCCTATACCGGTAGGGCCATACATCTTATGCCCGGAAAACGCGAGAAAATCACAATTGAGGTCCTGCACATCCAAAAGCATGTGCGGTGCCGCCTGCGCGGCATCAAGGAGCACAAGGGCACCGTGCGCATGCGCCATCTCAATCATTTTTTTCACGGGATTGATAATACCCAGCGCATTAGAAGCGCAGGTGATAGCGACAAATTTTACGTTTTTCGAAAGGAGTTCCTCAAAGGCTTCCAGCGACACCTGCCCATCGGCAGAAACCGGCGCCACATGCAGCTCGGCACCCGTGCGCTTACACACCATCTGCCAGGGCACAATGTTAGAATGGTGCTCAAGGTATGTGAGTAAAATGCCTTCTCCTGGCTGCAGCCGGGGGGCCACATACGCCTGAGCCACAAGGTTTATCCCCTCGGTGGTGCCACGTACAAAAATGCATTCACGCGTGTCAGGAGCATTGATAAAACGCGCCACCTTGCCGCGCGCCGCTTCATAGGCAAGCGTTGCGCGCTGACTTAAAGTGTGCACGCCGCGATGAACGTTGGCATTATCATGCGCATAATACTGCGCGATGGCATCCAGCACCTGTCGCGGCTTTTGCGTGGTGGCGGCATTGTCAAAATAGACCAGCGGGCTTCCGTTAACCTGTTCGTTTAAAATCGGAAAATCATCCCGCAACGTTTGTATCATCGGTGCCAGCGCCGTTGTATCCATCAAACCTCCCCACCCGTCAATTGGGTACTGAGCCAGGTGCGCAGCAGAGGATGCGTGTTGCGCAGATTTTCAGTAACGAACCCGCGCACCAGCAGCGCCCGCGCATCTTCCAGCGAAAGGCCGCGCGCCTGCAGATAAAAAAGTGCATCACGGTCGAGCTGCCCCACGGTCGCACCATGCGAACAGCTGACATCATCGGCAAAAATTTCAAGCTGTGGCAGGGTATCAATCTCGGCATCCGTCGAGAGCAGCAGATTACGGTTATTCTGCAGCGCGCGCGTTCGGTCAGCACCCTTCGCCACTACAACGCGCCCGTTAAAGACGCCGCGGCATTTACCATTCAAAACCCCACGGTAATCCTGCACGCTTTCGCATCCGCCAACCTGGTGTTCAACACGAGTGTGATGGTCAATATGCTCCCCTTCACGCGGCATGAAAACACCGTTTTGCAGGCAGCTTGCCCCTTCCCCTTCGAGGCGGATATCAACATCGCGGCGCACCAGTTTACCGCCGAGACCAAAGGTGTGGCTTTCAAAACGCGCGCCCCGCATCACGCGGGCAAATGTATGGCCGACATGGCGTGTGTGTGTGCCATCGGCTCGCAGGGTGTAATGCGCCAGTCTCGCATCCGCTTCCAGCGCCAGTTCAGACACGGCGTTGGTGTGACACGCTTCCACGCTGTCGCTTGCGTAATATTCAACGACTGTAGCATCGCTCCCGGGAGAGGCTATCACGAGATGACGCAGATACACGGCTTCAAAGCCCCTGTCCTGCCAGTGACAAAGAATCAGCGGCTTTTCAAGTCGCACGAAGGGCGCGAGATAGATACAAACACCGGCATTCAACATCGCAGCGTTGTAAGCCTCAAAGCCGCTTGCAGGCTGCATGATGCGTCCAAGGTAGTCCGTAACCGGCAAATTATCCGTGTGCAGGGCGTCCTTAAGCGGCATGACTTTGACGCCTGCAGGCAGGAGGCTCTCATCAATGGGTTGGAGTCTGCCGTTTACAAACTGCAGGCAAATGCCGTCATTGCACCAGGACGGCAGGACATCCGGCTCTGTTTCTGAACCGCATGCAGGCATAAAACGCGCTGATTGCATAAAATCAGCAGGCGTATACTTCCAGGCCTCTATCGCACGCGTTGGCCAGCCTGCCTGTTCAAACGCGGCAAGCCCTGCCTGTCGCAGGGCACTAAACCCGTCAGGGTGCGTGAGAGCGCGCGCGCGCTCGGCATACCATTCCACAGACTCGTTCATGCCTGCTCCGTTTCACCGGTCCAGCCGTAGCCAGTCTTTTCAAGTTCTTTCGCAAGAGATTTATCACCTGAGCGAATAATGCGGCCATTTGCTAAAACATGCACAAAATCAGGCTCGATATAATCCAAAAGCCGCTGATAGTGCGTCACGAGAATTACGGACTTGTCGGGCGCACGCATGGCATTCACACCCTCGGCAATAATGCGCAATGCGTCAATATCAAGACCGGAGTCCGTCTCGTCAAGAATGGCAAGTTTTGGTGCGAGTGCTGCCATCTGCAGGATTTCGTTGCGTTTTTTCTCACCCCCCGAAAATCCTTCGTTAATACTGCGGTATAAAAAGCCTTCGTCCATCTCAAGCTGCGCACATTTCTCGCGGATAAAGCTTAAAAACTCAACCGCATCAAGCGTCTGAATGCCCTGAGCGCTGCGAACGGCATTCACCGCCGCTTTCAGAAAATGAATATTGGTGACGCCCGGGATTTCTACGGGATATTGGAACGACAGAAAAATGCCAAGGCGCGCGCGCTCTTCTGGAGAGAGCGGCAGTAAATCCTGCCCCATATACTGCACGGAGCCTTCAGTGACTTCATAATCGGGGTGTCCTGCGAGCACTTTGGAGAGCGTGCTTTTACCAGAACCGTTCGGTCCCATGATGGCATGGACTTCGCCCGGACGAACGCTCAAGTTTATCCCGCGCAGAATGGGCTGCCCCTGAACTGATGCATTTAAATGACTAATCTCAAGCATGTTAACCTACCGCCCCCTCAAGACTGATTCCAAGAAGCCGACTGGCTTCCACCGCAAACTCCATGGGTAACTCTTTCAGCACCTGTTTGCAAAATCCGTTGACAATCATCGATACCGCATCTTCCGTACCGATACCGCGCTGCTGACAATAAAAAAGCTGCTCGTCACTGATTTTTGACGTCGTGGCTTCATGCTCAACCACCGCACTCGGGTGTTTCGCCTCAATATACGGATAGGTATGAGCCGAGCACTGACTGCCCATCAACAGTGAATCGCACTGGGAAAAATTACGCGCCCCGACCGCTGTTGGCGCAATGCGCACCAACCCACGATAGGCATTATGAGATTTTCCAGCACTGATACCTTTTGAGATAATGGTAGAGCGGGTATTTTTGCCAAGATGAATCATCTTGGTACCGGTATCAGCCTGCTGGTAATTATTAGTGAGCGCCACGGAATAAAATTCGCCCACAGATTCCTCACCTTGCAGTACCACACTTGGGTATTTCCAGGTGATGGCAGAACCGGTTTCAATCTGCGTCCAGGAAATATGTGAACGTCTGCCACGGCAGGCACCGCGCTTCGTCACAAAATTATAAATACCGCCTTTACCGTCTTTATCGCCTGGATACCAGTTTTGAACCGTAGAATACTTAATGTGCGCATCTTCAAGCGCCACAAGCTCTACTACCGCCGCGTGCAGCTGGTTCTCATCACGCATCGGTGCGGTACAGCCTTCAAGGTAGGACACATAGCTGCCCTTATCCGCCACAATGAGCGTTCGCTCAAACTGGCCGGTGGAGGCCGCATTAATCCGGAAATAGGTGGAAAGCTCCATGGGGCAGCGCACGCCCTCGGGAATGTAGACAAACGAGCCATCGCTGAAGACTGCGGAATTAAGGGCTGCGTAAAAATTATCGCGCGCCGGCACCACCGTGCCAAGGTAGCGGCGAATCAGTTCAGGATGCTCACGCACGGCCTCTGAAAACGAGCAGAAAATCACACCGACTTCCGCGAGTTTTGCCTTGAAGGTAGTCGCCACTGACACGCTGTCAAAGACGGCGTCGACCGCCACTCCGGCAAGCATCGCCTGCTCCTTGAGCGGGATGCCAAGCTTTTCGTAGGTGCGCAGCAGTTCGGGGTCGACTTCATCAAGGCTTTTAGGCGCATTTTTAGCACTTTTAGGCGCAGAATAATACGACAATGCCTGATAATCAATCGGCGGATAGTGCACGCTTGACCACTCGGGCGGCGTCATGGTCTGCCAGTGGCGAAACGCCGCAAGGCGCCACTCCAGCAGAAAATCCGGCTCGTTTTTAATGGCGGACAGGCGACGAATAACCTCCTCGTCAAGCCCGGGCGCAAAGGTTTCTACTTCGATATCAGTCACAAAACCGTGCTGATACTCCTGTTCAAGCAGGGAATGAATTTGTTCGTTACTCTTAGCCACGTTCTACTCCACGTGCAAAGTGACGGATGCGTTCCACCTCAACGGTTGAGAGGACAGGACGCGCCAGCGCCTCAAGACTGACACTGCCAAGCGCCTGCTCAATGGCCTGACTGATAAGCCGCCAGTTACCCTGAACATGACAGACGCCCTCAAGCGCGCAACTGCCCGCGTGCACACTGCACTCAGTCAGCCCGCGTTGCGCTTCCAGCGCATAAATGATTTCCGCCACTGAAATATCAGCAGCAGAGCGCTCCAGCCGATACCCGCCAGCCACCCCGCGCACCGAGCGCAAAAGCCCCGCCGAGGTCAGCCGTTTCAAGAGTTTGCTGACAGTTGGCAGGCTGAGGCGCGTCTGCGCCGCGATATCACTCGCCGCACACAACATCTGCGGGTGACGGGCGAGGTACACCATGATAACTGTTCCATAATCGGCCAATTTGCTAATGCGAAGCATACCACTACTCCCGGCGCCAATCCAGTACTAAATCGGTCTTGATTGCATTTTCATAACCGACTTAAGCCACTTACTAATAATATAGTACTATTTTAGTTCTATATCTGGCAAATGCGCGAATACTACCTTAAAAGGGGCACTTGGGCAAGGATAGAGTATGTTATAAATGCGCGCCCTCGTTAATGAGGGACACCGACAAAACGGTGCTTAAAAGAGCAGAGTGTAACTTTAATTTTCTCTGAACATGCCGTATACTGGCTCACCTTTTTTTAATCAGGAACTGAAAGCATGAAACCTTATCCCTGCCTGATGCACACCCTGCTTGCCATCACCTGTGTGGTTTTTTTGAATGCTGCGTCTGGGGCGGCGTTGCTGTCTTGAATGCATTAACCATGCCCTCAAAATGCCTTGATATGCGCATTTAATAAACACTTAAGTTTGCCTCGCTATACTGAAGTTAAGTTGTCTGATTAATGGCCTGCAAAAATGGTGATACGATATAAATTCAGTGGTCTTTACAACCCTGAACCCTTCGGTAACAGTGGACACCAGACGTTCCGCGCAACCTACCGGCCAGAGCCGCAAATCATCCATGTGGATAATGACAGCGATTCGGATGATGACAGCGACATTGGCACGAGCGGCCAAAGCTCGCACGAACAACCGCAGGGTATCAATGTCATTTACAAGGCAAACAAACACGGACGCCCCAAAGCATCTGTATATGAAGTGGCGTTCAGCGAGATTGCCCGCCTGCACATGATGCCGGATATCACGCCCGTTCAGACGCTGTGCGAGGATGATAACAAAAACATTGTCGGTGTCTGTTCCGAAAATATCAGTTATGCGCTTGAAAGACGCCATCCGAAAGAGCAACTCTACAGCCTTGCCTTGAATGGAAACAAATATGAATGCAAAGAACCTGATGAGAATAACCGCCTTCACAAAACACCGTTTCATTTTTTGAACGAAATGCCCAATGGCTTTTTTGATGAACTTCTGGCAGCGCATAACACCTCAAAGCACTATAGAATCGACATGGAAACGCTTGCCAGTTCGCTCGTAGGCAAGTATGTGCTTGAAGAAGATGATTTACACAAAGGTAACCTTGGGATTTATACCCGTAAACTGGAAGGCAAAAATGTGGTGCATTTTTTCAACATCGACCACGACCTCCTGATGAGCGGCAGCATCACCTCGTTTTTTGACCATCGGGGGCCAAACTTTGCCTATGGAGTGACCGATTACCAGATAACGCCGCGCGACCTTCTGAATTTTCCCGATTTAAAAGACTCGAAAAACCACTACTGGCCCACGCAGAAACGCCATATGGTGCTGCCGGGGGATAAAAAAATCTATGACCACGGGAAAGAACGCGAAGCGTTTGCAAAACTGAAATACAACAAAGAATTCCAGCGCTACAAATGGAAGTACCTCTTAAAAAGCGCCATCATTCCGCCTGAACTGACAGATTTGGCACTGCAGAAGCATCTTGATATCAAGAAGCCCGGGCAGAATCAGCACCGCATGCTGATTTCACAGGCCCTCGCCGAGCGCCAGAGTCAGTTACGCGCGGTATTATTTTCGCTGAAAGAGTTTCGAATGTATCTGAAAACCAACGATGGACAGAATGATTTTGCAGACATTAAAGAGCAACTGATGCGATATGGGGAGGATAAGGTCAGTTACCTTGATAGGATTCTTGAAAGCCTGCACGATACCTTCAAAGAAAGATGCAAAAACGTTGAAGATACTGACACGCCTTTGCATGTTGCCCTGCGTATGCAGGATTATCGTTTTGAACAGACACTGATGCTTTATGGCAGTGACATCAATACACCTAATAAACTACATCCGCCACAATGGCCTGTTGACATTGTGGCCAGTCAAATTGAGGGCTATCTGCAGAGAACGCCGGAATCAAGAAACCCCTCCCTTGACCCTGTTCTTGTCTTGCAGCATCTTTTAAAAAATGGCGCGCGCCTGACAATAGACGCGGAAAGGATGGTCACGAAAAACGGTTTTACGATTCAGGGCAATAAAATCGGTACGAAATCGCCAAACAAGGGCGACCCGTTTGTCCCGCACGCATTTTCATACTATTTAGGTACAATTATTCAAAGTTACGACCAGCTTTTAACAACTATTGGTACCATCGGGCAAGACCCTCTCCTGTCGCTCAAAACTAAAAAAAAACTGACTATCGACCTTGTGCGAAGCAAAGGAAAACATTTGACCCAGGATCAATTGGATACATTCAAGACTGCACTCAATGGGAATGGACAAAACCCCATTGATGCAAGGCTCAAATTCCTTCACCAGTTGCGCAGCACGTTGTGGATTATCCGCTGGCTCCGGGGGGGGCTCTATGGCAAAACAAGCAGCGTCAACAAACTTAATCGCATGCTGACACTGGGACCAAGCGTGCACCATCAACCGCTTCCGTGGCCCGCGCTGCATGACAGTCCTAATCGCCAAAGTCGCACGGTATCATGTGGCTCAGATTCGGATGACGACAATAAACCGGGTGAGAGTCAATACAACCCCATGCATACAGACGATGATTATTCCTCGCCGGAATGTAATTCACTTTAACGTCAATAAGCTGGTTCGTGCGCGCATCTGGTTCATAGAATCTGGTTCATAGAATCTGGTTAATACCCATCTGGTTAATACCCAGTTGAGCATTCTCTGATTTTGCGCTATGTTGGAAGTTCCAGATGTTTTCGGAACGTTGAGAACCGTCACGAATGTGGACAGGGAGTGTTGGTCACGGGGCTTTTGCCCGGTTGGCCGTATTTATTGACAAGGAGCAATCATGGCAATTGGTGAAGTCAAGTGGTTTAACAATACTAAGGGATGGGGATTTATTATGCCGGAAGGCGGTGGTGATGACATTTTTGTTCATTTCTCTGCCATTCAGGGCACTGGCTACAAGACGCTGATACAGGGTCAGCAGGTCAGCTACGACCCGCAGAAAGGCGACAGAGGCATTCATGCAGCCAATGTTATGGCGCTTGGAGATGCCCCGGCCGATGGACAAATGGCCTGATTCGCATAAAGAAGGCCTCGCTGCATTTTCCATTATCCGGTATGATGGTGTCCCTTTCAGTATACGGGCAGGTACATGCAACACGGCCTCTTGCTAATCAACCTTGGCACTCCCGACAGTCTTGCGCCTAAAGATATCAGGCGTTTTCTGCGCACGTTTCTCAGTGATGGGCGGGTCATAGATCTGCCCGCGCTCCCGCGCTGGCTGCTGACAAACGGGATTATTGTGCCACTGCGCGCCAAAAACACCCGTCATGCGTATCAAAGCATCTGGACGCCAGAAGGCTCTCCCCTGCGTAAAATAAGCCTTATGCTTCGCGATAAACTGGCAAACCTGGCTCAGAATACCTTTCAGGTGGAAATCGGCATGCGCTACGGAACACCGGCGCTTACCGAGGCGCTCGACCGGCTCAAGCACTGTGAATCCATCACCCTGCTGCCCCTTTATCCGCAGTACGCATCGTCCAGCAGCGGTTCGGCGATTGAACATGCGCTTTCACACATCAATACCTGGAATGTTTTGCCAAACCTGCGGGTCATTCGTGATTTTTACCAGCATCCGGCTTTTATTGCGGCACAGGCCAGCTGCATTCGGGAAGCGCTTGCAGACAGCGAGCATCTCTTACTGAGTTATCACGGCGTACCGGTGCGTCATCTTGAAGCCATTGGGTGCAGACCCGTGTGCGAAAAAGCCTGCAGAACCACTCCTCCAAACGGCTGCTACCGTGCGCAATGCCTTGAAAGCTCGCGCCTGTTAGGGGAAGCGCTTGGGCTCGCGCCTGATGCATACACCAGCGCCTTTCAGTCACGCGTTGGTAAATTACCGTGGATAAAACCCTTTACCGATGCAACGCTCAATGAGCTTCGCGACAAAGGCATTCGCCGACTTGCGGTCAGTTGTCCGGCATTCGTTACCGATTGCCTTGAAACGCTTGAAGAAATCGGCATGCGTGCCCGTGAAGAATGGCTGGCACACGGGGGAGAATCTCTCACCCTCGTGCCGTGCCTCAATACCCGTGATGACTGGGTGGAGGCGCTTTACACGATAGCTTCAGGCACCTGCAGTGATAATGCATAAGGTATTGTATTTAATGAGCTTTTTGTAGGCTGGGCTGAGCATGGCGAAGCCCGGCATCGGATATCACCACATGTATCCATCCCCGCGCTTATCAGCGCAGGCTACGGCTCTGAATTTAAATAACCCATTGTATTTAATGGGTTTTTGTAGGCTGGACTGAGCGCCGCGAAGCCCGGCATCGAGTATCGCCACATGCATCCATCCCCGCGCTTATCAGCGCAGGCTACGGTTCTGAACTTAAATAAACCATTGTATTTAATGGGATTTCTTGTAGGCTGGGCTAAGCGCCGCGAAGCCCGGCATCGGGTATCGCCACATGCATCCATCCCCGCGCTTATCAGCGCAGGCTACGGTTCTGAACTTAAATAAACCATTGTATTTAATGGGATTTCTTGTAGGCTGGGCTAAGCGCCGCGAAGCCCGGCATCGGGTATCGCCACATGCATCCATCCCCGCGCTTATCAGCGCAGGCTACGGTTCTGAACTTAAATAAACCATTGTATTTAATGGGATTTCTTGTAGGCTGGGCTAAGCGCCGCGAAGCCCGGCATCGGGTATCGCCACATGCATCCATCCCCGCGCTTATCAGCGCAGGCTACGGTTCTGAACTTAAATAAACCATTGTATTTAATGGGATTTTTTGTAGGCTGGGCTAAGCGCCGCGAAGCCCGGCATCGGGTATCGCCACATGCATCCATCCCCGCGCTTATCAGCGCAGGCTACGGGTCTGAATTTAAATAAGCTATTGTATTTAATGAGCTTTTCTCAGCCTGAGCTGAGCATGGCAAAGCCCGGCATCGAGCCTCACCATGCCGCATACTCTCTTTCACTCAAAGGCATTAATACCGGTAATATGACGACCGAGCACCAGGGTATGGACATTGTCCGTGCCTTCATAGGTAAATACCGACTCCAGATTTAACATGTGGCGTATAACCGGGTATTCAAGGCTTATGCCATTCGCCCCCAGGAGATTGCGGCATTCGCGTGCGATGTGGAGCGCTTCACGACAGGCATTGCGCTTGGCGAGTGATATCATGGTCGGTGTTTCCCGCCCCGCATCTTTCAAGCGGCCAATGCGCAGATTCATCCACTGTGCCTTGATAATTTCACTGTACATCTCTGCCAGAGAGGCTTGAATCATTTGAAAGCTCGCAAGCGGCCTGCCAAACTGACGGCGTTCAAGGAGATAATCCCGGGTGGCATCAAAACAGGCCTGAGCCGCTCCTATCGCGCCCCATGCGATACCAAAACGCGCCTGACTGAGGCAGCTTAAAGGCGCTTTGATGCCGCAGGTACTTAGAGGCAACATGTTTTCTTCCGGCACAAACACGTCCTCAAACACCAGCTCCCCGGTAAGAGACGCGCGCAGTGACATTTTGTGATGAATTTCCGGCGTAGAAAAGCCAGCACTTCCACGCTCTACGAGAAAGCCCCGAATGCCTTCAGCAGTTTTTGCCCAGACAATGGCAACATCGGCAATAGGGGCATTGGTAATCCACATTTTACTGCCACGCAGACGCCAGCCGCCTTCTACTTTTTCAGCTATAGTGCGCATGCTGGCGGGGTCGGAACCCGAATCAGGCTCTGTCAGACCAAAGCAGCCGATAACCTCACCTTTGGCCATTTTTGGCAGCCAATAGCGCTTTTGTGCGTCACTGCCGTAGCGAAAAATGGGATACATGCAAAGCGAGCTCTGTACAGAGACAAAACTGCGAAGCCCACTGTCACCGCGCTCAAGCTCCTGACACACCAGTCCATAGGTCACATAGGAGGCATCAGCGCCTCCATATTCGGCGGGCAGTGTCAGTCCCAGAAGCCCAAGCTCGGCGCACTGCCTGATAAACTGCCGGGGGAAATGTCCCGCTTCGAAAGACTCTGCCATCACCGGGATAACCTGTTCGGTGACGAAGCGCGCAACGCTGTCACGCACCATCCGTTCTTCATCCAGCAGCTCTTCATCCAGAAACAGCAAATCGTCCACGTTCTTTCTCCTTCGATGTTGAACAGAGCTCCCGAACCGCCTCGACAATACCGTCGCGGCTTGGAAGCAGGTGTTGCCAGGCCGTTCCCAGTGGAATAAAGCAATCCTCACCGGTCATCCTGCGAATTTTAATGCGCCCCGCTCCCTGCTCCACGAGAAGCGTCATCAGCCCCTCACTGAGAGAACCGCTCCGACGCCCCTCATCGACAATCAACACGCGTTTGGCGCGTGCGACTTCCCGCAGGATAGCCTCTTCCGGGAGCGGAGAAAGCCAGCGCAAATCCACGACTTTCACACGAATTTTATCCTCATCCGCAAGAATTTTCTGTGCCTGACGGGAAAGATAAACACCGTTGGCATAACTGAGAATCACCGTATCGCCCTCGCCATACACGCCGACCTCAAACGGTTCAATGCGGGCGGACGGCTCAGGATACACACACAAATATCCGTTATCATGAGGGGCATGCAGGTCTTTAGTCATGTAGAGCGCGATAGGCTCAAGAAACACCACAACTCGCCGCTCAATGGCAGCAAGGTGCAGGCAGGTGCGCAGCATTTTCGCCGCATCTTCCCCGTTTGAAGGACAGGCAACCAAAACGCCTGGCAGGTCGCGCAGCACGGCGATGGAGTTATCATTGTGAAAATGGCCGCCAAATCCTTTCTGATAGGCAAGAGAGGCGATGCGAATCACCATCGGGTTGGTGAATTGTCCGCTGGAAAAAAAAGACAGTGTCGATGCTTCACCGCGCAACTGATCTTCCGCATTGTGCAGATACGCCAGAAACTGAATTTCAGGCACGGGAATAAACCCGTTATGGGCAAAACCAATGGCCGTGCCAAGGATGGTGGTTTCATCAAGAAGCGTATCAAAAACGCGGCGCTGCCCAAAGCGCGCCTGTAAATCCGCTGTCACCCGATACACCCCGCCCTTTTTGCCAACATCTTCGCCAAACATCAGCATGTTCGGGTATTGCAGCATTAAATCGGTGAGGGCGGCGTTAATGTTCTGACACAGGTTTCGCGGTTTGGCGAGCTGGTTAAAACCCGTTCCAAATACCTCCTGACGCTTAGCGTCAGAGGGGCGCGGATACCGCACTCCCTTCAGGGGTTTGGGCACGATGGAGGCCATAATTTGCGTGCGGTTCGAAAGCTTTGGCTCCCGCACGACTTCCGTTGCCTTTGCCTCGATGAGGGTACGGTTCTGTTGATAAAGCGCGAGAATATCGCTCGCCTGCATCCAGCCTTCGGCCTCTATAAGACCTGCCGTGTAGAGCAGCGGGTCGAGCGCTTCGGTCGCTGCAATTTCCTGAGGCGTACGATACTGGGTTTCAATATCTGAGCCTGCATGCCCCATGAGGCGAACGCAGCGCATATGCAGAAACACCGGCTGGCGGCGCGTGCGTGCAATTGCAAGCGCTGCTTTGGTTTTTTGCCAGACATCGGCAATATTAAGCCCGTCACAGGCGATATAATGAAGCCCCGGGAAATTGCCAAAACGCTCGGCAATCCAGTCGGTCGGAGTCGGTACAGAAATACCAATCCCATTGTCTTCGCATACAAAAAGAATCGGTGTCGGGCAGGATTGTCGCACCGCCCAGGCACAGGCATTGAAGGTGGTCTGCGCGCTTGCATGATTGGCGGACGCATCGCCAAATGAACAGTAAATCACAGCATCTTCAGGAAGCATTGAGGCCAGTTTAAGCTCTTTGGCGCGACGAATGGAAATGGCCGCCCCCAGTGCCTTTGGCAGGTGTGAGGCAATAGTGGAAGTCTGGGGGGGAATGTTCAGCGCATGACTGCCAAACACCTTGTGCCGCCCCCCGGAAATGGGATCACGGCTTGAGGCCACAAGCGAGAGCAACACATCCCGCACCCCGTCAACCGTCTGCGACCGGCGCGCCCGTTCAATAAAAAAAGCGCCGCTGCGGTAATGCAGAAACGCCATGTCGCTCGGACGGAGCAAGGCCCCAAATACGGCGTTCCCCTCGTGACCGCTGCTGCCAATGGTGTACCAGGAAAGGTTTTTTTCCTTAAGTTCGCGTGCAATCAAATCAAGGAGGCGCGATTTAATCTGGGAATCGAAAAGTGACAGTGCCGTGGCCTTATCCATGCCCGCACCGCTAAACGACGTTGTGCTTTGCGGCAATGGAAAATCACCAGCACGCGCACGCGCGAGGAAGCGTTCCTCAATAACAGCCTGTTCCATACTCCATCCCTTGAGCCAGGCGCCTGCAGCGCCCTGATGTGAGCGGACAGTATATACCCAAGACGCCTGCACGGGTAGCTCCTCCATTGGCAATTAAAGACCACTTAATATACACTCTAATTATAAACCAAACAGGAGTCCACCATGCGCTGGATAGCACTCTTCCCTCTGCTCCTTATACTCGCAGGTTGCGGTACCGATGTGGTTAACTCGGTGGAATACCGCGAAGTCGTAGTACCCCCCATGTACGGCCAGGTCACCGTCATCGACACCACTCCGGTCGATGTGACGAAAACGACGGTGTATTACTATTAGGTCTTTTGATCTTTGGAGGCTCAAGCCATAAATCAGGGGGATTTGGTTGAAATCAACATGTAAGCCCATTAGAAATTTTTCCACTTTTTTTGAAGTCAGGCTGCGCGCTTTACGAAAAGAAGTTCTAATGTGCTCCAGTTACCGGGATTCGGGTTGAGGTTACCAGTGAGATACAAATTCTTATTCAATTATCATTTTTTTTCTGATACGATTCCCGGGTTTTGGAGCAAAAATTTTCAATATATACAGCATATGGATGTTTAAAGGATGTTTTTAAAGAATAGAGATTATTTTCAAGGTTATGTAATTAAAAGACTTTTAGATTTAGTCAATTACCTTACGGAAGTCATAAAGCAAACAGATAAGTCTTCTGAGCATAAATACGCACTGGTTGATTATTTTGATAAAAAGGGTTCTGGTTACTGTCGGGTTCATACCATTGGAACCGGGGTCATATCAGACTTCAAGCCCTCAGATATTATGATTGATGATGACTTTATTTCTGGATTCAATCATCTTGACGTTAGAACAATATCTAATCTTGCTCACATGTAGAAAAACAAAGCGATTTCAAAAATATTTTCTGTGGACTATGTTAATAAGACCATCTGTTTTTCCGTAAAAAACAAAATAAAATTTTCTTTGCCACTATCCGATTACTCCGAGATACAAAATATACTGGATTCTCTTGATAATAAAGACGCATTTTTAATCGGCAGAATGATCGGTGAATACGATGTCCAAGTAAATCAGTAAGGATTAAAAACCACTTCAGGTTTTTTTTCAGTATATCCTTCCATCTTTTTAAGAAGCCTTACCGCGATTAAGCTAGGGTATGAACAGGCCAATATAATCAACACTTTAGCGATAATTGTAGTTAGGAACTGCTGTAATAGCCTTTCCGGACTAACGCTATTTATGTACAGTGAAGGGATAACAATCAATGAAAAAGATGCCTGAGCAATAATCGAAGCACCAATGACGCGAAAACAAAAAAACCTGCCTTTTAAAAGACCCTTCCATTTTGAAACGCACAAAGCATTGATCAAATCACTGAACAGAAAACCCAAGCTGTATACTACAGTGACATAAATAGCCTGATTGAAAATGAGCATGTACGCGTCACTATCAGCGGAAAGCTCTGGCGCCGGAAACTTCAAGAGTAAACTGACTGTTAAGCTAAAGATAAATATACAAATAAAATTCCCAAAAATAATTTTCCTGGCATTTTTATAACCATATGTTTCTGTAATGATAGCTGCCATCAAGTAAGTTAGCGAAAAAGGTACAACTCCACCGGGAGTAAGGAAAGGACCAAGCTCAATAATCCGATAGGTAAAAATGAGAGCAGAAAGTAACAATGTAACCGAAAGCATTGATAAAATCGGTAAATATTTGTTTCTTGTGCATGTTGAGTAGAAAATTTCAATATTATTCATAGTAACTAGATTATTGCATTCCTAAGGAAAGATTATGCTTCAGGGAACTCTTACATCCCGATATTTCAAGAGTAGAATAATACATTACGGGTTCAGTGGTGTTCCTATGCATTTTGTAAGCACTTACAACGTCCGACAGAAACTTGTCTTTCAATGCTTGAGTTGGAAGTATATCCACGTGACCAAGCCAGCAGTTTATCGATTGTTTCATTTCATCATCACTGATATATCGACACTCAAGCTCTGTTTTTCGTATAGATATTTCCATGGGTATTTCGTCAACGATGCATTGATATTCATCTTCTGAAATGAAAGTTCTTGGCATGGGATAATCTCTAAAAAAATCAGCCCAATCGGGGCGGTGAACTACCTCTTCAACGACAAGGTATGCGTCATGTTTCAACGGGTACATCAAGAACATATGTCCATCATCTTTCAAACTTCGAATGATGTTTTCAATGGCCTTTCGCTGATCTTCAAGCGGTATCCATGACATTGTCCAAAATGAAACAGCAACATCAAACTCATTCTCATGATCAATATTCAAAACATCATTACATTCAAAAGAAAGATTATCGAGGGAATAGTTTGCAGAGGCAAAGCTTATCATATCAGCATTTATGTCTATGCCATGTATCCGGCCGCCTTGAACCCGGCTTTCTGCAATTTGATGGGTGATTTTTCCAGTACCGCATCCAAGGTCCAATATCTTCTCATTACCAGACAATGTTAATGCGTCAAGCATTAACATTGCTGTCCGGTACTGCATTACAGACTGAATGTCGTAATCTTCAGGATTCCAATGTTTTGGCATATTTTCTCGCTGTTCTTTTTAATTGTTGAAACTAAATATAGATTGAACGACAACACCCACTATTTTGTGAAGGTTCCTGTCAAATTGAATACTTGGAATTGTTGGCTCAAGAGATTTCAAGAATGCTCGCCCCCCATCAAAAATAAGGCGTTTCATAGCGGTATACCTATCCTGTTCATTGATAATAACGAAGCTTAAATGAACGGCCTCTCTTTCCTGATCCACTACTAAAAGAGTTCCCTCTGGAAATCGATTGTCATAAGCATTAAGGACATATAACCCAAAAACAGATGCGTTATGTTTACTTGGAAAAACAATGAACTCTTTGGGGTTTTTAAGTATTTCTAAAGAGGGAAGTAAAATTGCCTGCTCCCAAGAAATTATTGGAAGTTTCGCACTAAGATTGTCTAACTTTTTTCCCATGACAACCGGTTCATATCCATAACGCTCTATAATACGCTTAATTGAATCTATGGAGGGGTTTTTTGTGGCACCACTCAATATTTTGTGAAGAACGGAACGATCAACCCCAGTCAGCCTGGATAAATCAGAGGCGGTGATGCCCTCTTCCTCCATGAGAGTATTAATATTTTCCGCAATACTGGTCATTCTTACAATAACTTAAAAAAACCAACAATAAATAGCTCCACTTATACAAGGCTGACATGGATTTGTCAAATAATACAAATAAATATTTTTTTCCCTTGGTATCAACTGAATTGTTTTCAATAGATAAAATTTATATTTTCAAATTTGAAAATATAAGCTATCATGATTTGCAGTTTATGAATATGCCTTAACGGGCTTTATACAGTAAACGTCTTAGGGATTCACTGATTGGGAGTCCTCCTGTTACGGATGGGAGTTAAAATGATTTTTGCCAGTATGGAAAGAGTTTCGCAATTAAAGCAACGAGCGTTTATGCATGCCCTAATAACTAGCAATAAGATTAAATATGAACATATTTCTGCGTTTTTAGATATTCCGATTGCCAACTTAAAAGCCCTGTATGACGGCAAATATACCCTTGATGAAGTCAGTTCGTTGAAACTAACGGCTCTTGTTGCACTGTACTTATGTTCTTAGGCGAAATCCTGCCCAAAAGATACGCGGCTGTAACGTTTTTTCAGCGTCCTTTCCCGGGCTTATCAGCCCGGGTTACTCATTTGACGGCGCATGATCCGCAGTTCTTCGAGCAGTTCCAGTGCAAGGGCGGCTCCCGCCCAGTTGACACCGAGATCGCGGTGCAAATGGAGGGCGGTGCGAATGCGGGTGATGGCGATGGCATCAAAAACCCACTCACTGGCCTGCCCCGTACCGGCGTTAACAATGCCCTCTTCCACCATTTCGAGAATCACACTGTTAGTGACCCCAAATGACCCGCACACTTCGGTAAGCGTCAATGAAAAATATTGCTCGCCCGTCAGGGTGTTTTGCTCATCCTTCATGTTTCATCCCCAATGACTCACGCGGGTTAAAGGTATTCAGACGCGCCATCTGCTCATAAAGCGCTTTCATCGGCTCTGAGGGATTGGGCGGCAGGACTATTTCCGGTGTGACCAAAACGTCTCCAGGAGGATGCCCCGGCAGACCGCGGCCTTTCAGGCGCAGCGACTTGCCGGAACTCGTTCCGGGCGGAATTTTTAGTTTAACAACGCCTCCCGGTGTCGGCGTCGAGACAGTTGCGCCAAGTGCCGCTTCCCACGGGGTAATCGGCAGTGTCAGGTAGATATCCCGCTTTTCGAGGCGATAAAGCGGATGCGGGTTGATATGGATTTCGATGTATAAATCACCAGCCGGACCACCATGACCAGACTCGCCCTGCCCGCGCAGACGAATCACCTGGCCATCCATCACGCCCTTTGGAATCTTAACTTTCACCGTGCGCGGCTCAAGACGAAGCTCACCGTGTGCATCCACCCTTGCCGACTGTAACTGCAGCAGCGTTTCCCGCCCCTCAAAGCTGTCCTCGAGCGACACCGAAAGTCGGGCATGCACATCTTCACCGGCACGCTGGCGATAGGTTTGCTGATGACGCTGGCGCAGAATGCTGTCTAAAAAATCCTGAAAGGCAGCCGCCTCATCTCCCGTTGGCGCTTCATGGGTGTATGCCCCTCTCGCGGCACCAGGGTTGTTCTGCTGCTGCCAGTACTGGCCGTACTGGTCGTATTGTTTGCGCTTTTCCGGGTCTTTAAGCACTTCGTAGGCTTCGCCCACTTCCTTAAATTTTGCCTCGGCATCCGCTTCCTTGCTCACATCGGGGTGGTATTTGCGTGCAAGCCTGCGATACGCATGGCGAATTTCATCGGCAGTCGCAGTTTTTTCCACGCCCATGACTTTGTAATAATCTTTGTAATCCATGTCGCATCTCGGAGGTCCAGCTCTTTTCCAGTATATACCGAGGATATCCGGATACGCGAGAGTAACCATTCACCACGTTCACCGAAAAGCCTATTTGGCGCATCTTGTGCGAACGCATTACAAAAAACTGCTCACATACCGGTGTATGCTGCGCTTTTTTTGTAATGCGTTCGCACAACCTGCACTCAAATCTGACTTTTCCCCTAAAGCATTCAAAATGTGGTGAATAGATACACGCGAGATTTGACTTGCCTTCTCCAGATTTCTGCAGTTAACATGCCCGAGGGCTCACAGTGGAGACTACCGCATGCTGGCATCACCGAACGACCTGCAGTATTTTGCCGAAGTAGCCAGTACCCTGAATTTTTCCCGTGCCTCAGAGCGCATCGGCATCAGTCAACCCTCACTGAGTGCCGCCATGAAACGCCTTGAACATGCGATGGGGGTTACGCTTTTTATCCGGGGCAAAAATGGTGTGACGCTGACCCAGGCTGGCCGTCACCTGCAGGCACACACCCGTGAGCTGCTGAAAATGTGGGAGGACGTGCGCACGGAGTGCCTGGCCTCGCATGAAACCATCGCCGGCCGCTATAAGTTCGGCTGCCATGCCTCAGTGGCACTGTACGCTCTTCCGCAGTTTCTGCCGGCACTGCTTGCTGCAAATCCGAAGCTTGAAGTGCAGCTTCAACATGATTTATCGCGAAAAATTCTTGAGGGAATCATCAATTTTTCCATCGATCTTGGCATTGTCGTCAACCCCGTTCGCCACCCGGATTTAGTCATTCACAAGCTCTGTGATGATGACGTACGCTTTTTTCGCTCAAACGCGCTCGATACCCCGGTCACCCGGCTTGATTCCGGAGAAACCGTGATTATATGCGACCCGGAACTTGCTCAGTCGCAATGGCTGTTAAAGCACCTGCACCGTGAAGACCGGGTGTATCGACGCATCGTGACAAGCAGCAGCCTTGAAGTGACCGCAAGCCTTACAAGCAGCGGCGCAGGAATTGGCATTCTGCCGGAGTGTGTCGCTAAAACGCTCTGTCCCGGGCACGTTGAACCCCTTCTGGAGCTGCCTTCCTTTCGTGATGAAGTCTGCCTTGTCTGGCGGCATGAAAACCGCTCCATTCGCGCCTTACAGGCAATGATTGCAAGCATCAAAGCCTGCTTTGACGCCTGGCACCCCATCCCCTTAAAACCGGCTCTGGCACGCAGTACGGTTCAGGCCTGAACATTCAGATAATGCGCGAACCAGATGCGAACACTCTCCTCACCAAGGTGCTCGTGAATATAAGGAAGCATTTTAGCGATATCACGCTCCACATCGGCTCGCGGCCGTGGACGGTTATCAAAGAGATTCGGCAAATGGTGCAGGTACTCACCAAAATACGTCTCACAAAAGCGCATGTAATCAGCGGTAAATAGAATGAATTCATGCCACATTTCATCAATTTCCTGCATGCCACGCACCATGAAAAAACGCTCAGGCAAACGGGGGTCTGCGGGATTTTTTTGCCTGTCCAAAGCATGTTTCTGCGCCAGCCAGAGGTATTTTTTCATCTCCAAAAAAGCGCAGGATGCTGACAGCGTGTTATTTGGATAGTTTTGATTATAGAGCTTCAGTACAGCGGGATGTTCATACTCGAGGACATGATTTAGCGCTGGAAGTTTCACAGGAGACTCCTTAAGACAACCGCATCAAAAAGACCCGCCCTGAGGGCGGGTCAGATTTTCACGCACCACACTTTCCGGGGCAGCGCGCGCTTTTTTGAATGTTGCCCATGATTTCGTTGAACAGTTCCTGACGCATTGTTTCTCTCCTCTTTGAAGGGTTATTGTGTTCCGCCAGTCTGGCGGCGAAAACAGTTTCATCGGAATGAAAATCATTCGCAATCAGGAAAGGGCTATCACTGCCATAGCCGGCAAACGCTTCCCCTCCTTCTCGGGAGTGAATAAGCTTTGGGAGTGACATTAACGATAACGATCAACAAGGAGTTACACATGATAAAACGATTGAAATACCTGAGCGCACAACTGTGCAAAGCCACTCACTGCCGCTGGGGCGTGCGCGGCGTTTAAGTGCTTTAGGAGGGGATTATGCATTTTGTCATCCGGCAGGGAATGCGCCTCTTGTCAGAAGCGCTATCCCCTCCTGCTCCCCATGAAATTCTTCAGGGGGAGCGTCTCTTTCGCCCCTTTCTGCGACAGCAGCGTGCATGGATGCGCCATTTTTATCCGGGCGACACTTTGGAGAAACATCGGCCTTCCTGGCAGTATCTGCAAAAATACCTGAGCCCGCTCATTCAGGCTTCAGGCTCGCGCTGGCATTGTGAAGGCATCATGCGCCTTGGTCTTCATTCTCAGGATGCACCGGATTTTTCCGAGTTTGCGCGGCGTTTTCATGGTGAATCCAATGGATTTTCCATACATCCAGTTAAAGGCGAAATCGAACCAGTCACCTATTTTTCCCTGATAGCGCAGAAAAAATTCCCCTGTATCCCTGAAATGCGCCACAATGATTCGCTGTTTTGTGGCAGCGAGCCTGATTTCTGGCATGAAGCAATTGGGCATCTCGCGCCCTTATGCTTCCCTGAAGTGCAGGATTTTTACCTGAGTGTGGCGGATAAAATACTCTCGTCATCAGGCACGCCGCGCTATGAACGTAACCTCGCTATCGCCTGGACACTCAGTGAATATGGCTTTTTGCGTGAAGGGGACTCGCCTAAAATGTTTGGTGCCGCCCTTGTCAGCTCGCATCTGGCGCACATGCGCTATTTGCACAATTATCTGTGTGTGGAGCCGGCAAGTGCCAAAGTGATTCTTGAATCTGGCTTTTATGAGGCAGACCGTGCCATCGCCCGCGATGAGGCAGGACGGCAACGGTTTTTCTGCATGGATACACTGAACATAGATGCCCTGCTGGATTAGGACGTGACTTACGCCACGCCGTTCACAATCCAGGTCCGCTTCACTCCACTGGTGAGCGGTGTAGTCTTAACCCACAGCAGCTGCAGGCCGCCAGAACTGACGCCTGGAGACGTGTTCGCCTGCAACACAACGGCAAACGGGTATTTTTTACGAAGCCCGGCAAGTACCGACCAGACTTTTGCGGGACTTGCCCCATTATCACGCAGCTCAATCTGGTTATTGCGGAATACAACCGTTATGGGCTGCCCCTTTAACGATGCCTTAAGAGAAGACTCCATGCGCCGCCAGAGTGCCACACGGGCGCGGGTGCGCTCAAGCTGGGTCGGCTGGGTTTCAAACGCTACGCGGTTACGGCGCGACGCTTCTCCAGCCACACGCGGAAAACCTGGCTGCTGGCGCAGAAAATAATTACACACGGTATCCACGAGCGAGCGATAGCGTCCCGAAACCGCAGGCGGCGTGCCAGGGCGGCGATTGATGTAGATGGCAAAAGCGAGCGTATGATCGTTCGCCGTGTACAGATATCCTGAAAGACTCATGATGCCTGTCATTGTGCCGGTTTTAGCCCGCAGAAAACCCTGCTGGCCGGGCTGTCGGAAACGTTTTTGCAGCGTACCGTCGCGCCCCGCGATGGGCAGTGCCGCGATGTACTCAAACGACATGGGAAAGTGGTCATATAAAAACTGCAGGAGCCCAACTGTCTGCGCCGCACTCACACGGTCGTTTCGCGAAAGGCCGGAACCATCGGTGATGACGGCATTCTGCAGGGAAACACCGGTCTGCTGCTCCAGAAATTTCTTGACCACAGGCTCGGCAGACGCCCAGTTTAATGGCTTTCCGGCAAGCGTTGCCGCCACGTGCAAAAAGAGACTGTCGGCATACAGGTTATCGGAGGGCTTTAGGGTATCGGCCATCAGCTGGCTGATGGGACGCGATGCGTGGGTTGCCACCACCATGGTGTTGGCCGGCGCGCTGCCGGGCATCACCTGACCATCGAGCACAATGTGCGCTTTGGCAAGGCGCTGGCGTACAACCCCTTCTGCATAGAGCCGCGGGTTACGGATGGGAATGCGCTGCACGAGCGCCCACTCCCGTGCACCAATACATCCGCTCGCAACCAGCTGATTTTGCGCGTTCATGGCCAGTCCTACGCCACAGCGACTGCCATTTTCACGGGTTTTTATCTGGTTCACGAGATGGATATTCCCACCGCCATCGTCGTATTCGACAATCGCCGGCTCTCCCTCGCGATGCGAGGGGTTTACGGTAACCGTAAGACGGTTTTCATCCACCATGACAGGCGCGACCGATGCGCCGTAGCTGAAGTTCAAATCCTGCGGCATGGCGCCTGGCGCCTGCGTGGATACACCGTCATGCGCGCTGACAAGGATGACATTCCCCTTGATACGCCGTACTCCCCACTGACGCAGCTCACGAAAAAGGGTGTCGAGATCCATATGGGTGAGTGAAGGGTCGCCCGGCAGGTGCAGGTAGAGGTTCCCTTTTAAAAGCCCGTTTTGCAGAAGGCTGGCGTTGGTGGTCAGGGTAGTTTTAAAGCGATAATCAGGACCCAGTGCCATCAAGGCTGCGGCATCGGAAAAAAGCTTCATGTTGCTGGCCGGCACCAGAAGGCTGTTGGCATTGCGCTGATAAAGCGTTGTGTGCGTGGTTAAATCGACGACCTTGATGCCCATGTTAATGTTGGGGTCGACCTGGTCAATCAGGTGATTAACCGCCTGCTGGATATCCGCCCCGAAGGACACGCCTCCAAGCACACACAACAGCACAGCCGATAGCATCCTTTTCATCGAGGGATCCTGGGTTCATGGTAAATCCTCATGATACCTCAACCCCATGCGCTCCAGAAGTCCCGCGAGGGTATCATTATCAAAAAAACGCAGTTTGAGCCAGCCACCGCTCATGGAATCGGCATCAATTTCAACCGGCGCGCCCACTTGTTCGGCAAGCATTCGCTTCAAACGCTCCACGTCCCGGTCACGCGCAGGACTTGCAACGGCTGGCTCACGCTTTGACGCGCGCACCAGAACCTCAAGCTGGCGCACCGACAGCCCCTCATGAACCACACGCCCTGCAAGCGTTGACTGCAGGGTTTCAGGCAACCCGACCAGCATGCGCGCATGCCCAAGTGTCAGTTCCCGGGCACGCAAAAGCTCCTGAACGGGAAAAGAGAGCGTCAAAAGCCTGAGAATATTGGCAATGTGACTGCGGGATTTTCCCACCAGTACTGCGATTTCTTCCTGCTGAAAATGAAAATCCGTCACCAGGCGCTGATAGCCGGCCGCCTCTTCCATCAGGTTTAACGACTGGCGCTGCACGTTCTCAGCAAGCGCTACGGCCGCCGCTTCCGCATCCGTATAGTCGCCCACCACACAGGGCACCACTGAAAGCCCGGCATCTATGGCCGCGCGCCAGCGCCGCTCTCCCGCAATGATTTCATAACGAGCCTGCCGAAGCGCACGCACCACCAGCGGTTCAATCACCCCCTGGCTTGCAATCGACTCCGAAAGCGCGCGCAGGGCGTCTGCATCAAAATGCTGGCGCGGCTGAAAAGCGCCCCGCTGCAGGCACTCCACAGGAATATGGGTAAAGGTCTTGTGCATGGCAGTTCATGAAAAAAAAGCGTGCTGCCATTTTTTCACACCCTCAGGCATTCGCCAACCGCGGCGAGTCTCTCAGAGTGTTTTTTTTCGAAGTACGCTGTAGAAAAAGCCATCCATGCCGGATTCGCCCGGCAAAATCTGCGTGCCGAAATCGCTTTTATGCCCCCATGGCGTGGATGGGGTTTCAAGCAGGCAATCCTCGCATCCCGCTACAAAACCCGCGATTTGATGAGCGTTTTCGGCCTGCAGGATGGAACAGGTGGCATAGACCAGCATGCCGCCTGGGGCGAGCAGCGGCCAGAGGGCATCAAGGAGTTGTCGTTGAAGCACTACCACCGTTTCCACGTCCTTCGGTGTTCGCAGCAGACGAATATCCGGATGGCGGCGTATCACACCCGTTGCGCTGCATGGGGCATCGAGGAGAATGCGGTCAAAGGGGCGGCCATCCCACCAGGTGTGCGGGTGTGCCGCATCTCCCACGAGGAGCCGGGGCGATATTCCAAGGCGCGTACAGTTTTCCTCAACCCGCCGCATGCGGGAGGCATCTGCATCCACGCCAGTAACCTCAGCGTTGGCCTGCTCAAGGATATGACAAAGCTTTCCGCCTGGCGCGCAACAGGCGTCCAGCACACGCATATGAGGCTGCACCTCAAGAAGTGCACAGGCAAGCTGTGCCGCTTCATCCTGCACCGAGACCACACCATCAAAAAAGCCAGGGACATCGGCTACATCAAGCGCCACCTTCAGCACCACGCCATCCGCAGAAAATTGACAGGCTGAAGCCTCGATTCCTGAATCCTGAAGCCGTTTAAGATACTCTGAAACGCTCGATTGACGCGCATTCACCCGCAACGTCATTGGTGCCTGACAATCAGATGCCGCCAGAATATTCCCTGCATGGTGCGGCCAGTCGCTTTTAATGCGCTCGGCAAGCCATGGCGCAAGCCCCTTGTCTTCAAGTGTCAGCAAAAACGCCTGAAGTTCGGCTTTCTCGCGGCACGCCCGGCGCAAAAGCGCATTCACAAAACCGCGCGCAAACTGCAGCGATTTACCGCGCAAAAGTCCCACTGTTTCTGAGACCACGGCATGTTCAGGCGTGTCGAGATACAGCAGTTCGCAAAGCCCCATCAGGATAGCGACAAAAACGGCAGTTTTTGCCGGACGTTTTTGCATCAGGCAGTCGGCCACCGCTACAAGCCGGTAATACTGTCGACTCACACCGAACACCAGCACCTTCGCATGCGGCGAAACCCCCTGCAATTGATGTGAAAGCGGTATGCGCTTATCAAGAAGGCAGGTCAACACGTGCAGGGCTTCAGTTCTTGGAGAGCGATTCATTCCGCATGCATTCCGGGTCGAATGTCGCCCTTATTACCACGCAGCCACTCGCTGACACCGAGCACCCGACCGCCTGGAAACTGCAGACGTTCAATGGCAACCGCATCCCTGCCCGCGGCAATGACCAAACCACTTGTCTCGAGAGCCACTACAGTACCGGGGGAAGCTGGCTGCTCAAGGGGCACGACGCGCGCCGCATGAACACGTATGCGCTCCCCGCCGATATCAGTGAAGGCGCAGGGCCAGGGATGATAGGCACGTACGAGGCGCTCGATGCTCTGCGCGTCCTGCCGCCAGTCCATGCGGGCATCGTCCTTGTCAATTCTTCGCGCGAGCGTCACCCCCTCTGTGGCCTGAGGGACAGCACTCGCGCGCCCCTCGGCCATGGCATCGAGTGTCTCTATCAATAGCTCTGGCGACAGTGCCGCAAGCCGGTCATGCAGGCTTGCGGCCGTATCGGTTGGGAGAACCTTACAGGTTCTCTGCGTGAACACCGGCCCCGTATCAAGTCCTTTATCCATCTGCATGATGCAGACGCCACTTTCCGTGTCGCCATGCAAAATCGCCTGCTGAATGGGAGAAGCGCCGCGCCAGCGGGGTAAAAGAGAGGCGTGCACGTTGACGCATCCAAGACGCGGCAATGCGAGGATGACTTCAGGCAGCAGCAATCCGTAAGCCACTACCACCATCACATCCGCATGAAGTGCCGCGAGTGTTTCTCGCGCATGCGCATCACGCAGGGTTGTAGGTTGAAAGACTTCAATTCCATGC
Organism: Legionella geestiana; assembly: GCF_004571195.1. Lineage (GTDB taxonomy): Bacteria > Pseudomonadota > Gammaproteobacteria > Legionellales > Legionellaceae > Legionella_B > Legionella_B geestiana. The sequence continues at coordinate 855,083 of NZ_CP038271.1, forward strand.
GCAAGTGCCGCCACTTTTATGGCCGAAGGCTCAAGCCTGCGCCCGCGACCGGCAGGACGGTCAGGCTGCGTAAAAACACCCACAAGCGTGTGCGGGGACGCATGAATCGCTTGAAGACAACCAACGCCAAATTCAGGGGTTCCGGCAAAAACCACACGCAGTCCGCTCATGAAGCGCCTTTTTCATGACGGCGGTATTTGTCCACCTTTCTGCGCGCCATGGCACGCTTTAAGGGGGAGAGCAAATCGACAAAAAGCTTACCGTTCAGATGGTCAATTTCATGCTGGAAGCACTCGCCGAGCAGGCCATCGGCATGCATTTCAAAAAAATTGCCTGAGCGGTCCTGTGCACGCACGGTCACGCTCTCTGCGCGCTCAACCGTATCATAAACCCCAGGCACGGAAAGACAGCCCTCCTGATACTCCATGCGGCCCTCTTCTGAAATGATTTCCGGGTTGGCGAGCACAAGCTGCTGCGATTTATCACCCACCACATCCACTACGGAAAGCCTCAGATTCACACCTATCTGAGGCGCGGCAAGGCCGACTCCCCGAACGTCATACATGGTCTCAAACATGTCTTCAATCAGCGTCTGCAGCGCATCGCCAAAATCGGTCACGGGCTCTGCCACCCGCCGCAGCCGCGGGTCAGGGAGGTATAAAATCGGACGAATCGCCATAACCCTCTTCCAAACAGTCAAATTGCTGGTATTATCGCCAATACCTCGCGCCATCGCAAGCAAGCACTGGCACAGACAATGGAATTGCTCATGGATAACACCGAATGCCTGCTGGCATTTAACCGTATGGAAGGCGTTGGACCGCGCACCGTGGAAAAACTCCTGAAACACTTTCCCAATCCTTCGGAACTTTTTAGACTCAGCGCTAAAGCGCTTGCATCCTCTGGCCTGCCACCGGCACTCTGCAGCGGTATTCTGAATTTTGACCGCAAGACACTTGAGGCCGACCACCGCTTTAGAGCCGTCACCGGCAATCATCTCCTCACGCGCCTCGACCCCGAATACCCGCCTCTGCTTCGCGAAATTCATGACCCGCCACCGGTTTTGTATGCGCGCGGCAACCTGCGTCTGCTGCACCTGAAAACCCTTGCCATTATTGGCACCCGCAGACCCTCTCACACCGGCGCCGAAACCGCGTATGCCTTTGCCGGCACGCTTGCCTCCTGCGGACTCAGTATCGTCAGCGGCCTCGCACGCGGCATTGACGCCTGCGCCCACCGCGGTGCGCTGGCGGCAAAAGGGCCGACCATTGCCGTCATGGGAACAGGAATGGACCGGATTTACCCGCGTGAGCATCAACATCTTGCAGAGGAAATTGCTGAAAACGGTCTGATTCTGAGTGAATTTCCCCTGGGAACCCCGCCTGCTGCTGGACATTTTCCACGCAGAAATCGTATAATAAGCGGATTATCTTTAGCCACATTGGTTGTTGAAGCGGCAGTAAGGAGTGGTTCTCTGGTCACAGCACGCCTTGCGATGGAACAAAATCGCGATGTCTTTGCGATACCAGGCTCTATCTACAGCCCCGAGGCACGCGGATGCCATCACCTGCTGCAGCAGGGAGCAAGGCTTGTTACAAGTCCTGCGGACGTACTGGAAGAGTTCTCACTGCAGCCACAGCCCGAGAACCATGTACAAACCGCGTCACTTGCAACAGCCGATGAAAACCTGGTAAAGTGCGTGGGCTTTGAGGTCACCGCTATAGACACAATCGTGACCCGCAGTGGGTTAACTATCGAACAGGTCGCCTGCGGGCTGACCAATTTAGAGCTTCAGGGGATAATTCATTCTGTTCCCGGCGGCTATGTGAGGTGTTCAGTATGAAAGACAGTCTGTTTGCCATGTTAATGACGCTTTTTGAAAAAAGCCTTGCGCAGTTTCGCGAACAGGCCTCCTTGCAGATGGAAGATTCCACGGCTGCGGTGACTGAAGACACAGGTCCTTTACCATCTGCTACTGGCCAGTATCGCTACCACGGTACCAGAAGAGATAACACCATTCGGGTGATAACCCCTGATGAACAGCGCAAAATGACCCGCGCCAGTTACCAGTTGCTGATGCGCCTCCAACAATGGGGTGTGCTCACCTCGGAGGCCTTTGAACAGGTACTCGATCAGATTTCTTTTTCTGACTCCCGCTATGTGAGCGAGCAGGAAACAAGATGGCTGGTTCGCAATGTCCTTTCTGACTGTCTTGCGCCCGAACAGCTCGTTTTTCTTGACCTGCTGCTCTATCAGCAGGATGATGCACGTCCCCTGCACTGATACGCATACAGCAACGAACCGAAAGGGAAGGATTAACGGGCCATGCCGAAGCATCTGGTAATTGTGGAATCTCCCGCAAAAGCGAAGACCATCCAGAAATATCTGGGTAATGATTATGAAGTACTGGCCTCTTACGGGCACGTGCGCGACCTGCCCGCACGGCGCGGCTCTGTCAATCCTGACAACCACTTTTCAATGACTTACCAGCCTATTGAAAAGAACGCCCGTCACATTGAGTCAATAGCCAAAGCGCTGAAAAAGGCCGACTCCCTTCTGCTCGCAACTGACCCCGATCGCGAAGGGGAAGCCATTTCCTGGCACGTATGGGAATTAATGCGCGAGCGTAATCTTCTGAAGGACAAACAGGTCTGGCGCATTTTTTTCAACGAAATTACCAAATCCGCCATTCAGGAAGCGATTCAACATCCCCGGCAAGTTTCCATGGATCTCGTCAATGCCCAGCAGCTGCGCCGGGCGCTTGACTATCTGGTGGGCTTTAATCTCTCACCCCTTTTGTGGAAAAAAATCCGCCGCGGCCTGTCAGCGGGTCGTGTTCAAAGCCCGGCTCTGCGCCTAATCGTGGAGCGCGAAGAGGAAATTGAACGTTTTATCGCCGAGGAATACTGGCGCATCAGCGCGCGCTGTGAAAAGGAGCAGGCTGCTTTTGAAGCGCGTCTTACGCATTTCGAGGGCGAAAAACTGCAGCAGTTTTCCATCACTGCCGCTGAACGTGCACATGCGGTTCGCGACACACTGACAGCCCTTGCAGGAGGGGAACTGGTGGTGGAAGCTGTTGAGAAGAAACAGCGCAAACGCCGCCCCTCACCGCCCTTTATTACCTCAACCCTGCAGCAGGAAGCTGCTCGCAAGCTGGGCTTTACCGCCCGCAAAACCATGTCGGTGGCGCAGCAGCTCTATGAAGGGATAGACATTGGAACCGGTACCGTGGGTCTTGTCACCTACATGCGTACAGACTCTGTCAACCTCGCAGGTGAAGCAATCAACGAAATCCGTGAATTTATTGACGAACGTTTCGGTGCGAACAACTGTCCTCCTGAAGCGCGCGTTTACAAGACAAAATCCAAAAATGCCCAGGAAGCGCATGAAGCCATTCGCCCGACATCCGTCCGCCGCACACCGGAAATGCTTGGCAGCGCGCTGACACCTGATCAGCAAAAACTCTATACCCTTATCTGGAAGCGTACCATTGCGAGTCAGATGGCTGACGCGCTGATTGACACCGTTGCCGTTGACTTTGGCTGCGGTGAGGGTAATCGCTTTAGAGCGACAGGTTCAACCGTGGCCTTCCCCGGTTTCCTGTCTGTTTATGAAGAAGGCCTGGACGATGCCGGCAGCGATGAAGATAACACCCGCCTGCCCGCACTCATTGCCGGCGAGCGCGTTCATCTGAATGAAATAGTGTCTTCTCAGCACTTTACTGAGCCGCCACCACGCTATTCTGAGGCCTCGCTCGTTAAGGCGCTCGAAGAATATGATATCGGGCGTCCATCGACTTATGCGGCCATTATTCATACCCTGCAGCAGCGTGAGTATGTCGTTGTCGAGAAAAAGCGTTTTATTCCGACTGATGTCGGGCGGATTGTGAATCGCTTTTTAACCGGGCATTTTACCCGATATGTCGATTATACCTTCACGGCAGAACTCGAAGACACGCTCGATGCCGTGGCGCGCGGTGAAAAAGACTGGATACCGGTACTGGAGTCTTTCTGGACTCCCTTTATCGAGCAGATTCAGCAGACTGATGCCCAGGTAGCGCGCAAGGATGTCACCACGGAAGTGCTTGAAGACCCCTGTCCCAAATGTGGCAAGCAGCTGTCTATCCGTCTTGGCAAGCGTGGACGCTTTATCGGCTGCAGTGCTTACCCTGAATGCGATTACACGCGCGATTTGTCCAATCCTGACGGCGCCGAAAGCTCAGGCCCCGAAGTTGTCGAGGGACGAAACTGCCCCGCCTGTGACAGTGCCCTGCATATTAAATCAGGACGCTATGGCCGCTTTATCGGCTGCAGCAATTACCCTGCCTGCAAGCACATGGAGCCGCTGGAAAAACCCGCTGACACCGGTGTTACCTGCCCGAAATGCCACGAAGGCAGCATGTTGCAGCGCAAATCACGGCGTGGCAAGCTGTTTTATTCCTGCAGCCGCTATCCAAAATGTGATTATGCGCTCTGGAATGAACCCCTCAACACCCCTTGCCCTCAGTGTGCCTGGCCGATTCTGACGATTCGCGAGACAAAAAAATCCGGTCGCCAGCTCGTGTGCCCGAAAGAGGGGTGTGGCTATTGTGCGGATGCCGAGGGATAGCCTCGCCATCCGCGGGCAAGATAAAGTTCCCTCAGGGCGACGGTAATCCCCTGTCAGGCAGGGGTTTTGCGTACAATCCCTGTTCGTCTTCTGGCGCACCCGGCGGCAATAATGCCTCCAGTTCCGCCTTGATAAGCTCCGCGATTTTCTCTGAGGTCATGATAGAAATATGTCCGTGACGTGACATGGCGACAGCGTGAGACTCCGGCCTTCCCTCAATGTGTGACGCGCCTTCAAGCACTATCCAGTCGGACTCCGCCACGTAGCTGCTGTATGTGGTCGAAGAAGCCTTGATACGCTCGTTGAGCGCCTGCAGAAATTCGCTGTCAGCCTGCATTTCTTCGATAGATGCCGAATACCATGAGAGAGGTGCCATTGCGAGGTGCGAACCGCCAAAGGGCGTGCCAATACTGATGACCTGTAACACCTCAATGCCATGTTCTCTTGCAAGATTTTCGGCAAGCCAGGCGCACACAAGTCCCCCGCGCGAGTGCCCCATGAGGATGACACGGCGATACCCTTTCATGATTATCTGGTGAAGCAGCTCCTTTGCAAAATCGCTGATACTGTGCCCCATGAAGCGCCCTTCAAATGCCACGCGCCTTACGTAATCAATGGCAGAAGGCAGCTCCTTTTCGCAGAGGGCTTCAGAAATTTTTTTAAACGCATCAGGGCGGTCTGCGGTTCCATGAACGCAAAACACGCCCACTGGATGCACCCCCCATTGCTGCACAAACTTTGGATTTTGTTCCGCCCCGCCCTTCCCGTCAGAAAGCAGCCAGGTAACCGTGTGTACAACAATCCCGGTAATCCCAACCGGTTGATGCTCTTTAAAAAATTTAAGCATACATCCTCCCCTGATAGCGGCTCATACAGTTTTTTAACGAAAAATGTGCGATAATCGCTCTTTTCCAACATACCGGGAAAATCATGAAGCGCCTGCTTTTTACGTTGCTGACCCTCTCCAGCACGGTAACACTTGCCGATGTTAATACGCACTTTAACACTATTCGAAACAATCCCGCCGCACTCTACGCCTTTTTAAAGGAAATGCCAAAAGGCGGGGAACTGCACTATCATCTGAGCGGTGGCGCCTATCCTGAGGCAATGATTGACACTATTCGCCCACGTCAGTACTGCCTTGACGCTAAGACCATGAATCTGCAGGAATATACCGACTTTTGTAACGGTGTAGACGGCTTCAACATCACCCGTGACCAGCAATTGCGGGATAAAGCCATCCGCGCATGGTCTTTGAAGGATTTTGTACCCGGTGAAGAAAGCGCGCACGATCATTTTTTTGCGTCTTTTTACCGCTTTGGCCCTATCGTAAGTACTGCAACCCCACAACTTCTTGGGGAAGTGATGAAAACGGCAGCGAGCCAAAATGAGCTTTATACGGAAGTCATGGTCATGCCTGACAATGGCAAATCCATGGAATTTGCAAGCCGCATTCAGGGCGCGCTTCCCTTGGAGAAAAAGGCTGATATTCTGCTGAGTGACCCCCGTTTTCAGGACAATATCCGAAATGTCATCGCTGATGGACCTCGGATACTGGAGCAGACCCGGGCGCTTCTGGGGTGCGACAAATCCCCGGCGCCTCCCGCCTGCAGCGTGAATGTGAAATTCATCTATTACGCACTGCGCGGACAGTCTGAAGACAGCGTATTTGCCGCAGCGCTCACCGCCTTTGCCACGGCCTCTCAGTCCGATGAATATGTCGGCGTCAATCTGGTACAGGCTGAAGACGGCCTCATTGCCACGCGCGATTACCGCAAGCACATGGACATTATGGCCTTTCTTCGTAAAAAATATCCAAATGTGCATCTCTCCCTGCATGCGGGCGAACTGGGGCCTGAAGACGCGGCTCCTGAATCTCTGCGCTTTCATATTCACGATGCCGTTCATACCGCGCGTGCCGAGCGCATTGGTCATGGTACTGATATCGCTTTCGAGAACGACAGCAATGCGCTGGCAGCTCATATGGCTAAAAACGGCATCGCGGTGGAAGTGAACCTCACCAGTAATCGCAAGCTCCTTGGCGTGCACGGCAAACAGCATCCGCTGCGCTATTACCTTTCTTCTAACGTTCCAGTGGTACTGTCAACCGATGATGAAGGGGTTTTACGTACTGACTTAACACGCGAGTATCTCGCTGCCGTCAGAGAGCACGGGCTTGATTACAAAACCCTGCGCACGCTCACCCGCAATGCCCTGACTTATAGTTTCCTGAAAGGAAAGAGCCTCTTTTCAGACCCGGAAAAAGGAACGTACCGCTCTGAATGCACCACCCTCGACAGTCACGATTGCGACCTTTTTGTGTCAATGAATCCAAAAGCACAGTTGCAGCGTGAACTTGAACGCAGGCTTGAGGCGTTTGAAGCGCGGTTTCGCTGAAGTTGACTGACTGCGGGATTTGAAAAACGCAGCTTAGGGCGTGTCCTTATGTCATAATGTGTCTACACATGCGGCGTTTTTGCGGCCGCCATGCGGAATTTTTCAAATAAAACAATCGCTTATCTGTAGGCTGGGCTAAGCGTAGCGCAGCCCGGCATCGGGTGTCATCATCTGCCGGATGTCATTTCACGCATCTCTCCCGCGCTTATCAGCGCAGGCTACGGAATTTTTTAAATAAAACAACCACTTATCTTTAGGCTGGGCTGAGCGAAGCGAAGCACAGCCCGGCATCGGACGCAACCTCTTGCATCGATCTCCGGGCTTATCAGCCCGGGCTACAAAGACATTTACAGATAAAAGGCTTATTGCATCAAGCCTTTTTACGCAAACCCTGCGCTTCAAGCCAGTCAGTTATCTGGATGAGCTGGATTTTGACTTCCGTAATATCTGCCGTATTACGGCAACCGATGGTTTCCGCATAACGCACATAGGTTAAAGCATGCTGTGCCTTGTATACAGCAGTATCTTTTTCCGCTAATAAAAGCACACCGGCATCTGTCACATCATTGGCCGCACGCGTCAGTACGTCTGTACAATCTTGTTCACCCGCCTCTGTGCGGGTGTACAATTCTTCAAGCTCCTGGTGCAGTTCATGACAACGCTGTGCCATGGTGGCGGTATCTTCATTTCCCGCAAACACGCTCACACTGCCTGTCGCCATGAGCGCCAGCACTATGCCGCGCAAGCTTTTTACCATATTCATGCAATACTCCCTTTGTCATGTTTCAAAAATTACCCCGCGAACGGGTCACGCAACACGATGGTCGATTCCCGTTCTGGACTGGTAGATACAATATCTACTGGTACGCCCACCAGCACTTCAATGCGACGGATATACGCCTGCGCATTGGCAGGAAGCGCTGAAAATTCACGGCAATCGGCAGTCGATTCACTCCAGCCGGGCAGGTCTTCATACACCGGCTCAAGGCCTTCATAATCTTCTGCCATCTGCGGAGGACGCTGCAGCAGGTTACCGGCAGCATCGCGATAGGCGGTGGCAATGCGCAGCGTCTCAAGACCATCCAGCACATCCAGTTTGGTCAGGCACAGCCCGCTGATGCTGTTAAGCTCCACGGAGCGCTTCAAGAGCACCGCGTCAAACCAGCCACAACGACGCGGACGCCCGGTCACCGCACCAAATTCAAAGCCGCGTTCTGCAAGCCGCTTACCGATGTCATCCTTCAGTTCTGTCGGGAATGGGCCACCGCCTACGCGAGTGGTATAGGCTTTTGTGATGCCGAGCACATGGTCAATCCAGCAGGGCCCAAAGCCCGCACCGTTCACCACACTGCCGACACAGGTGTTGGAGGACGTCACAAAGGGATAGGTACCGTGATCTACATCAAGGTGCACGCCCTGAGCGCCTTCAAACAAAATCGAATCGCCGCGCTCACGATGCGCGTGTAAAAGCGCGCTGACATCGCAGATACTCGGAGAAAGCGCACGCGCCCATTCGCGGGCCGCCTCAAGCACCGGCTCAACTTCAAGCGCTGGCGCGCCATAATAATTGACCAGCATAAAATTATGAAAGGCGTAAAGTGCGCGTGCTTTCTCTTCAAAACGCTCAAGATGCAGCAAGTCACTGGCCTTAATGGCTCGACGGGCAACCTTATCCTCATAAGCAGGACCAATACCACGCCCGGTGGTACCAATGGCGGCATTGCCCATGTGCTGCTCACGCGCCTTATCAAGGGCCACATGGCAGGGAAGTATGAGCGCGCATGCACCGCTTATATGCAGACGATCGCGTACGGATACGCCGCGCTCTTCAAGCTCCGCCACTTCCGCAAGCAGCGCATCTGGCGCGACCACTACACCGTTACCAAGATAACACTGCACGCCTTCACGCAGCATACCGGAGGGAATCAGGCGCAGAACGGTTTTTTTACCGTCAATCCACAGGGTATGACCTGCATTGTGCCCCCCCTGGTAACGCACCACAGCGTGCGCATTTCGGGTAAGCAAATCAACCACTTTACCCTTGCCTTCATCGCCCCACTGGGTACCTGCCACAACCACATTCTTGCCCATGATAAAACTCTTAGGTCCGCCAATAAAAAATCGGTGTTCAAGCGCCGCTTTCGAGGCACTTGCGCCTGATAAAACAAGCGCGCAATTATACTCACTTTTTAACAGAAGTGCTAACGCCAGGTGTCAGTCCGTGCTTAAAATACTCAAAAAAAGCACTGTTCTGATCAAGAACCAGCACGTCACGCCTGCCACTAAAGCTTTGCTCATAGGCTTTGAGGCTACGGTAGAACCCAAAAAACCGCGGGTTTTGCCCATAAGCGGCTTCATAAATGGCCGCGGCCTCCGCCTGACCTGCAGCGCGTACTTTCTGTCCTTCGCTTTCTGCCTTTGCAAGCAGTACGGTCACTTCAGCATCGGCATTCGCCTGAATGGCTTCTGCCTGTGCACTGCCATCGGCACGGTGACGGTTGGCAATTTTTTGCATGTCGGCACGCATGCGCTGATAAATGGCGTTGCTGGTATTGTCAGGCAGTTCAATTCCCTTGATGCGAACATCCGTCACCGCGATACCAAGGCCATGCGCCTGCTGCTCGGCACGCACACGCAGCACATCCATAACATCATCGCGCCCGCCGGTTACCACATCAGAGATGGTGCGCTTTCCGAATTCCGCACGCAAAGACGTATTCAGCTGCTGTTCAAGGAGGGTTTCTGCCTTAAACGCATTTCCACCGGTCGACTTGTAGTAGTTCGCAAGGTTTTCAATGCGCCATTTGACAAAATAATCGACCATCACGTCTTTTTTCTCCCGCGTGACAATCCGTGAAGATTTAATATCAAACGTTTGCAGACGCACATCAAAGAGGCGCACCGAGTCGATAAAAGGCACTTTAAAATGCAGACCGGGCTCAAGCACGAGCAGCCTGTTACTGCCTTTTTCTTCCACCAGTCGACCGAGGCGCAGCATGATGCCCTCTTGTCCCTGCATCACGGTAAACGCGCTGGAAATAAAGAGAACCAGTATCGCGGCCACTGTAATGGCGAGTATTTTTTTGATGATAGACATGCTTTATTCTCCCCGGTCCTGACGATAGGTTGCACGCTGTGCGTCACGCGTGCTGCCTGTGGATTCGTCCGCGATAATTTCCGGCAGCGGACTCGCGCCTGAATCCCTGTTTTTGACTGAATTCGCGTCAAAGGTGTTCGTCATTCTGTCAAGCGGGAGATAAATGACGTTTTTATTGTCAGCGACAATTTTGCTCGTTGCAGAAAGCACGCGCTGCATGGTCTCAAGGTACATGCGCTTCACCATCACTTCAGGTGCTGAGAGATAATGGGGAAGCAAGGCCTTAAACTCGGCAACTTCACCCTTTGCACGCAGTACTGACTGCTCGGCAAAGGCGCGGGCTTCAGCAAGAATGCGTCGCGCATTACCCTCGGCAACCGGCACCACGCGTGCCTTGTACGCCAGCGCCTGTTCCCGGAAACGCTTCTCGTCTTCCTGCGCTTTAATGGCATCATCGAAGGCATCCTGCACGTTTTCGGGTGCACGCGCCGGTTGTGGCGAGACGTTTACGATAACAATACCGGTTTTGTATTTATCGAGAATCTTAACAAGCGTTTCATGGACTTCACTGCCCCAGGCTTCGCGGCCCTCGGTAATGAGCTGGTCAAGTGTAGTAACGCCCACAACCTGGCGCAGAGCGCTGCTGGTCGCCTGGCGCAGGCTTTCTTCGGGCGATGCCACGTTAAAAAGATATTCGCGCAAATCGCCGATGCGATACTGTACGGCAAGAGAAACCGCTACCAGATTCTCATCGCGCGTCAGCATGGGGGCTGAATAGGAATAATCGGACACACGGTCCATGTTGACCACCACTTTGGATTCAATAAAGCGCGGAATCCAGTGAGGGCCGGGGCCTACCGTTTCAATGTAGCGGCCAAAACGCAGAATAACCGCCTGCTCGGCAGGGTCGACAATGAAAATACCTGACAGCACCCAGAGGAGCAGCGCACCAAGGCAGGCCAGGGAGAACACCCGAAAACCACCACCCTGAGCGGTTGAGGCAGGTTTATCGCCACGGCTGAAAAAAGCACCTTTGACCTTCTCCTGAAAGCGTTTGAGCGCCTCATCCAGATCCGGCGGCTCCTGCCTGCCCCCTCTTGAATCCTTGTCTGGTCCGTTCAACCCCATGGGAAACTCCACCTGTTCCACAAAAGCAACGATTCTAGGGGGTCACGGCCAATTAGGCAAGCAACGCTGTGTGATACCCTGATTATCCCTGGCGCTCAAAGCGCAAATCCCACACGCCATGGCCAAGGCGCGTGCCGCGTTCTTCAAATTTGGTCAGCGGCCGGCTTTCTGGACGCGGGGAAAAACCGCCTTCAGGCGCCAGGTTCCTGAGCATCGGGATGGCATTGAACACTTCAAGCATCTGTTCAGCATACGGCTCCCAGTCTGTTGCAGCATGAAGAACACCCTGCGGCTTAAGCTTTTGCGCGACAAGACGCATAAAAGGCTCCTGCACCAGACGGCGTTTGTGGTGGCGCGCCTTGGGCCACGGGTCTGGAAAAAAGATGTTAACGCCGGCAAGACTGCCATCTTCAATGCAGTGGGCAAACACTTCCACGGCATCAAATGCGGCAATGCGCACGTTTTTGAGCGCCAAATCATGCACATCAGCCGCGAGGCTGCCAACCCCGGCGCGGTGAACCTCAATGCCGATAAAGTCGGTTTCAGGGTTTTCCGCGCTCATGCGTGCAAGTGACGCTCCCATGCCAAAACCGATTTCAACGACCACAGGCGCCAAACGCCCAAAAATCTCGGTAAAATTCCAGTGCACCGGCGGGGCGGCAAGCGCGACTGGTGCCAGCCACTGGTCAAGTCCCTGCTGCTGGCGCGGGCTGACTCGTCCTGCACGTAATACATAACTTTTAATGGTACGCAGCATGCCGCCCCCTCTCAATCAAAAAGAGAGCATTATCCACAGAATGCGACCATGAATCGAGAGGCGACTGAATATTTTTGATGCCCGACATTTGCATAATGGGACAAATTTTGATATAAAACCGCTCTTGTGCCGCGCACGCCGCTTCAAAGCCGTGTGTCGCCCCCGATTTGATAAAAAGCCGTCGAATTGCATTCGAACATTTTTGGAGTAACACCATGTCTAAAGTATGTCAGGTTACTGGCAAGCGACCCATTACCGGCAACAAGGTTTCGCACGCCAACAACAAAACCCGGCGCCGTTTTCTGCCAAACCTCCAGACACACCGTTTCTGGGTAGAGGGCGAGAACCGTTATGTCACCCTGCGCCTGACGCCACGGGGCATGCGTACCATCGATAAAAAAGGTATTGAAGCGGTGCTTGCAGAGCTGCGTGCATCCGGCGAAAACATCTGACTGAGAGAAAAACATCATGGCAGCAGGCAACAACGAAAAAATCAAGCTTAACTCCAGTGCTGGTACCGGTCACTTTTATACCACCACCAAAAACAAGCGAAATAACCCCAACAAGCTTGAGATGAAAAAATACGACCCTAAAGCGCGCAAGCACGTTTTATACAAAGAAGGGAAGATTAAGTAATCCTTCCCCCCCGGCGCCGGCCAATCCGGCGCCTGTTCCGCCCTGGAACTGTAGTCTTTTACTGGATAATCCCCTCAAATCAGTTACACTTGGGCTTATACGGAATGACAAATTTTCAGGGGATATGCATGAAGCCCTCTTTACAACTGAGTATCGGTCAACATCTGACACTCACACCACAACTGCAGCAGGCCATTCGCCTTCTGCAACTGTCGACCATCGACCTGCAGCAGGAAATCCAGCAGGCGATTGAATCCAATCCCATGCTTGAAGCCCTGCCCGCGGAAGAAAAGGATGAAAGTGCCCCTGAAGGTGCGCGGCCATGGCAGGATGAGCTTGTTGAATTTCAATGGTCTTCCGGTTTTTCCGGTGGCGGTAAGGCGCATGATTTTGACGACAATGACTACAATTACGATAACCTGCACTGCACCACAACGAGCCTGCACGATCATCTCCACTGGCAGCTCGGTCTGTCGCCCATGTCCGATGTCGACCGTGCCATTGCGACGACTATCATCGACGCACTTGATGATGACGGTTTCCTGACCCTCAGTCTTGAGGAATTGCACGCAAGCCTTGATTCCGAAAACCATCCGCTTGATTTTGCGGAGATTGAAGCAGTACGTCATCGCATTCAACAGTTTGACCCGGTAGGATGTGCGGCTCTTAATCTTCAGGAGACGCTCCTGATACAGCTCGCGCAACTTCCGGCGGACACGCCAAACCTCAATATTGCCCGTACCATAGTCCGTGAAAACCTTGAGTTGCTGGGGCAGCATAATTACCGCCTTTTGATGAAACAGCATCAAGTCAGCGAACAAACCCTGCACAATGTCCTTCACATTATCCAGAGTTTGAACCCCAAACCCGGGAGCCTCATCAACAGCGGCATCACAGAATACCTGATACCGGATGTAAGCGTTCGCAAAATCGATGGCCAGTGGCAGGTAGCCCTCAACCCCAACACGCTGCCCAAAATCGGCATTAACGCCCAGTATGCAGCCCTTGTGCAGCGTGCGGACAACAGTGCGGATAACCTGTTTCTTAAAAATAACCTGCAGGAAGCGCGCTGGTTTTTGAAAAGCATTCAAAGCCGCCAGGAGACCCTGCTGAAGGTGGCGCGGTGCATCGTGGATTATCAGGCAGACTTTCTGGATTTTGGGGAAGAGGCCATGAAGCCCCTGATTCTAAACCATGTGGCACAGGCGCTTGACATGCACGAATCGACCATTTCGCGCGTAACCACTCAGAAATTCATGCACACCCCCAGGGGCGTTTTTGAGCTGAAGTACTTTTTTTCAAGCCACGTGGCCACTGCCACCGGCGGCGAATGTTCCTCAACGGCCATTCGGGCGTTTATACGCAAGCTCATTGCCGCTGAGAACACAAAAAAACCGCTCAGCGACAGCAAGATTGCCCAGCTGATTGCTCAACAGGGCATCCAGGTAGCGCGACGCACTGTAGCCAAATACCGCGAGGCAATGGGTATCGCCCCATCCAACGAGCGTAAATCCATTGTTGCAACCACTGGCAGGTCCTGAACCTGCCCGCTGGCGATGGCGTTCATCGTGTTTTGTCTGAAGGAGACTGCAATGCACATTAATTTTACCGGACATCACCTGGAAATCACCCCTCCGCTTAAGGCGTACGCTCAGGAAAAGTTCGACAAACTTGGTAAACATTTTGACAAAATTACTTCAGTGAATGTGGTGTTTGACGTCAGCAAGCTGCGCCAGACCGCTGAGGCCACGATTCATGTTGCCAGGGGAGATATTCACGCAAGCTCCGAATCGGACGACCTTTATTCGGCCATTGATTTGCTCGTTGAAAAGCTCGACCGCCAGATTATTCGCCATAAAGAAAAAATGCAGGATCATCGAGAGTAACGCGATACGAAGGAAACTGACCGCCACAGCGCGGTTTTAGAACACACTGAGGGCGCGTTGCTCGCGCCCTTGACAAAATCCTGTTTCTTTCCGAGACTTTTCAGGGTGCCAACGCTGATGTGTTGGTTATTACGGATAAACATGCCTCAACCCATAAAAGGAATTAATCCATGAAGAAAGTACATTTGACGGGTGCGGCTCTTGCCGCTGGCGTTGCCGCCCTGTTTGCTGCAACACCCGTTCTGGCAGATGATGCAGCTCCTGCTGCGGCCTCCACCAGCGCCCCCATGGTGATGTGCGTAGGCGCCAACTCCTGCAAAGGACAAAGCATGTGCAAAACAGCGACCAACGCCTGCAAGGGTCAGAACTCCTGCAAAGGCAACGGCGTTGTGCCCATGACCCAGGAAGACTGTACCAAAGCGGGTGGTACAGTCCAGACAGACAGCAGCGCAGGCACCGGCTCCACAGGTCAGTAAACGCTGTCTTGAAGCCCGCAGAGCGGGCTTCAAGCATTTCTGTATGTTTGAGAGAAATGGACAACCACCTTGAAAACTCACTCTTCAGGATTTGGGCTTGGCCTTCGCCCCGTGCATTATGAAGCCATCCTGCAGCATGCCCCAAAGGTTGACTGGTTTGAAGCCATCAGTGAAAACTACATGGTTCCGGGCGGCAAACCCCTCTATTACCTTGATAAGATTCGTGAGCGCTACCCCATCGCGCTGCATGGCGTTTCACTGTCCATTGGCAGCACCGATCCGCTTGATTTCGCTTATCTCGAAGCCTTGCGTAAGCTTATAAACCGGGTACAACCGGTCAGGGTGTCCGATCACCTCTGCTGGACCGGGGTGCAATCGCAAAACATGCACGATTTACTGCCACTGCCTTTTACTGAGGACGCCATCCGTCACATTGTTCCGCGTATCCGACGCGTACAGGACGCGATTGGACAGCCCCTTTTACTGGAAAACGTATCCAGCTATGTCACGTGGCAGGAATCGGCCATGACAGAGTGGGAGTTTCTGCGCGCGATTCTCGAGGAAGCCGATTGCCTGCTGCTGCTTGATGTGAACAATGTGTATGTCAGCGCCATCAACCACGGTTTTAATCCTTGTGACTATCTAAACGCTCTGCCGCGCTCGCGCGTTGCACAGATTCATCTGGCAGGCCACAGTCATCATGATGACTGCCTGATTGATACCCACGACCAGCCAATTGTGGATGCGGTATGGTCGCTGTATACGGAAGCACTGCAACGTTTTGGGTTCGTGCCAACCATGATTGAGCGGGACGACAACATTCCGCCACTGGAAACCCTGCTCGCGGAGCTCGAGCGTGTGCGTGATATCGCCGCACCTTTCGTGCAAACGGAGGTGTACGCATGAAAAGTCTGCAGCACCTTGAGATGGCTTTTCAGCGGTATCTGTTAAGTGGTGCCGTTGACGTGATGGAAGCTATTGTGTCTACTGAACGCATGCCGGCCGGGCTACGGCTCGAGATTTACCGTAACGCCTACAGCGCTCGACTGCTGGAAGCACTTGCCTGCAACTATCCATGCACCAGCCGCTTTGTGGGAGAAGCGGCCTTCGCTGAACTTGCGCGCACCTATATTGCCAGCCACCCCTCCACCACGCGTTCCATTCGCTGGTATGGCGAACATTTTCCGGCGTTTCTTAAAGCACACTCTCCCTGCATCAGCGATTTAGCGGCCTTTGAGTGGGCGCATGCGCTCGCGTTTGATGCAAAAGACGCAAGCCTGCTTTCGATGAGCGCCATGACGTCCATCGCACCAGAAAACTGGCCCAATATGCGCTTTATACCGCATCCAGGTGTCCAGCGTCTTAATACCTGCTGGAATGTGACAGCACTATGGCAGGCCATGTATGCAGAAGACACGGCGCCTGTGCCTGTTGAAGCCCCTGAACCCGATTTTCTGCTGATATGGCGTCTCGGCCTTGAAAATCATTATGCAACGCTCGCAACCGATGAAGCGCATGCTTTTGATGCCTTACTTGCCGGTGAGTCCTTCGCCGCCATTTGCGAAAAGCTCTGTACGTGGCACCCCGAAAACGCGGTCAGCACACGCGCGGCGACCCTGCTGCAACGCTGGCTGTCCCTTGGATTACTGCATACTGTGGAGGTTACAGAATGAAGATACTGAATGATACCAAAGCGGCACGCGCAAGCCTTGCCATGGCTGTTTTCCTGAGTCTTGCGGCAAACCCTGCCAGTGCGGACACGTCCGATGTACAACAGGAAAAGTGCTATGGAATCTCGCGCGCCGGAATGAACGACTGCGCTACCGCCACTGCTTCCTGCGCAGGCTCAGCCACTCGCGACAACCAGCCTGACGCGTTTATTTTTCTGCCCAAAGGCCTTTGTACCCGCATTACAGGTGCCAGTCTGACTGCCGGGACCTCTCCCGCTTCCACCGATAACAAACCCACGGAGTAATATCATGCGCCTTCGACACCTTCTTGCAGCGTTTATCCTGCTGTTTCAGGGAGCTTCGCTTCAGGCGGCTCCTCATACCCTTGCACTCGATGACACGCATTCGTATGTACTCTGGCGCATCGAACACCTTGGTTTTTCGACGCAGTCCGGTAAGTGGTATGCAAAGGGCACACTGGTGCTGGACCGGGAAAATCCGCAAAAATCGAGCGTTGATGTCAGTATTGACATTAAAAACATTGTCACCGGTATCCCGCAGCTCGATGAACACCTGATGGGGCCGATGTTTTTTGATGTTAAAAAATACCCGAAAGCCACCTTCAAGAGCACCAGGGTGCATGTACTGGATGATAAAAGGGCCGAAGTTGATGGCATTCTGACGCTGCGCGGAGTCAGCAAACCAGTAACCCTGCATGTCACCATGAACCGTGTCGGCAAAAATCCCATCAACGATAAAATGACCGTAGGATTCAGTGCCACCGCCACCATTAAGCGTTCGGATTTTGGCATGAATGCGCTGGTGCCTAATCTCGGGGATACGGTTCAGCTTGAAATTGGGGTTGAAGCCTCACCGATTGAAGCCGGAGCTGCAGATGCATCTGAAAAATCGTCCTGACCGTTTTGGTGCCATTGCCATCAGCCTGCACTGGCTGATGGCAATACTTATCATCGGGCTTCTGGCGCTTGGCCTTTATATGACCCGCCTGCCCGTAAGCCTTGAGAAACTGCGCTTTTATGGCTGGCACAAGGAATTTGGTTTGCTGGTTATAGGACTTGTCGTGCTGCGTTTTCTCTGGCGCATGCTGAATGTTCAACCAAAGCTTGAACTGCCGCGTCTCGAGGAATTTGCCGCCCGCGCCGTTCACTGGCTCCTTTACATACTGATGGTGGCCATGCCGCTCAGCGGCTGGATGATGTCTTCCGCGGCCGGGGTGCCGGTTTCCTTTTTTGGGCTTTTCGTGCTGCCGAACCCCGTCATGGCGAATGAGATGCTGCGCGTGCGCCTGCAGTTTGTTCATCTCTGTATCGGCTACAGCCTCATCGCCCTCATCTCACTGCACATCCTTGCCGCACTTAAACACCATTTTATTAATCGAGACCGAATTTTAAGGAGAATGCTGCCATGGTAAATACCCTGTTGCGAAAGACCCTCTTCGTCGCTCTAATGGTTGTCGGCAGCTGCGTGCGCGCCGAACCAGGCGCATGGAAAATAATACCGGAACAAAGCTCCCTGAGTTTTACCGCTACACAAAACGGTGCGCCTGTGGGCGGCGCATTCAAACACTTTAATGGCGAAATTTTTGTTGACCCCGACAACTACAAGGCAAGCCGTATTCACATCGTGGTCGATATGAAATCCGTGAGTACAACGTATACAGAGCTTGCAAGCACACTGATGAGCGCGCCGTGGTTTGACAGCGTGCAGTTTGGCACCGCAGAATTTACTGCTGAATCGTTCAAATCACTCGGCGAGAACCGCTGGCAGGCCATGGGAACAGTCAAAATCCGCAACATCAGCGCCCCGGTCACGCTGACATTTACCACGTCACAGCCAGATGCGGATACCGGCAGGGTTGAAGGCGACACCACCCTGCAGCGAACCCGCTTTGGCGTAGGCCAGGGGGAGTGGGCCAGCACGAAAGAGGTGGCAGACAACGTTCATGTGCACTTTATCGTGGTGGCGAAAAAGACAGCGTCTCAGGCCGCCTCACCGAGTCGATAATCCTCAAAGGCCTCAGCCGTATCAGCAGCGCGGTACTTCACTGCCATCACCAGAATGACCGCGCTGAAAATTCCAATGACGAGAAAATCCCAGCCAAAAGGAATCACATTAAGCCCGCCAAATGCTCCAAGCCTGCTGATGAGTACCAGCCCGCCAAGCCATGGTGCTATCCATATTGCAGAACGCATGCCGTAGTCGGTGCCACAGAGCCTTCCTCGCAATGCAGCGAACATGAAAAAAGCGAACCCGATGAGGATGGCGATACCAAGCTTCCAGAGGGTTTCCCACCCCGTCCAGTAACAGATAAGGTTGCAGAAGTAAAAGGCGAGCAGACACACAAGGGTTGCCGCCGGCAGGCGAAACGGGCGAGGATGGTGGGGCAGGTCCTTACGCAGGCATAAAAGTGCCACCGGCCCCATGCCGTAGGAAATTACCATTCCAGAAACCAGAAAACCCACCATCGCCTGCCAGCCGGGAAGAGGCAGAAAAAGAAACATGCCCACGACAAAATTAACGGCTACGGCCACCATTGGAAAGCCCTGATGATTAATGCGGGTAATGCGCTCTGGCAGAAACCCGAGTTTACTCATGGCATACAGAATACGGGCTGTAGAGGTTACATAAATAAGCCCGGCTCCCAGTGGAGAAATAGCCGCATCCACATACAAAAGGCGCAGGAGCCAGTAAATACCAAGGCCTGCGGCAAGTCCGGCGAATGGCCCGACATCGCCATTAAAATGGACATTCTCCCATCCATCCGCCAGCAGAGCCGGGTCGAGAGCCGCGATAAACGCGACCTGCAGCCCAAGGTAGAGCAGCAGGCAGCCGACAACAGAACCCACAATGGCAAGCGGCACGCCACGTCGCGCATTTTGCGCTTCACCGGCAAGCTCCACCCCATGCTTAAACCCGGTAAACGCAAAGGCAATACCTCCAGATGCGACTGCCGTAAGAATCGCCTGCCAGCCAGTCATGGTAGTCACATGCGAAAGCCCGATAAAGTTCTCGGGGTGAAAGCTCGCATGCAGCAGGGCACCGACAGCCACAACAATCACCACCGTTTTGAAAAGGAACAGTAAAAAGTTAAATCCCACAAGGCCGCGAAAACTCGCAACATTAAGGATACAGAGCGAGAGCATCAGGATAATCGCCCAGAGATAGCCAAAAGCTGTCAGTACGGGTACGCCACTCTCAAGAGAGGTGAGCGATGGAAACAGCGTGGAGGCATACTGCAGCACGGCCTGCACCTCAATGGGGGCCATGGTGACCGCAGAAAGCCAGGCAATCCAGCTCAACGTAAAACTCGCCATCGCGCCATGGCTCAGCTGCGGAATCTGTGCCGTTCCGCCTGCCACCGGAAAAAGAACGGACAATTCTGCAAAGGTGAAGGCAATCACCGCCGTGGCGATACCGCCAATCAACCAGGCTATGAGCGCGCCGGCACCTGCGATTTTAGCGGCGTACAACGGCGCGAACAACCAGGCGGAACCCAGCATGCCGTTGATACTGAGCATTAAGAGGTGCATGGGAGTAAAACGCCGGTGCAATTTCATGAAGCTCTCCGTCCATTGTTGTCAAGAAAAAGTAAAGCTTCCTTTTTCACACTAGCGCATCCACCAGTGCCTGTCTATAATGGGCAAGCCCTGCCGGTTATACCGCGCATCACTCTGCAGGAAGTATTCATGATTCAAGTTACCGTTACACTCATTAACGTTCTCGGCCTGCATGCAAGGGCCTCGGCAAAATTTGTAGCAACTGCCGCGCGCTTTCAGAGCAGCATCGAAATCCGCCGCGGCAGTCAGTGCGTGAACGGCAAAAGCATCATGGGCGTAATGATGCTCGCAGCCCCCTGCGGCAGTGAGCTGCTGCTTGAAATCGAAGGGCCTGATGAGGAAGCGATGGAAAAAGCCATCGTAGCACTGATTAACAACCGCTTTGGCGAAGCTGAATAGGGCGTGTCCTCATTTCATGATGTGAAGCGAAAATGCCCCTCAAAGCTCCGCGTTTGCAGCTATATTATGGAATGAGGACACGCCCTGGTAAAACCGGGGTGGTTACACCCCGGCAGGCTTATTGACGGTGCAGTGTGCATTCAAGGTCTGCCGCTTCGTCAGCAGGCGCGAGTCCCGGCAGCGTAAGGGTATAACCTCGTATGTTTAATGCCTCTTTTTCAAGGGCAAACGTAAAGTGATTAACACCGAGGTCAAAAGCCGTGCTTTCATGACTGTATGGTTCGCCATTTTCCTTGCTGAGCGCTACATTTCTAAACACAATCCGGGTCATGTCAGCATTCCACTCAACCGCAGTATGGTTTACCACACTCTGGTAAGTGTCGGTCGTGGCACGGGTATCAAGCTTGCCTATTCCATATTCCACCCCGTCAATACGCAGATAGCTGGCTGTATTAACAAGTGCTAAATCGAGGGGAAAGCGAAATCCCATATACGCACAAAAGCCCGTCCAGTTACCGGAGAAATCGGTGAAGTCCCCTCTGGCGGCCTGTGAG
Organism: Legionella geestiana; assembly: GCF_004571195.1. Taxonomy (GTDB): domain Bacteria; phylum Pseudomonadota; class Gammaproteobacteria; order Legionellales; family Legionellaceae; genus Legionella_B; species Legionella_B geestiana. The sequence goes on from NZ_CP038271.1 coordinate 876,269, forward strand.
GGTGCCGCTTTATGCGCCTGCTGCATCGCGCTTTTCGGAAAAAGCTTTTGCACAATGTCTGACGCAAAAACCGGCGCTGCCACGAGATTGCAGGCCAGCAGAGCGCAAATAATCCGGTTGGTTTTCATGGTGACTCCCTGTGGTGATTAAAACATTACAGTTTATTGCCGCGACGGTTTCGCGAACGCGCGGCACGGCGCACGCGCTGGATGGCAACCAGCGTCTGAATGGGGCCTGACATCGCATACAGACCAAAGCCTGACAGAAGCACAAGTGCTGGATGTGAGGCAATGGCGATAAAGAGAATCACCATTACGAGCACATGCAAAAAGGGCACTCGCCCGCGAAAATCGACATCCTTGAAACTGTAGTAACGCACATTGCTTACCATGAGAAGTGCAATGAGCACGGCGATAACCGCCACAAACACCGTAACACCAAATCCCTGAAAATTATTTTCCTGACACACCCACACCAGTGACGCAGTGACTGCGGCTGCCGGCGGGCAGGCAAGCCCCTGAAAATAGCGTTTATCAGCGGTTTCAAGCTGCGTATTAAAGCGCGCAAGGCGCAGCGCAACTGCCGCCGTGTATAAAAATGCCACCAGCCAGCCGAGCTTGCCGAGCTGATTGAGAAACGCACTGTACATCAAGATAGGTGGCGCCACACCAAAGGTCACCATGTCAGACAGGCTGTCATACTGAGCGCCAAACGCGGACTGGGTGTTCGTCAGGCGCGCGATGCGGCCATCCAGACCATCAGCCACCATGCCGATGAAGATGGCGACAATGGCCGGTTCATACTGCCCCTTAAGCGAGGCGACCAACGAATAAAACGCGGCGAACAGGCTCGCTGTTGTAAACAGATTGGGCAGAAGATACACGCCGGTATGGCTGTCTCTGGACGGTTTCACAAAGCGCTCCCACTATTTCTGTTCAAATTCCCGCGTATCCTACCATGCGAAGCGACAGGCTGTCAGGTATCGGGCATATCAGGGCGTATCCTTCTTTTAGAATGTGGCTCCAGACACGTTTAATTTTTTGAAAAATGCCCGACCTGCGCTCAATAATGTTTTTTTGAGAACTTAATGGATGAATTGCGTGTTTTACGTTATAATTTTAATCATTTTAGTTTATCAAGATTCAGTGCATGCATAAAATAGCCATACGCATTCGCGGCAACGTTTTGGATATAAACCGCGATGAAGTTAACGAGTACTGGCAGCTTGCCAGACGCCTGGAGCATGCCTTTGGCATTAATGCGCGCTCTATTGTAAATTTCTATGCAGCGTACTCCTCAGAACCAATAACAGGGGCACTGCCGAAGAATCTCTTGGGAGAGCTTCGCGCTGGTATCGCCCCATATATTTCAAGCACTGATTCAGACTTCCTGGCCGTTACCCCTCCAAAAAAATTCGATTTATCGCTGACTTATGAACAAAAAAGCAGCGAGTCAACCTATTCTCACGAACCACGCGGCAGCTTGAGTGTGGCGAGACTGCTTGCCGGGAAACCCTGCTTTGTAACGCCTCATCCACGCAGTCAGATAAAAAAACAACGCATCCTCTTTCATGACTGGTCTGCTGCAGGCTGGAGTGTGAACCGTGCCACACAGGTCACCCGACTTGCCAGTCAGCTGCTGAAAGAAGGCTATTCCCTCTTTGTGTTTCATGAGAACACGATACAACCGGTCACAAGCGGTAAAACGCTTGTTATGAGGCTCCGGGAAAACTGCCGCGTCCTGACGGAAGAAACACTGTATCGCGCGGCCGCTAAAATAAAAATTCCACGCGATGAGCTGCATATTCTCGATTATCACGGGCTTAATGCGATAATCGACGGAAGCGCTTCTATACAAAAAACACTGGAAACAGGTGACTGGTGGCACAACCTTGAGTCTGATAAACGCCAGGCGCTGGTAAGTGACCTGCAAAACACTCACCTCCCTTTTGAGGCCATCATCTGCAATACGTTTCCGGACGATATCAGCATGGCCAAAGTGCTGCAGCAATCCCTTCACCTGCCGATAGTCTGGCGTTTTGGCACGGTTAATCTGGATGCCGGTTTACTGGATGAGCTTATTCATGCGCAAACCGCCACGCGGGACGAGATAGCTTTAAACCGTTCTCATTTCGAACAGGTAACATCATTAACCCTGCACCCTTGCGGTAAGCGTTTTTTGCTCCCACAAGGCGCTGGCAGGGTTTTGCAGTCCTTCACGGCACTAAAATCGTTAAGCCTTGAACATGCGGACGGCACCTTTCACTTGAGAGGCGAAATTACGTTCCCACATCTTGAAACACTGAGTGTGTCAGGGTCAGATATCGATAACGAAACGCTTGAGGAATTACTCAGAAAAACCCCAAACCTCAAGCATCTTGCACTTGAAGGCTGTAATGCCATTAAATGGGAGTCTCTGGACTATTCACTCTTTGCCAATCTTGAGTCGCTCAACATGGATGGGCACAACAGCCTGAATGATTTGCTGGAGTCTGCGCAAAAACTGAAAACCATCAACCTCTCTCTTGGTAACCCCTATAAGACGCTTACACAAGCGCCAGTAAACCTGAGGCAGGTTGAAAATCTGAGCCTGAATGGCGGACCGATTCATGGTAGAGACCTCGAGGATATCCTCGCATATGCTGAACGCCTCTCCTGCCTCACTTTTGTTGATGCCCCCATTGCGGGATATCTGTTATCAAACCTCCCTTTGCCTTCACTCGAATGCCTTGTGTTTGAAAGTTTTAGCACCAACTCGAGATATGAATTCAAAGCGATATCCTCTTTACTGATGAACTCCCCAAAGCTGAAAGTACTTGATCTGGGAGGGGCTAAATTTGGCACTTCAAGGGTGCTGATGAGCGGTTCACTGCCCGCCCTTGAAACACTAAAGCTTTGCCACTCCCCCATCACCAGCGCAAGTCTTCAGGGCTTGCTGCACAATGCGAAAAACCTGAAATACCTTGATGTCTCTTTCTGCGAAAATATCACAGAGGATTTTTCCTGCAGTGAGCTCCCTGCACTGAAAACACTGAAACTTGGCTTCACAACTATTAGCAGCCAAAGCCTTCAAGGCTTGCTGCACAATGCCAGAAACCTGAAAGACCTTGATGCCTCTGGCTGCAAAAATATCACAGCGGATTTTTCCTGTCCTGAACTCGCTGCACTTGTAAAACTAAATCTTCAAATTTCGTCTATTACCAGCCAAAGCCTTCAAGGCCTGCTGCACAATGCCAGAAACCTGAAAGACCTTGATGCCTGTGGCTGTAACAATATCACAGCGGATTTTTCCTGCGGTGAGCTCCCTTCACTTGAAGCCCTAAAGCTCCAAGGCTCATCCATCACCAGCCAAAGTCTTCAGGGCCTGCTGCACAATGCCAGAAACCTGAAAGAGCTTAACGCCTCTTACTGCAAAAATATTACAGAGCATTTTTCCTGCGGTGAGCTTGCTACCCTTGAAACACTTGAGCTTAGGGGGTTATCCATCACCAGCCAAAGCCTTCAGGGCTTGCTGCACAATGCCAGAAACCTGAAATACCTTGATGTCTCCAGCTGCAAAAATATAACAGCGGATTTTTCCTGCGGTGAGCTTGCTGCCCTTGAAGCACTTGAGCTTTCGGGGTCATCCATCACCAGCCAAAGCCTTCAGGGCCTGCTGCACAATGCCAGAAACCTGAAAGAGCTTAACGCCTCTTACTGCAAAAATATCACAGAGCATTTTTCCTGCGGTGAGCTTGCTGCCCTTGAAGCACTTAAGCTTTCAGAGTCATTCATCACCAGCCAAAGTCTTCAGGGCCTGCTGCACAATGCCAGAAACCTGAAATACCTTGATGTCTCTCGGTGCTACAATATCACAGAGGATTTTTCCTGTCCTGAACTCGCTGCACTTGAAACCCTAAAGCTCTATAACTTATCCATCACCAGCCAAAGCCTTCAGGGCTTGCTGCACAATGCCAAAAATCTGAAAGAGCTTGATGTCTCTGGCTGCAAAAGTATCTCAGTGGATTTTTCCTGCGGAGAGCTTGCTGCCCTTGAAAGACTTAAGCTTTCGGAGTCATCCATCACCAGCCAAAGCCTTCAGGGCCTGCTGCACAATGCCAGAAACCTGAAATACCTTGATGTCTCTGACTGCAAAAGTATCTCAGTGGATTTTTCCTGCAATAAACTCGCGGCACTTAAAAAATTAAATCTTAGGGCCTCAATCATCACCAGCCAAAGCCTTCAAGGCCTGTTGCACAATGCCAAAAATCTGAAAGAGCTTGATGCCTATGGCTGCAAAAATATCACAGCGGATTTTTCCTGCAATAAACTCGCGGCACTTGAAAGATTAAATCTTAGGGTCTCAACCATCACCAGCCAAAGTCTTCAAGGCCTGTTGCGTAATGCCAGAAACCTGAAATACCTTGATGTCTCCAGCTGCAAAAATATAACAGCGGATTTTTCCTGCAATAAACTCGCAGCACTTGAAACATTAAATCTTAGGATCTCAACCATCACCAGCCAAAGTCTTCAGGGCTTGCTGCACAATGCCCAAAACCTGAAAAACCTTGATATCTCTTACTGCAGAAATATCTCTGCGAATTTTTCCTGCGGTGAACTCACTGCACTCACAAGACTTGAGGCTGAGTATAGCGCCCTCTCTCCTGAGGCGCTCGCAAATCTTCTGCATCAGGCACCGAATCTCACACGCGTGAACTTAAGTGGTAATCCACAATTCGAACAGGATAAACTGTCTGCCGAGCTGCGACAGCTTCTTGCGCAAATAAAAGATGTCGTATATCCAGTTCCCCAAAAAGCTGGCAATCCGCATTTATCCGCCTTTGCGCACAAGCCTGATTCTCAATCTGCTCCACTTTCCAGCGAAGCCGCTTCCTCTTCAGTCGCTCTTAATCAGTTGCTCTCAGGATTGATTAATGCACCAAAGACCCAAAACGGCACTGATACAGGCGCTTCACGGCCTGAAAGCACGGGGAATATGACCACCTCTCCTGCTACGCAGCCAATACAGGCCCCCGCGCCCTCAGAATGCCTTTTTGACGCCGATACGGCGAACCCCAATACCCCGCAACGTGCGAAGCGCATTTTCTACCCGCTGGCCAATGGCCTGCAGGCGCCTCTGGTTAACCGTTATCGCCTGCGGACGTTTGATGCACTTCACATAAACCGAGAGCCCTGCGGCCTCAGCGATGCCTTCAGGCTTGCCCTTGACGGAGAGCCGGATTATCTGGAGGTGGATTACGAGCGCCTGCCGACGGTGGAGGCCATAGAGGGTCTTCGTGGACATGCCACGCCAATCCCGTCGTACCTTGGCATTCAGGAACTTACACCAGGCAAGCACTGGCAGCCCCTCGCCTCGCTCTCACCGCGTGAAACGCTCAGCCATCTTCATACCGAGCCTGCCGACGCTGACATTTCACTCGCGTATTCAAAGCGCGATAATCAGTATTACCTTCGGGTACGCAGTGAGGTGCCATCACTCACCGTGCGCTTTGTCGTGCAGGAGCACGCGCCTGAACCAGCACCCTCAGTGCCTGAGGCGATACACGCGCTGCAGCAGGAACTCATGGAGTATGGCGAGGGGGCACTCGAAGGGGTTCAGCCTGAATGGAGCGGGAGCGACTACCTTCAGGCCATTCGCACCCAGAAAAAAGGCGCCTGTCGCCATCGGGCCGTGGCTTTTAAAGCCGCCATGGAAGCGCACTTTGCAGCCATTCCGGTTCGCATCGTGGTCAATGACGTACACGCGTTTGCTGAAGTGTGTATTGATGGCTATTGGCTGACACTGGACTTTGGCGGCTATCAAGCCCGCCTGCAGATTGATGACAGCCATCGTCCGGCGGGCGATGACGTTCATGAAGACCGCGCGGTTTTTGAAGAAGCGAATCTTGAGCCATCAGGCGCCCTTATTCCAGTTTCCCCGTCTGTGAGTAACGCCCGTCTTTTTGAAAGGGCGCTTGAGACCTGGAAGAAAAAAAGTGCCCGCACCCCGTCGCTGAGCGCCTGGTGCCAGCAAAAAGTGGCCTGCGGCGCGCCTCTAAAACAGCTCATTGAACTGCCCTCCGACACGGCGCTGCAGGGCCTGCATTATGCGCTGGAAAGGCATTGCCGCCATATCAGCCGCCCGGTCTTTTACGTGCACACGCCCGATGACCTCGTCTGTCAGGCACCTTTTGTGCGCATGGCGGACAATGGCCGGGAAGGCATCCCCTGCAGGGGGCCGGGAGGCCCTCTGTATGACTTTTTAACACAACCGTACACAAGGGATAACCCGCCGGTACTGATAGTCAACTACAGCCGTTTCAAGGCCGATGACCTCGTGCGCTTTAATGCTCTGCTCGATGACACGCGCCTTGCCGATGGCGTGCCGGTGCCCAAAGAAGCGATTATCGTGGGCCTTGTCAACACGCGCCAGCCGGGCCGCTACACCGGTTCTGACTTTTATTCGCGCTTTGCCCTGCAGGTAGAAACCTGCCCGTTTGCAGAAAGCCTTCTCGCGAGAGCCCTGCCTGAGACACACACTGAGGAAATACCGCCTGATGCGGACGTCACCACCCTCGATGTCTTTCATGCCGCCGACTGGAAAGAACGCCTGCTGGGGCGCTGGATTTTACAGGGAAGCGCACTCTTTTTTGAAGAAGGCGAACTGGTGCGCGCCCTGAAGGAAGGGCGACAGACGGTCGTTATTGCCAATGGCCTCTGGGAGAACCCTGAGTTTCTGCACGTCTTTCGCGAAGCGTGCGCGCAGCGGATGCTCACATACAGTGGCGGCAGCCTGCCCTTCCCCGAAGGCCTGCGCTTTTACCGACAGGAAGGCTATGACTGGGAAACGCTGGTCAGCAATGTCACCACAAGCCACGGCCTGCATGCCCGTGCCGTTGTCTGCAACCCGCTGCAGCTGTCGCAGTTTTTTCGCCGGTATGCCTGCCGCGATGCGGCATTGTATACGCTCCCGGGGCTCTTCGAAGCCCATCAGGGCCAGACGCTGCATGTAAACGTGACAGCCGCACTCTCCGATGATGCCTGGGCCGAATGCTTAAGCGTGGCAAAGCGCTTTAACACGGCACTGCATCTGCATGTGGCGCCTGGCGTGACCCTGCCGGCTTTTCTGCCGGAGCCTCTGGCAGCGGCAGCATCATCAGACAGCCCCATGGACCTGACGCCGCCGCTGCCGCCCGAATGGCAGGCAAGCGCAACCGCACACACCATGGCCGTTGTCAGTGATGACCCCGATACCACCATCGCCCGGCTCACGCGCCACACCCCCGGCGTCTGGAAGGTGCTTGATGTATCAGAATGGTCGGCAGGCGATTTGACCGCCTCGCTGCGGGGGAGCTTCGATGCGGACAGCCTCGGGTTTTCATTCTCGGAAAAACGCAGTGCCTTTAACCGGGCGCTTGATGCCGGAGACTCGATTCTTCTGACCGGGCAGCTGACCCCGGACATTATCGATGCCCTCGCCGTGGTCTTTCTTGAGCGGCAACAGTCAGCGCCAGCAGGCCGTCTCATGGTGGTCACTGACAACCGCGATGCCCTGAGCTTTGCCGAGCCTCTGAGGCATACCGTTCGTGCTGAAGAAAAAGCCGCACTCCTTGGGCTTTGCGAGGGCGAGCTCGAACGCATCGGCGGCACCGCTGACCTCGCGGCTGAACCCTTAAGCGTGCTGCAGACGCGGCTCACGTTCATCCGACAGCATCCGGGCGCGCCCTTCGCCAATGCGTGGGAGGGGCTTGAAAGCCTGCCCGCAGGCTTTCATCTGCCGCCGTTTAATCCAGAAACCTCGGCCGCAGAGGCCGCTGCCTTTAACGCGGCACGCCTCGCGCAGGTGAATGCCGTCCTGCAGGAAGCGCCCTTTATCTTTTTAACCGGACTGACCGGTGTCGGTAAAACGACCTTCGTCAACAAATACCTCGCGCGCGAGGCAATCGTCTATCAGGGTGAGAACGCCCTTGCCACGGCACTTAATGACCCGCGTGAGGGGCGAAAAATCATTTACGTGACAGAAGCAAACCTGCACCTTCGCCAGTGGAGTGAGTGCGAGGGGCTTTTTCACACGCCTCCCACCCTGCCCGTCAACGGCGAGCTGGTGACGATTCCCGACAGCATCCGCTTCGTCTTTGACGGCAACCCCGTCAGCTACGGCGATGACCGCAGCCTTGCGACGTTCTTTGTGCGCCACGGCAACGCCAGACGCTTTGACCCGCTGCCGCCTGCATGCCTTTATGAAGAAGTCCTGAAACCCGTTTTTGCCGATACCCCGCTGCAGGAGCAGGCCGCCGCGCTCTGTCAGCCGCTGCTCGATGCTTATCGGTTTATTGGTGAAAACGCCGATGATGAGGTGCTCATCACCCCGCGTGAGCTGCAGATGATGGCGCTGCTCCTGATAACCTCGGGCCCGCTGTTTCCCGACTGCAGCCTCGAGGCGCGCGCCCGCTACCACGCATGGGACATTGCCCGACACGCCCTGCCGGACGGCCTTCGCGCGCGTTTTGATGCGCGCTTTACACCAGAAAGCCTGCCGCAGGCGAAAGTCCCCCCTGCCTGCGGGAACTATCTGGTCACTCCCTCACGCGCACCGCTTATCACCGCCCTTGACCAGCTCATGGCGCTCAAGGCCGCGCGCCACGCACTCGATACTCAGGATGAGGCCGAAGCCGCAACACCTGAGAAGATGGCGAAACTCTATGGCGGGCTTGGCGGCCTCATCGTTGAGGGCGAGCCGGGCATTGGTAAAAGTGAGCTTATCTTCCAGTATCTTCAGCACAACGGCTTCCGGCGGCGCGGCATCAATGACTCCTCGCCCGGTGATGCCCGCAGTTACTGCGTTATCCCGGTCAGCATGAGCCTTGAGGAGCGCACCCAGGCACTCTTAAAGGCTTTTCATGAAGGCACCATTGTCATCATGGATGAAGTCAACAGCTCACCCATGCTCGAAAAACTGTGCAACGGCCTGCTCATGGGCTTCGGTCCCGATGGCGAACGCCCCGAAAACCCGGGCTTCCTCCTCCTTGGCACCCAAAACCCCATCACCATGGCCGGCAGGCAGGCGCAAAGTACCGCACTCTCACGCCGCATGCTCACCATCACGCTCCCCAGTTACTCCGGCGCGGAAATGGGCTTTATCCTTCGAAACGCCATCGGCATTCCTGAAGAAGTCGCCGATGACATGGTGCAGGCGTATGAAAAACAGCGCACTCACGCCCAAACCCGTCAACTCACGCCCATGCCCTGCTTTCGCGACCTCTTAAACCTCGCCGAGCAGTACGCAGGCGCGCATCAGATTGCAAAACCCGTGTTAGCCGATGAGGAACTGTACCGCCTGCGCGATGCTCTGGCACACCCACCGGCTGTAGCTCCGGCTTCTGTGGCTGCGGCTTCTGTGGCTGCGTCTTCTGTGACTCCGACTTCTGTGACTCCGGCTTCTGTGGCTCCGGCTTCTGCGGCTGCGGCTTCTGCGGCTGCGGCTTCTGTGGCTGCGGCTTCTGTGGCTGCGGCTTCTGTGGCTGCGGCTTCTGTGGCTGCGGCTTCTGTGGCTGCGGCTTCTGCGGCTGCGGCTTCTGCGGCTGCGGCTTCTGTAGGTGGCGCAGCGAATAGACAGGCGAGAGAAGCGCTTAAAGCTTCTGCCTGCCAAATGGTAAACGAGCATTACCAGCCCTCTGCATGGAATGAATGGCGAGGCGAAAAAAACTGGCTCGCAGTCGCTTATACCGACCTGAAGCCGGGATTTTATCAGAACGAATGCCAGGGCCTTTTTGGCGTCGACTTAAAAAGAAAAATCCTTGAAATCGCGGTCACTGAGCTGCTTGAAGCGCAGGGCGACCGTAAAAAAATCGGGGAAACACTCGATGCGTTGTGCGATTCTGGAGCGCTTGCCATACTCGAAAAAGGACAGGGGTTTACCAGCCGCATGTTCCCCTGCATAAAGACCAGCGCCGCCAAATCGCTGAAGAGCATCCTTGATGAGATAAGCAACCCCTTGAAAAGCATGGAGAGGAAACCATAGTACACGGGGCCAGGGTAATTATAGGGACAACTCCGCATTCTACCCCCTGCAGTCTTTCGTGATAAATGCTATACTTTGAGCTTAAGTATCGGGGCGTGTCCTCATTTCATGATGTGAAGCGAATGAGGACACGCCCTAAGTTAATGACAACCCCCGGAATGCCGTGGCTCGGGGGAGGAAACCCGCCAATGAGCACGCCTAAAGACAAGAAAATCGTCATCGAAGGAGTTACGCCCCAGGGAAAGGAGTTTCGACCGAGCGACTGGGCAGAGCGCATGAGCGGTGCCATGGCCAGCTTCAAAAACAGCCGCATTCAATATTCTCCGCTCCTGCAGCCAAGCGTCAATAAGGAGGGGTTTAAATGCGTGCTCCTCGACCCCAAACTAAAAGAATCAAGCCCTCAGGTTTACAAAGCCATTCTTGAATTTGCGAAAGCCAACAATCTCAAAATCTGCAACGAGGACACTCCGGAAGAGGGTTCCTAGGGCGGCGGAGGACACGCCCTAACGCGTGGTCAGTTTCTCAAGTGCCGTCACAAGGTAGTTCAAAACCGCAGCGGTTGTTTCATAGTTGATGGCGCATACACCAGCCACGAGGAACGCCAGCCCCTTTGGTCCGTGCTGAACGCCGGGCGCGCTGGCATTGGTCATCAATACCACTCCCCGCATGAACCAGATAATACCCGCAACCTTGATAAGCTTTTCCATCGAACTGATAACATCAAAAGGGCTCCACTTCGCATACTCGAGGATATTGCCAGGCCCAAATGTGGTATTGGACAAGACCACCACAGAGCTTGGGAGGTAGAGCAGGGCAGCACCGGCGATAAGGTAGGCAAAAGGTACGGACATCGGTTCACGCGAACCGCCGCGGGAGGCAAGTACGTGCTTAAACTTTATGACGGCAATAAAAAAAAAAGCGATACCTATGACATAGGCCCCGGCCGTCAGAAAGCGCTCCACTGAGTCGAGCGATCGGCTCAGGTTGCCAAGCATGGTAATCCAATCTGGAATTTCCATCGGTTATTCTGCCAAAGACTCTTGCATTACGTGCTTTTTATCCTATAGTAGGGCCTATCCAGCCTTGTGCACACATCAAATGGGATACTACCATGCAAGTTAACACGTTTACTGCCGTTTTGCAGGATACCCGACTGATTGCGCCCCGCGTGCGCCATTTCGTCTTTGCCCTTCCAGAAGACGTTGCCTTTGAGCACGAACCCGGGCAATTTATCACCATCCACTTTTCCCATGGCGAAAAAACGCTGCGCCGCAGTTACAGTATTGCCAATCCCCCGTCGAACAGCAAGTTTATCGAGTTCGCGGCCGGTTTTGTAGAAGGGGGACCTGCCAGTCAGCTGCTCTTTAACCTTAAACCCGGCGAGTCCGTTCAGATGAACGGCCCCTTTGGCCGTCTGGTGCTGAAGCCAGAAAATCCAAAGCGTCTGGTGCTCGTTGCAACCAGTACTGGCGTGACCCCCTATCTTGCCATGCTGGACACCCTCAAAGCACGCCTGCAGGCTGACCCGGCACTGGAAGTCGTGGTGCTTGAGGGCGTGCGAAAGCGCGAGGATTTACTCTATGGCGATGTTTTTCGTGCATTTGCAGGCGAATGCGAGCGGGCACGTTTCATCCCCTGCTTCAGCCAGGAAGCTCCCGAATCTTTGCAGAACGCAGAAAGGGCGGGATATGTTCAGGAGCATTTTACCCATCTCGCACTCCATCCTGAGCGCGATCTTGTGTATTTGTGCGGAAATCCGGGTATGATTGATAACGCATTTGACTGGCTGAAGGCAAACGGTTTTGCCTCCCAGAATGTTATTCGCGAAAAATACCTTTCGCGCTAAATGCTGTCGTCATAAGATATGTCGAAGCGAAAAGGCGTTTAATCTAATTGAGGAACTACACATGCATTACGATGAATTGTCAGCCACAATGGACCTTCTGCTGCAGGAAGGCAAGGGAATTCTTGCGGCGGATGAGAGCAACAGTACTATCGGCAAGCGTTTTGCCACCATTGGCGTTGACAACACGGAAGAAAACCGCCGTGCATGGCGTCTGCTGCTCGCGGAAACCGAAGGTCTTGAGCAGTATGTTCACGGCGTTATCCTCTTTGAGGAAACTTTTAGCCAAAATGACGATGCCGGTGTTCCCATTGCAAAACGTTTTGCCGACAAAGGCATTGTTCCCGGTATTAAAGTGGACAAAGGCCTCATAGACCTGCCTCACACGGATGGCGAAAAAGTGACCCAGGGCCTTGACGGGCTGCGCGAACGGCTCCTGCACTTCAAAGCGCTCGGTGCACGCTTTGCGAAATGGCGCAACGTCTATTCCATCTCCGACACGTCCCCAAGCCTTACTGCCATTCGTGCAGGTGCAGAAATGCTCGCGCGATACGCGGCTACCTGCCAGTCAGTCGGCATTGTGCCCATCGTTGAGCCGGAAGTTTTGATGGATGGCAATCACTCCATCGAGCATTGCGCTGAAGCCTCTGAAATGGTGCTGCACGAACTTTTCCACGCGCTGTTTATTCACCAGGTTGAGCTTGAGCACATTGTTCTGAAACCCTCCATGGTGACCAGTGGCAAAGACCACAAGCCCTTCAGCAACCCGGAAGAAGTCGGTGAATTTACCATTGGCGTGTTTCGCTCAAACGTACCGGCAGCCGTCCCCACCATTAATTTCCTCTCCGGCGGACAATCCTCCAAAGAAGCAACAGCCAACCTCAATGCGATTAACGCGCAGGGTTTTCAGCCCTGGCTGCTGAGCTTCTCTTACGGACGCGCCCTCCAGGAAGATTGCCTGAAAGCGTGGGAAGGAAAAGTGGAAAACCGTGAAAAGGCGCAGGCCGCACTGCTTCACCGCGCGCACATGAACAGCCTTGCATGCTTCGGTGACTACAGCGACAGCTTAGAGTAATCACTCATGGGACAACGGTTCCCGCAACGGGTGCCGTTGTCGCCAGCGTGAAGCGGGCAAAGAGCGGAACGTGATCGGATAAACGGCTCCAGGGTTTACCGGCCAGACAATGCACGTCCGACACGCTGACACCCCGGTAATAAATCCTGTCTACCTGTAAAGCGGGCCTTACCGCCGGAAAAGAGCGCGCATGAGCGCCATGCACTTCCTGAAACGCCTCACGTAAGCCGTGACTTTCAAAAAATTCACTGGAAAGCGTATTGCGCCAGTCGTTGAAATCACCTGCCATCAACAGCGGCTCCCCTGCCGGCACCAGCGTATCCATTGCCTGTTGCAAAATATCGGTTTGGCGCTCGCGCTCGGCACGAAATACCCCAAGGTGCACGCACAGGAGGTGCACGCGCGCGAAATCTGTTTCCAGCACACAATGCAGTACGCCCCGTGACGCGCGACGCACCGTTGACAGTACAAGGTTACTCGGGGTCGACATCGGAAACTTGCTTAAAATCGCGTTACCGTGATGTCCGGAGCGATAGGAGGCATTACGGCCATAGGCGAAATGGGGCCAGAGGTTTTCAGCAAGATAGGCAAACTGTGGCGCATCGGGCCAGCCGCTCACGCGCGCTTCCCGCCGTAAGTGTGCACCCTGCACTTCCTGCAAAAACACCACATCAGGATTCAGTGCGGCCAGTGCTTCTCGCATCTCGGGCAATAAAAAACGCAGTCGCCCCGGCCCAAATCCTTTATGGATATTGTAGGTAATCAACGATACACTTTGTTTATGAGCAAGCAATTTTGACCTCTGTAACCGGAGTGCGACATGCACACTTTCACGCTGAAGATACCCGGGTTTTCCATCGCCGGCAAAGCCCATGGCAATCCCGATGGTTTACCCATTCTGGCACTCCACGGCTGGCTTGACAATGCCAATTCTTTCGATTTGCTGGCACCACAACTGTCAGACAGCACGCATCTGATGGCCATTGACCTGCCGGGACACGGACATTCCTCACACCTGCCTCCGGGGTGTCATTACCATTTTATCGATGGCATCTTTGCCGTGCTTCAGATGATTGAGGCGCTCGGAATGCCGCAAAAAGTCCATCTCCTCGGACACTCCATGGGGGCCTGTCTGGCAAGCCTTATTGCCGCAGTAGCACCAGAATCCATTGCCTCCATTGCTCTGATTGAGGGCCTTGGCCCGTTGTCAGCACCCGTGGAAACGTGTCAGGCACAGTTATCGCACTACGCGGGCCAGTGGCTTGAAACCGCCTCAAAACCCGCAAGACCCTATCCGAGCCTCGAGATGGCCGCCCGCGCCCGCGCAAAAAGCGGATACCTGCCACTTGAACTGGCAACCATCCTCTGTGAACGTGGTGTACGGGAAGAAAATGGACACTGGTACTGGCGGCATGACCGGCGGCTGCTCACGCACTCGCCGCTGCGTATGACGGAGGCACAGGTGCTCAATTGCCTGTCATGCATCAAAGTACCAGGCATTCTCTTTATGGCGGAAAATGGCTTTGACTATCCTGCCGATATCATGAAAACACGCATGCAGGCTGTCCCAAACCTTAAGGTGGAATACCTGCCAGGCGGGCATCATCTGCACATGGAAAGTCCTGACATTATTGGGAAAAAGCTGCTGGACTTTTACAGAAACATATAAAAAAACGGCCACAAACGTGGCCGTTGCAGATAACCATACGAATTAAAGACGGCAGCGAACAGGCTTGACCGCCACCTCAGCCATGGCATCGCGCACATCATCCAGCGAATAACCAAGGTCACGAGCGGCCTTCAGTACACCACAACCACCATCGCTGAAACGGGTATAGGGTGTCCAGTAGTCCATATTGGCCTTGACCATCACTTCAAAGGTCTTGCGGGTGTTCCAGCCTTCCGTGTTGGAGAGCAGGTAGAACATACGGTTATAGACCCCGCTGGAATAGTGAACATCGAGTCCTGCATAGTAATCATCCGCGGAATCAATGGACATGCCGTCACGGCTTGGGTAATCCATAAAACGCAGTGCTTCATAGCCACTGTCTTCTTTCATGATTTCAGCGCCAATCTGCCAGGTACTTGCACCAACGGAGTAGTACTCAGCGGCCATGGCTGCCATGTCGGAGAATGATTCGTTCATACCGCCAGACTGGCCGTAGTACATCAGACCGGAATTCTGCTCGGTAAAACCGTGGCTGACTTCGTGCGCTGCAACACCCAGAGACACCAGCGGATACATCATGCTCTGACCGTCACCAAACGTCATCTGCTCACCGTCCCAGAACGCGTTTTCATAGCCATCGCCATAGTGTACGCGCATGACAAGCTGCATGGGGACCTGATTGCCCTGGCCGTCATCCGTCGTCAATGCTTCGAGGTCGAACCATTCTTTGTAGATGTTTTTGATAACGTTACCGGCATACAGACCATCGTTGCTTGGCGAGAAGGCACCATTAACGCTGTCATAACCATCCCCTTCATAACCCGTCCAGTAGGTGTTGGAACCTTCTTCAGAGCTATGCTTGCAGATGAACTGCATGGCGGTACCGCCTGTCAGCCACTGGCTGTGCATGTCTACGAGTTTAACATCGGTGTTTTCCATGTAGCACTGGCCACTTTCGGCATCACGGGTGATGGATAATGCCGGCAAATCGACCCCGTAACGGACTTCACCGGTTTTGGTGTTGCCGCCAGAGCCAATGCCTTCAGCTGCTGCCGCAGCCGTTTTGATGTCATCCCACTGCAGAAGCGGCTTTTGTGTTGCGGCATCAAGAATCGCGCGCGCACGCTCGGGAATACGGTCGTGATGGGTCACGAGCACACTGACTTCATACGCCCAGTGCGCTTTATTGGCATCATCAATATAAACAATGGGGCTGACACGCGCCTGACTCAAAGTTTTACCTTTAAAGCCCGCTTTAAAGCCCTCAAGTGCGCTGCCGGCGTTTTTAACAAAGTCCGCCGCAGGCTGACCAAGCTCAGCACTCAATCCCTGATAAACAGTACCGTCCATGTCCACATCGGCATTGGCCTTCAGGGATTTCAGGGAGACGGGAGCGTGAACGATGGCATAGCCGCCATGCACACGGAAACCGGCATAGGTCTGCTCAAGGCGGATATGGCGCATTTTTTTGGCGTCAACACGGACAGACTGTACTTTAAGGCTGTCGGGCTGCACGCTGCGCGCACCGTTGACCTGCTGGCTGGATGCGATGTCAAAAGCGCTGGAAACCGCAGCAAACGTTGCCGTCTGCAGAGGCATTGGGTCGGCGGCTTTTGCGGGGGTAGAAAGCCCGAGCGCAAGACACGCTGCAAGGGGTGAAAAATAAACGTTGGGATGCATCTAATGAACTCCTTTCATAACTGAATAATTGCGCCCTCATCCAGGAGGCATCCGTTATCCCTTGGCAGCAGAAACGTCTTGTCCGATTGCGCGCGGGTACGCCGTGCACAAAATCATATCCCTGGATTGGACTGTCACGTGTAAACACGCACTTCAACGTACCATATTTTTACCGTTTTTCAAACCACGGGGGGAATTACTCAACTTGTCGACAACGTGCAGACATCCTGCAGGAATGTTTGCAGGATATGGACATTTTTGCTGACTTCAGGCAGAATCGCCGAAGAACATACTTTGATTCCCGGTGATGAAAAAAATTCTGGTCCTTCATGGTCCCAACCTTAATCTGCTGGGAAGCCGCGAACCGCAGCTCTATGGCAGCGTAACGCTCGCTGAAATTGATGCGGGTCTCAAGTCGCGCGCCAAAGCCTCCGGCCTGTCACTCGAGTGTCTTCAAAGCAACAGCGAGGCTGTGCTGATTGACGCCATTCATGCCGCGAAAGACAACGGTGTTGCATACTGTATTATCAATCCCGCGGCACTTACCCATACCAGCGTGGCGCTCAGGGATGCCCTGCTCGCCGTAAATCTGCCTTTTATCGAAGTGCACCTCAGTAACATTCACGCCCGTGAGGCGTTTCGTCACCATTCCTTTTTCTCCGACATTGCAGCAGGCGTAATTTCAGGGCTTGGGCCTTTGGGGTATACGCTTGCTCTTGATGCGATTATGACCCATTTTCAGAAGAGAGAGTCCTGACCGATGGATATGCGTAAAATTAAAAAGCTCATTGAGCTTATGGAAAATACCCGCGTGGCTGAAATTGAAATCCGCGAGGGTGAAGAGTCCGTTCGGCTGTGTTTCCGACAGGAAGGCATGCATGCACCTGTAGCGACTGAAGCGCCGCGGGTCATCACAGTAGCTCCTGCGCCAGCGCCTGTCGCAGCACACGTTGAAGACGTTAAACCGGCCGCATCCAGCGCACGGGGGCACAAAGTGCGCTCGCCCATGGTCGGCACGATGTATACCTCTCCTTCTCCAGATGCTCCTCCTTTCGTCACCATTGGCCAGAGTGTCAAGGTCGGAGACACGCTTTGCATCGTTGAAGCCATGAAAATGTTCAACGAAATTGAAGCCGACCGTGCCGGACGTATTGCGGAGATTCTCATCAGCAATGGACAGCCTGTCGAGTATGATCAACCCCTTTTTATTATCGAAGAATGACGGAGAGGCTTCATGCTCAGCAAGATTGTTATCGCCAACCGCGGTGAAATTGCACTGCGGATTTTGCGTGCCTGCAAAGAACTTGGCATTCAAACGGTTGCCGTGCACTCCGATGTGGACAAAGACCTGCTGCACGTGCGCCTTGCCGACGAAACCGTGTGCATTGGCCCGGCGCCTGCGCAAAAGAGTTATCTGAATATCCCGGCCATTATCTCTGCCGCCGAAATTACCGATGCAGTTGCCATTCATCCTGGCTACGGTTTCCTTGCGGAAAATGCCGATTTTGCGGATATCGTTGAGCAAAGCGGTTTTCGTTTTATAGGCCCGCGCGGCGACACCATTCGCCTGATGGGTGACAAGGTTTCAGCGATTGCCGCCATGAAAGCCGCCGGCGTCCCCTGTGTGCCTGGCTCTGACGGTCCGCTTACCGATAATGATGCTCGAAATCTTGAACTTGGACGCTCCATTGGCTATCCGGTCATTATCAAGGCCGCAGGTGGCGGCGGCGGGCGCGGCATGCGCGTCGTGCACTCAGAGTCGCACCTCTTAAATGCGATTGCGCTCACACGCAGCGAAGCCAAAGCCGCCTTCAACAACGACGTGGTCTACATGGAAAAGTTCCTTGAAAATCCGCGCCACATCGAGTTCCAGGTGCTTGGCGATGGACAGGGCAACGCCATACACCTTGGCGAGCGCGACTGCTCCATGCAGCGTCGTCACCAGAAAGTTGTGGAAGAGGCACCGGCGCCTGGCATTACCTCAGAACAGCGTGCCGCCATTGGTGCGCGTGTTGTCAATGCCTGTCGTGAACTGAAGTACCGCGGTGCAGGTACCTTTGAATTCCTCTTTGAAAACGGCTGTTTCTATTTTATTGAAATGAACACCCGTATTCAGGTAGAGCACCCCGTTACAGAATTGATTACCGGGGTTGATTTGGTCAAGGAACAAATCCGCATTGCAAGCGACCTGCCGCTCTCCATCACGCAGGACGATGTCCGCCTTGAGGGGCATGCGGTGGAATGCCGTATTAACGCCGAGGATGCTAAAACGTTTATGCCCTCTCCGGGCACCATACGCCTGCTGCACCAGCCGGGGGGCCCGGGCATTCGTTTTGACTCCCATGTTTACAGCAGCTACACGGTACCGCCTAACTATGACTCAATGATTGGCAAGCTCATCAGTTATGGCGCAACACGTGAAGAAGCCATGGCTCGGATGAGAAACGCACTTGATGAAATCATCATTGACGGTATTCGCACGAATATCGAGCTGCATCAGCGCATTATGCGCGATCAGGCGTTTATCAAGGGCGGTACCAATATTCACTATCTTGAAAAAATGCTGAAGGATTAATGCCGTGTGGTTTCAGTTGTACATTCCGGGAATTTCCAGTGAGCGCGTCAGTGCCATCAGTGACGTGCTTGAGACACTTGGTGCCGTTTCAGTAAGCCTGCTTGACGCCAAAGATGCACCGGTTCTTGAGCCCGCGCCAGGCGCCACCCCGCTCTGGCCGGAAGTCGACATGCAGGCACTGTTTACCACCGAAGAAGATGCGCTGCGCGCAAGTCTTGGCCTTAAAGTGCATTTTCCCGATCTCGACAGTACACTTGACACGCTTGAAGACAAAGCCTGGGAGCGGGTGTGGATGGACACTTTCAAACCCATGCGTTTTGGAAAACGGCTCTGGATTTGTCCTTCATGGGCGCCGGTACCTGAAGCAGATGCGGTTAATCTGATGCTTGACCCGGGCCTTGCCTTTGGTACGGGCAGCCACCCGACCACCGCACTTTGCCTCACATGGCTTGATGGTGCAAGCGTATCCGGCAAAACGGTTATCGACTACGGTTGTGGTTCAGGCATTCTCGCACTGGCCGCTCTGAAGCTTGACGCGGCACACGTATTTGCCGTTGATATTGACCCCCAGGCACTGACTGCCACCAAAGACAATGCCGCTGGCAATGGTCTTCATGATGACCGTCTGCTGGTATCGTTCCCCGAAGACCTGTCAACACCGGCTGACATTCTTCTTGCGAACATTCTGCTGAGCCCTCTGCAGAGTCTCAAAACGCGATTTTGCGAACTGCTAAAGCCGGATGGCCGGCTGGTGGTTTCGGGTATTCTGCAAGAGCAGACAGACACGCTGGTTGCCGAGTACAGAGACACCTTCGCTCTTGAAACCTCGAATACTCAGGAAGACTGGGCATTGCTCGTTTTTCGAAAGCTAAATTCCTAAGACTGAAACGTGACAAACTCCGTGGCTTTTGCCATGATGAAGATACCCCCGTAACCACGGGCTATCCATTCATCATGACAGGGAAGAATCATGCAAAACATGGAAACGCTTTCAAAAGAAATAAATCGTGACATGCAGCGCAACTGGGGCTGGTTGATGGCGCTTGGCGTGCTGTTTATTTTTATGGGCCTCGTTGGGCTTGGCATGATGGTCGGTGTGACCATGGCCAGCATGATTGTTATCGGCGCCCTGATGATGGCCGGCGGTGTCGCGCAGTTGATTGACGCATTCCAGAGCAAGTGCTGGAAAGGCGTTCTGTGGCATGTGCTGATTGGCCTGCTCTATCTCATCGCCGGTGGACTCGTGATTTACGACCCCATCATGGCGTCTGCCATTATCACGGCACTTCTCGCCTGGACCCTCATCATCATGGGGATTGCCCGTGTCATCATGGCTTTTTCACTGCACGGTGAATCTGGCTGGGGCTGGATACTGCTCGCAGGTATCGCTGACTTCGCGCTTGGGGTGCTGATTCTCGCCCACTGGCCTTCAAGTGCACTGTGGGTCATCGGCATGCTTATCAGCATTGAGATGATGATAAGCGGCTGGACCACGGTGTTTCTTGCCATGGCGATGCGCGGCAAGCAACGGGCAATGGCCTGAAGACCATCACAATGAGCCTCGATTGAGGCTCATTGCAGCTATTGCGCACTAAAAACTGCGGATGCAGCGGATATTAAAGGTTTTTATCTCTTTGGGCAGATAATGAGGACTCTTATATTGCTCTCTTCCGTCCTCGAAACGTTTAACCCAAATACCGCTGTCCATGTTCATATTCCCGCTCACATAGGCAACAGATTTTTTCTCTACAAAATTTCCAACCAGATAGCGGGCGTTATATAACCGTTTCAATTCATTACGCGTTGGAAGGCGCCAATCGAGATATAATTCGGCGTTCTCATCAAAAAGTTCAGGATTGGAGCAAAACAACCCGGTAGAATAATCGGCTTTAGACAGCGTAATATCCGTACGCTGGTCGCTGGCAGCCGCCACAAGCCCATGCGTTCCCAGCCGATTGACGTAAAAAACAATGCCACCTTCTGCGCGGTCTCCAACCTGATGAATAACGCCCGTTTCCGCAAAGGCCTTATGGGGTAAAGCGAGGGCAGACGCGACAGCAAGTAGGGAAGTGCTGAAAATTTTAGAGAAATTCATAAAAACCTCTTAAGGTATGGTGAATGCGTATAATACTAAAGAGCAAAATTTTAATCAAACGTCATAGTTAAGCCCTGCCCCTCCCTGCCTCATCCAATATGGACTATAATTGAACATACCGTCACACTTAATGCACTTTTTATCGCATATGGTAACGGGAGTGTCCGTGTATGAGCAGTAGATGGATAAACAAACACCAGGATGGGCATTCCATAAATGAAGCGCCCCTGACAGAATCAGAGGAACAATCTGGATACGTGTCACAGGTAAACCGGGCCCTTGCCACCGACTGGCTTTCTGAGCGTTGCCGTGAGCTTGACACCCACACCAATCCAACGCTTATTCAGAACATCCTGTCAGCCTTGAGGCTCAATACGCTGAGAGTCACCGAACCGGGACTGCGCACGTGGCTGGAACAGACAACTTCAACGCCTCAGGATTTACGGCCGCTTATTGAGAATCTCCAGCGGTTTATACTTAAGAATGAGCCTTTGTGCCAGCTGACAGCCGACATTGCACGCAATACCTGGATTTCGGAAGAAGAATGGCTTCGCAATCGGCAAATGCTGAGCCAGCAGGCTCATGTACTGTTTCTGATGGAAGGCTTGACCATCAGCATGGCAAACAGTGACACCGCGCTTCAAGAGGTTTACCAACATTTTATTGATAAACGGCATACCCGATACCCGGGAAACCCATGGATGACTTTTTTATTCGGCGTTCCGGCTTCTACGGGAATTTTTGAGCGCCTGAAACTGATTTCCGTTGAACCATCGCTGCTCAACCTCCTGTTTCACGCAAAAACCGGCAGTGCCCCCGAAACCGAAACCGACAGGGCACAATTTATTAGAGAATACGGCCTGTCTTCCATCAATGCTGCCTGTGTCGAACTTGCGAATGTATCAGAACGCATCAGTGGCACGATTGCGGGCTTTGGGCTCAATATTCTCGAAGCCGTGCTGACTGAGGCAAAGCACAAAAAACCGGCTTCGTCCATTGCCGACAATGGCGCCGCGGGTCTTGGGCTGATTGCCTGCATGGAGCATCACGGCTATGAAAGCCAATATACCGTGTGTAATCGCCTGCTCCCTGAAAGAGTTGGTGTCACCAGGGAGGGTCATTACTCCCTGCTGCCTTCTATGCGCCTTCAGGACAGCCCCAAAAAAGTGCATCAGTTTTTTGTGCATCGCGCCTGGCGGGATTTATACAACGCCTGGAATCTGCATTTTTGTATTCAACAGATGAACAGCTCCTTTTTACCCCTCAAGCTGCTGCTGCCCTCCGTGATTGGGGCAAGCCCTGAGAGCTTCAAGCACATGCGCGTGCTTTCTCTGTATCTTTTTGCCAATCTGCACCTGACTGCCGCACCGCACGCCCACCCCCTTTTTCAATCTACTTTCGCTTTTCAGCAACAGGATACCATCATGCGGGCTTTTGCTCACATTAACCATCTTTACGCAGCACTGCTGCTGAAATCAGGTTGTCCAGGATTGAATAAAACACCGGCCATGCTCTATGCAGAAACCATCGGCCATCATCCAGGCCTGCAACTGGCTCGCAGTATTAGTCGGTTCTTGTATGCATCAGATAGCTTTCGCGTGTTTGAAGAGCCCCCACCTAAGCCATCGGCGTCCCCGGGACTTTTCACGCCAGCACCCACTGACGCTTCAGGCACGAGCAGCCCGCCCTCCGTCGGCCCGCCCTGAAAGAGCCTTCCAAACGGCTTTGAGTGTTTGTTTTGCATCAGTAACACCGTCCACACTGCGCCAGGCCACGTGGCCATCAGGACGCACAAGGACGGCACCACGCTCGCCAATCTGGTAGAGTGACTGCCAGTTACCATCTTTATCCTGCAATTCGCCATTTTTACCAATCCGATAACAGACAATCGGTGCTCCCTCAAGGGCTGCAGCGGCTTTTGGCCACTCTTGCGCTGCATCCGTGCAAAGAAGTACGAATGTTTTTTCGAAGAGATCGAGTGTGGAGCAGGTCTCATGCGCGCGTGTAAGCCAACAGTGTGGGGCGCGCACGCCGGGAACAGTCGATGGACGATAATTATCGCCCTCACTCGGAGCGTGCAGTCCTGGCTCCGGCAATACGCAGCCTTCGGTGTAACAGAAGCCTATATCGAGCGCGAGCTGATTCAAATGTTCCTGCTGCTCATCGAGCGCATGCGCCATGGTTTTATAATCTTTTGCAAAAAGCGCTTCAAAGATGGTTGTCATGCGCTGTGAATTTCGTGTACTCCAGGCGATGTTGGTGCGACAAACCGGCAGGCGTTCCGTCATATAGGTATCAAGCAGCGTACTTTCCGCCTCGTTTTTCAACACCATGGCGAGCTTCCATGCGAGATTATGTGCATCCTGTATGCCGGTATTCATCCCAAGCCCGCCAGTGGGAGGCAGACGGTGTGCCGCATCACCCGCGAGAAAGATGCGTCCAACGCGCCAGGTATCAGCAATAAGCGCTGCCATAGTCCAGAGAGCTTTATTGATAATGCGAACATTGACGCGCTTGTCATCGACCAGGCGCTCAACAAACGCCCTGCACGCTTCATCACTGTAATCGGCAGAAAGCCTTATAAACATTGAAGAGGTCTTATATTGCATATTATAGGAACTCTTTTTTGTTGGTAATAAATTATACTGATAATTGGCCGGTGCATTTGCTCCATTTTTTACGTCATGCTTGACAAGTACACCAAATTGGAGTACTATTTATATAAAGAAAAATATAGGTAAGCTATATTGATAAAGCCTTGTCAAATTGAGTTAACCAAGGGTGCTCAAAAAGATTTAACTAAAATGCCAACCTATATAAGGGAAAAGCTTTTGTTATGGGTTGATGCAGTAGAGAAGTTGGGTATAAACAAAATAAGAGAGATTCCTGGGTTTCATGATGAGCCCTTAAAGGGAGATCGCAAAGGACAGCGCTCAATCAGGCTAAATAAAGCTTATCGAGCTATCTATATTGAAAATGAACTAGGGTCTGTTGACATTTGGTGGTGCGAAGCGAAAATCACGTTAATTTAGGCCAAATTTTATCTTGAGTGAGGCGAATAGCCGGCTCTATTTAACGAACTCAAGGTTAAATTGGCTCTACCCCAAATAAGGGGGCACTTTAATCAAGTTAGTCTAGACTAACTAATTGATTTCGCGATCAAATTGGAGATTAAAGTGCCCAAGCATAATCTTATCTTAAATTTACCTGGATTTACCATACAAAAAGTGAGTGGTTATCAACCACTGATATTGGATATTTCGTATCAACGATTACCTCGCTGTGCCCATTGCAATAGCAAAGCAGTGCGTAAAAAGGCATCTTATATACGAACCGTAGCTCATGAATTAATTGGTCATCGCCGCAGCCTTTTGCGATTTAAGGCCTATAAACTGTATTGCAATACATGCCAGCGCTACGGAAATCAGCAGTTTCCTGGCATCAATAAGCATCAGCGTTCAACCTGGCGTTTACAGGCAGCGGTATTTCATAACCACACGCGAGGAATTTCCCAAAAAGACCTTGCTCAGCAATTTAATAAAGGGAAAGCTACGATTGAGCGTTGGTATCATCGACAATATCAGGAGCAGGCTAAAGAGTTGATGAATACACCATGTCCAACTGTACTGGGTATTGATGAGCACTTCTTTAGCCGAAAACAGGGATTTGCCACAACGCTGTGTGACCTGAAAAAACATAAGGTGTTTGATATTGTGAAAGGCCGAAGTGAATCTGATCTTGCCAGTTATCTGGCCTCCCTTACCGGAAAAGAACGCGTCAAGGTGGTTTGTATGGATTTAAGTAGTACTTACCGCTCTATTGTAAAAAAACATTTTCCCAATGCAAAAATTGTGGCTGACCGATTTCATGTTATTCGCTTGCTTCAACATCAATGTATGATGACCTATCGCGAACTATCGAGCCAAATAAAAAGTAATCGGGGTATATTGGCTTTACTGCGTACACGACCTGATAGATTGACTCCTCAACGGCGACTTAAGCGGGATGCATTCCTTCAAGACAATCCCGCTATAAACGCTATATATCAGTTCCAGCAACAAATTCATGCGTTACTCTTACACAAATCCATGAATAAAGATTGGTGTAAGAAAATGATCCCTCAGTTTTTAAATATGCTGGATGAACTGAAAAATAGTCCATTTAAAGCATTGGCAGTGCTTGGTAAAACATTTTGTCAATGGAAAGAAGAGATAGTACGCATGTGGCGGTTTAGAAAGTCAAATGGCATTACAGAAGGGTTTCATAGAAAGATGAAGTTAATACAAAGAAGAGCTTATGGCTTTCGTAACTTTGAAAATTACAGAACTCGTGTTAGGGTGCTCTGTTGTTAATGGTGAGTGCCCCCGTAATTGGGAAAGACCCGTTAAATTTGGACAAATTGACGTGGTTTGCAGCCGTGTCACCAATTGTCAACAGACCCTAAAGGAAATTGTAATTATTTCTATAGTGGAGGTAAATAAACATGAGTACTGATGCAAGAAAATATTTAGAGAAATCATTGGGGCGCATGTCTTTAGGAAAGGCAATTCGTGCTATTCGTCAGGGAGAAGAAGAGAGTCAAATCGATTTTGCTCATCGTTTGGGTATTTCCAAACAGTATTTATGTGATTTAGAACATGATAGAAAAATTGTTAGTGCAAAAAAAGCAAAGCAATTTGCTGAAATACTTGGTTACTCCCCCGAACATTTCATCGCTTTGGCTTTTCAAGATTCTCTTGAGCACGATGGTATTCACATGCGAGTAGAGGTTAAAGCAGCATAATTCCCATTTATGGATTTATAGATAGCCTTGGTGGTAATCTTTACTGGCTATCTTGGGTGTTAGGAGATTAATTGTTGTTAGAAGCTCTAACAGATATAATCTTCGAATACGTGCGGATTAAAGATTGGATTCCAATAAGATTGCTGAATATGATGAACTTAAATTTTTATAACATAATCAAGAAAATAGTATGACATTAACCGTAGACATTGACATAAAGAGCAGTTTTAAGTCTCTTAATCCAATTTCAAAATTTAATGAAATTAGTGCATACGAAGCTTTATGGGATAAAGAGGGTTCAAGCTATAAATCTCTTGCAGGGGTCTGTAAATAATCCTGACAAGCAATTATCAGATTTTGTAAGTGATTTAGATAGGCTTTGTTTCTTAACCCCACGCAGTGTCTTCTTTCACAAAATTCAGGCAGATCTACAGCTTTGCGGCATTCCCAATGAGGTCACTTTATTGAGAGCGCCACTGGCTAACATGGCCTCTTGCTGTTGACGGACAAAATCACGTGCGTGCATCGCATCTCCAAATGTTCGCTGGTATCGTTGCACACCCAGTTCGGAATAATTTCGCCGGCTATACTGCCTTGTTTTCTTCCACTGCATTCGCCCCATGGTGTCTATTTCAATAATATTACGGTTGCGCAGAGACGCGGCTTTATCGTTCTCAACTGCGTTGGCGCGTGGTGGTATAACTACATCAGCATCGGGTGAATGCGCCGTTACCGCATCATAAACAGGTGTTTCATCACACGCACCATCGGCAGAAAAATGGACAATTGAATCAGTAATCTGTTCCAACAATCCCTCGACTTGCTGGTCATCGTGGCTAAATCTGTCCGTCAATGCGCAGGCTTCAATGTAATGGTCCTGGTTAATAGCCAGATGAAGCTTGCGCCAGCTTGCTTTGCTCGATAGCTCATACTTCTCCTGGTGCCACTCACCACGTCCAAATCGTTTTAGTCCAGTAGAATCAATCGCTATGGCATGAATGCCATCATCCGGCTTATCCGTTTTTTTATACCGTGGAACGGTGATATCCAATTCGCCAAGTCGCTTGCTCAGCACACTGAAATCAGGACATGATAACGGGATCTTCATTAATCTAAACAGGGAGTCAATAAAGCCCTGACACTGCCGCAGCGGTAGTTTGTAAACCAACCGGATCTCATGGCACGTGATGATGGCAAAATCCGTGTAAAGCCTTGGCGTACCGCTGCCATCATAAACCCTGTCAACCTCATACCACTGTGATATTGCATCCTCTGATAGCCAAACCGTGATGTTACCACGTTGGCGAATGCCGGTTGTAAACATGCCGGTTCGCTCATTCGTTAGGTGGTACCATCAACTGGCATAGCGTTTTTATGCCAGTCGAGCCGTTTTTTTATCAGAGACGTAGCCCAATATCCTCAGACTGCGACGAAGCTGGCAAACTATCAGAATGTTCAGATCCACTTAAAGACCGGGGAGCTGGTGAACTTTTCCGGATTCCTTTCAGCAGGGAAAAAGAATACATACCCGGTTCCCGAGCACCTGCTCCTCCTTCCTGTAACAGAATCACCGGACCCGGATTAGGCTGAGAGTCTGATGTAATTAGTGAGGAAGAGGTTGCTGTTGTCGTATCGTCAGAGATTACCGCATCCAATGCGACTGCTGATTGCGGATCATCAGAAACCAATGCGGTATACGTACCCGTGTTCACCCAGGACATTTTGCCCAATATATTATCCAGATTATAAATATTGTTACGGGATAAATCGCCTCTGTCATGGCCATGTACATAATTGATCCGGTAAGGTCGCAGTGTTTCCTCTCTGGCCAGTGTTTTCTCGTAGAAACGGTTCCACATTATGAACTCTAAAGGATGTTCCGTTTTATCGATCGGACTACCTCCATGGCCCCCTTGGGAAATAGATGAACGATCATACAATGTGTGTACAGAATTATTCTGTACATGTATGGAAAATACAGCATTGATTGCATCAATGCTTGCTGCAAGGTCTGCGGCAGTTGCGTCATTATAAACTGTACCCAGCTTTTCAGCCAAACATTGCACGATTAACAGATCTATCCCGGCATGGCTAAACAAAGTAATTTCGCTGCCATCGGCGCTGAGTGAATAATCAAGTGCTTTAAGCATTGGTTTGTAACGCGCATTGGCAAGCTCTATAACCTCATCACCATCAATCAGCCCACGCTCTATCAGTGATTGCATCATGATTAGTGACATGGCAAAGTGATTAAGCATCGTGCTTTTAAATTTCTTGTTCTGTTCTATATAACGCTCATACGCTTCAACAAACTCCACACCATGATTGGATAACAAAATCGTCACAGGAACCTTTTCCTGATGCAGCTTTTCCAAAATTTTTAATGTAAAGTAATCATTTTGTCCGCGATCAGCGGTTTCATCACCAATAAGCCTGACCAGCATATTGCGGTTTATGACAGGTATTTGGTCAATAATCTTTTTAAAGCGAGCCATATCATCTTGCGTCAGATAGCAGCAAGGTTTCGTATAAATAGCAACAAGGTTGTAATAATTTTCCGCTGATATATCGACAATGCCATGTCTTTGCAAAACAAAAAGCAACTTGATAGCATTGCTATGTAAATCACCGATCGAAACCTGCGTCTCCCCCTCTATCACTTTTGTTGCAGGACGCTTGTAAATATCAACGTCTTCCATGTCCAATCTTTTTGGCATAATGATCTCCCTTGTCATCTGGATGACTGTCAATTTAACTTCTTAACTTCACGTATATAAAATGCCAACGAATTATGCTCGAATCTGGTGTATGGGAAAAATAAATTAGGTGGCGTACCCTGTTGATCGTTCTTGCGGAACATAATCAACAAAAGGAAATACGCCATGAAGGATTGTAATCTGAAAGAGGTCTCTACACCAGTTCAAAAAATCACTGTTTATTGAAAAATCTCGCTGATTAAATCTTACGTGTAGCAGAGCCTATTTTTGCAACGGAGGCATTTTTATTGCTAACTACATCCTGGTGAAAAGCCAGCCATCATATCAATAAAATTTTCCGCTTCATGCGCTTGATCACCAAACAAATCTTCCCGAATACGCTGTTGCTCTTTAGTGCTAAATATAGTCATTCCAGTTCGACTCCTGTAATCCGACGCGCTAATTCCATCTTTATCTTCAAGCAAACTATTTCCACCTTTCTCAGCGAGGGCATAATAGACGTGTCAATTTCTCTGGAGAGCAGGCAGCGTGTTATTTCGCTACGCCCTACCACTCTTGGGAGCGAGGGTTAAACGAGCATACCAACGGCTTGATACGACAATATTTACCAAAATCCACCAATCTTCGAATGGTGACTGATGAACAGATTCAGGATATTCAAGAGCGCTTGAATATCCGTCCAAGAAAAGTGCTAAAATACAGAACACCTAACGAGGTCTTTTTTGCGGGAATAAACTCTGGTTCCACTGTTGCACTTCACTGTTGAAACGGCGATTCAAATAGTCAGAAAGGTATAGGATTATTTGTTGCAAATCATTTATATTATCTTGCTGCAAAACTACTTTTTTGGTTTTTTTGGATCTGCCACAATTTCGTTGATCATATAAAATAATATTGCATTGCAGGGAATTAAATAAACTATGATGCTCAATAAGATATTCTGTTGTTAGCGGCTAGAACCCCGATTACGAAATTTTTTGAGACAAAGTGTTTCCAACCCGTCCTTGCGGTGCTAATATTGCTCGCCTTTTGGTTTATTATAAAGATTTTTCATGACGCCCCCACTTTCCCAGACCCTGCTTTCCCTGATTTCCGAACATCTGCATCGCTATACCCTGGTTTCCCTGATTTTCAGACTTCTGTGTCGCTATGCCGGCGGGATAGGCCACCCAGGCGCAAACGCACACAAAGAAGAAGTCGCCCTGCTCCTCGCCGAGATTGCACGCGGTGTTGTCGAAACAACTCCTGAAGTTGCAGAAACCTCCGGAGTTCTCCTCGAAACCCAACCTGTCGATCTGGCGTATGTGATCAACCGCCTGCGGGAAATCAGGCAGATGGCGCCACCGGATGACCTCTTCCACGATATCTTCCTGGGCTTGCAACGCTTCGTATCCAGCATCCTGGTCGGTGCACATCCCGACCTGTTCCCGAGCGTAAACATTTATCACTACTATCAAAAAGGGATTGGCGGCATGTTGACAGGCCATCCCCGTGACAACACGCGGGCATTCCTCGATGCGCTTGAATTCATCACGATGCCTGACGACCGACACGCAATACTTTTGAGCATGAAAGAGCATCCGGACAAACTCTACCGGTTAATTGTCGATTTCCCGATGGAGTCCATTCCTCTGTTAATTCAGGAATTCAAAGGCACTGCATACGGAATTCTGATTCGCTCAGCCAAAAATGAGCGTGCCCTGAGCGCCCTGGTGACTTACCTTCAAGCCCTGCCGCCCGATGTCGATAAATCCCCATGGCTCCTTGCAAACCATGATGAAGACCGCGGGAAATACACCCTTCTGTCCTGCGTTCTGGAAAGAACAGAGTCATTGCCGCTTCTGGGCAACGTGCTCTGCTATGCCAGCGAACTGCAGGATGAGACTCGCTACCGCGTTTTGCAAGCCCCAATAACCGCTCAGATTGGCTGGACAATACTGCGGAACGACAGCAAAAAACAACCCATGCTGCAACACTACCTTCACACGGTGCTTGCATGGCCCGAGGTCGATAAAGTCAGCCTGCTCGGTCCTCTCGTTTCAAAAGTAGCAAATCTGTATCTGAACTTGGAATTTGGGCATACACGTGAAGCACGCGAAGCCTGGAGCACATCCTTCATGAGGATGCTGGTGAGATCGCCGCATCTGTCACAGTGCAGCGAAATATTGACCCGTAGATTGAAATCGTCTCATACTCTGTCTCTCCTCGAAAGCATCACGAAAGTGTATCCTGACCTTCTCAAACTGCTGTTGGACACCGCGAAGAACTGGCCCATCACAACCCAGGCTCACCTCCTGTGGTGTGCCTGTGCACAGGCCTCAACAAACAGGCAATCTGCAAGACATATCGTGGATTTCGTCCTCGATGCCGGCGAGAGCCAAAGCGATCTGCTGGCCATATCGGGGTCGGATGGCTGGAATCTCCTGCACCTCGCGGCCATGCATTATCCTCTAAAAGCCCGGATACTGCTGGAAGCAATGCAAAATAAAATTCCAGGCGAGTGCCGTCGCCTTCTCAGTGCAACTACCCATCCCGCGGGGTACAACCCGTTGATGTTGTCCATCGTCCACAATGACGCGTCTGTCCCGCTCTTTCTCCGCGCCATACAAGAATTGCCTTGCTTCCGTCAAATCAATGACATCCTGACTCAGGTGGGTGTTGACAATTCAAGCCCTTTAAAGCTGAGTATTGACCACGGGCAAGCGCAGACAACGGGTAAGATGATTCGCAAAATGTTGCCCCCCCAGAGCAAGCCATCATTCTTTACGCCATTGTGTGATGACCCGCCGACCTCGAGCAAATTGCAGGATGGCCGGCTTCCGGCGGTCAGCAGTTCAGGGAATAGAGTATAGGAGTTTCAAAGGCTTTGTTGCAAAAAATTTCGTGATATGGTTCGCATAAGGAGTTCCAGGCCGAAACCGCCGAAATTTCCGAACGGATGTTTTATGATTTGTTTTCTAACATTGCTACTTATATTTAATCAGTTACGCAAAAATTTATTGGAGCCAGTTATGAGAAATATTGTTAATTTTGATTCTTGTTAATGATTTAATGTACATGATCAGAAATTTCGGCGGTTTGCGTCTGGATCCCCTAAATAAATTCGTTCGATTAAATTAGAATTAGCACTTTTTGTGGTTATTCCACACGCCCAATTGGACTCCAACATTGGGAAAAATAGCATTTTGAAAACACGCCCAAGTCCCAGTGCTCATTATTGAGGAGAGAAGTGATGGACATTATTATCGGCGCTGCGTTATTGAGCCTTTTACTGGGTGCACTAATTGGCACATTCTTTAAATGGCTTGGTCTGAGCCCAGTATTTTCCGGATTTTTGCTTATTCTATTCATCAATTTGATAGCCAACTTTTTGATTCTGAATTTCGTTCACGGTGACACAGACGCCTCTTGGTTAGCTTTGCCATTATTGGTGATATTTGATGTTTTTGCATTTATTGGATTAATATTGGTGCGCGGCAAGAAAGAGCCTTAGCAAAGCAATTAGGATTGAAAAATTAAAAAATGATCAAAGAGTAGCAAATCAGATATTGCCGTCATTGTATCTGCTGCCCTACCTGATAATGTAATGTAAAAAAGGTATCGGAAGTGGAGGATTGGTCTTAGCGTACGTTTTTGTACCGTTGGACTTCAAACCCCAGTTATTCCGCAGGCAGCAGTAACACCTTAATATCCTGCAGGATAGTAGGCTTTCATCAGGAAAAAAAGTCCGAGTACAAAGAGAAGCACTCCGGTCATGCGCATGCGAACCGGGTTATCCAGAAATGATTTTGCCACACTCATGGCCATGGAAGGATAAAACAGGCGAAAAAGTCCAGTCAGCAGTACCAGCCACGAGAAAAGAGTGACAAGTACCGGCCAGCCCATCATCCATATGTTGTGGCTGACAACCATCATAAGCCCAAGAATCAAGGTAATGAAGGCCAGCACAAAAAAGAGACCACGATTGCTGATAACTTCATGCATGACAGCACGCAGCTCTTCCTGACGCATGACTAAAAACACGCTCACTACCACAAGGTACCAGCCTAATACCATTACCAGAAATTGTGTAGCCATTGATTCGCTCCCTGAATGTAATATGGTTGACACTGAAGCAGTATCGCAGCCGCGATTGTTTAATGCAATACCATTTGGAAAGATAATGTTTCAAAAATGCGGTAAAATTACCCTATAAGCACCGAGGTCATCATGCGACTTGAAAAATCCTTTTATGAACAGTCTGCAATAGATGCAGCGCAAAACCTGCTGGGTAAGCGACTGATATATCGAGAGACACAAGGCATTATTCTCGAAACAGAAGCCTATCGCGGCAGTGACGACCCGGCCTCGCATGCTGCCCGGGGTCGAACACCGAGAAATGCCATTATGTTTGGCCCTCCGGGGTATGTTTATGTGTACATGATATACGGATTACATTTTTGCCTTAACATTGTCTGTGAAGAAGAAGGACAGCCCGCTGCTGTTTTGATTCGAGGTATCAGAACCTCTGAAAAACTTCTGGATGGCCCGGGAAAGCTCTGTCGACACCTCGGCATAACGCTCACTGAAAATGGTACAAGCCTTATCGACAGCCCGCATTTTTATCTGACGCAAGGCGTAACACCTCACGACATAAAGGCAACAGCGCGCATTGGCATTCGATATGGACAGGAAAAGCTGTGGCGTTTTGTGGGGCATTTCGGTGAACCAACTGCCGCGCTTTATACCTGACAGACATACAGGCGAAATCTCCAATAATTTAATAAAATACAATTAAATTAATTAATTACCACACTGTGCAACGATTTTTGTTTAAATTTAATATTATTGTTATTATTGCAAACATTATCGCCTTAAACCGTCAAAGAGTACCGCGTATGCCAAAACTTCACACACAGGTTGAGCATCTTTCCCACCCCCTGGCGAGGCATATCCCGGAGACGGTATGGTACAGTCGATATTTTAAGCGTAAGGCGCTCGATGCCGAATTACAAAGAATAGATGGCACTCTGGAAACAGCATCGCTACCCCTTCATCCCGGCGAGAGTCCCTTAAAATCCTTGCTCTGCATGATGTATGGTCATATAGAGCATGAGGTGGAAGCCGTTCTCGCTGCATCCCGGGCCATGGGGTGTGATGACCTGAGCATTTTCATTGCAGGTGCCTGTGTCGGGCACATCGACCTTCTTCATGCGCTCGGGCAGGCAATGGCGCTCGAACCAAAAATTCAGGCGATTCAGGCAGAAGACTATCATCTCTACTGGATTGTCGCATTAATGGGCCACCTGGAGATCCTTAAACACTTTGAAAGCCTGATGAGCGCAGAACAACAGCTGGAAGCGATAAAGACCTTGGACTATGAAGGGTATGCCGCCACAGCATCAAGAGGCCAGCTGAATATTCTCAAGCATCTTGAGAGCCGAATGAGTAAGGAGCAGCAGCTGGAGGCGATAAAGGCATTGAACTATACCGCGTATACTGCCGCAGCAGCGTGCGGTCATCTGAATATTCTGCAGCACTTTGAGAGCCAGATCAGTAAGGAGCAACAGCTGGAGGCGCTGCAAGCTGGTAACTATTTCTCCTATCGCGAAGCCGCAGCAAACGGCCAACGTAATATTCTGGTACATCTTGAGAGCCTGATGACACCTGAGCAACAGCTGGAAGCACTGCAGGCTAACAACTATGTTTCCTATCGCGAGGCCGCCGAATACGGCCACCTGCACATCCTCGAGTACTTAGAGAGCCGGATGAATGAGGCGCAGATAGAGGAGGCGCTACGGGCTAACAGCCATGCCGCGTATTTCTTAGCCGCAGCATGCAGTCGCCAGCTCGTCCTCGAGCACCTCCATCGTAAACCCCTCGTTTTTGCCTGGGCTGAAATGCACATGCGCGAATACGGCCATCATGTGCGCCCGTTTGCTGAAGCCCGTCTGCAGGAGTGGCAGGAAGCGTCAGAGGCTTTTACCGCAAGTAACCCCAACGGCGTCTTTACCCTTAACGCGACTGATGCGCGACTTGCCTTTTACGTGGCACGCCATTTGATACGGGAAAACACCGAAGAAGCCCTTGATCATTTGCGCTTTCTGATGCGCATCCCGGGCGTTGCGGTCCTTGCACATCGAGCTGTCACGCCGAACGAGACTAATGAGTTGCTGCGCCTCGCGCTCGCCACTGAAAACGAGGCAGCCGCTGCCATCCTGCTGACACTCGCACCAGTGCGCATCCTCGCTGAAGAAAACCAGTTCTATGTCCATGAGATGCAGGGAGGATTGGACCTGCGCGCCCTTGCCGAGGACCGCGAGTCATCCATGCGCGTTCTGACCAAAGCCGAGCAAAAGCGCATCCGGCGTATCCATGCTCACTATGGAGAGGTCCTGCAATTCACGGGAGCTGAGAACCTCCTTGAAATTCTGCGTGAGCGCCTGCGTGAACGCTGCCTTGACCATCCGGCCTGCATCACCGTCAACGACACCACCATCCACCTCCCCCTGACTTGGAACGAATTTCTCGAGATGCCGCTTGAACAGGATGCGCGGGAAGCGGCGCTGAAGGCGTATCATGCACACCCGGCGCACACGGCCCTGCGCTGGCTCCTCCGCCCAAACCCCTGGATGGCGGAAAATGCGGCCTATGTCGAAGGCAACCCCGCTTTACATACGGGCTACTCCACCTTCGAAAATTACCACACCCTGATTGGACTCCTCTGGCTCGCGGCCAGTGACGAGAACACACCGGCCACAGACGGGCACACCCTTGAGGGACGAATCGAGCATTTTATTCGCGAGCTTGCCCTCATTGGACGCGCTCACAACTGGGACCGCACGCGCCCTGTACAGCGCGCTGACGGCACCGAGGCGCGTGAGGAGTATGATAATGTCAAAGAAGGCGACATGCCGAGCTGCTACTCCGGCGTCAACCGCCGCCTCTTTCAATCCGTGATTGGGCACCCCTTCATGCATCCCTTTGGCAACGACATCCTGGAAGCTGAGCTGCGTGATTTTGCCCGCAGTCACTTCTTACAACAGCTCACGGCCGATAAACGTGCACATCTTCTTGATGCAGAGGAGGCCATAGCAAACCTCGAGCCGCTGACGGGCGACCAGCTCGAAGCCATGGAAAGCCTCAATATCAGCGAAGAAAAAGGGCGCGCCTTCATTGACAGCCTGCAAAAAAAATACGCCGAAGAGTGGACGCCTGCCTGCTCGGCTTTCCTGCAGGACTGGCTGGTACTGCCACGGGCCGGCATCACTACACACGTGAGCAGTCTTTGGATGTTGACCGATTTTTCAAACCTGCTCAGGTCACCTGCCCCAGTCGACTCTCCCTCTGCCGCGCGCGAAGGTTTCTTTGCCACAACCAATAGTGCGGCATCCTCAGGCAGGCAGGCGTCATCGGATAACGGTGACGGCTACACGGATATAAGCTGTCAGAGCCCCGGAAGTAGCTCTCAGAGCCGGGGCTAGACTTCGGGGCTTTGTGAGGTGAACAGATAATGCATATAACTTAGCTGAGTACCGGACATTTTCATCGCTTTTATAGGTGTGCCGGCACTATCGGTAACGCAGACGGGCACGCAGACGTTCACGTGAAGGTACGCGCTCACGCGCGCATTTGAATGAACAGCAACGACCAACTGACAACGCGTCCTGGAGATAGTGAAGTTGTAAACTCTATGCAAAGCGGCAAGCGCACTGCCCAAAAAAATCAAACAACCGCGCTCGCGCGACGATCACGTGAACGTCTGCGTGCCCGTTTGCGTTACCGAAATCTTCGTCTTCGCTTCAACGCCGGATAGATGCACCTTCGTACGTGTCTCTAAAAAATTATCCGGGTACACAGCCGCCACCTGTATCAGGTTTTCGCCTTAATACCCACTTAATAAATAAAATTTATACTTTGTGCTCAAGTGATATCTTTGTTTTTGAGGAAACCGTAAATGCCCGATAAGTCTGTCACCCGCTATGCACGTATTGACTCTGACATAACAATTGACAAGGTTCGTGCACTGCCACCTTATATTTTAAGGGCCTATCTTACAAATGGCGCGCGCGCTGAAGTAGTGCGTGCACTGCCACAGAGCGTACAAGCCGCTGAAATTGGGCCTAACGTATCCGTTGATACGATAAGAGCGCTTCCTGAAACATTAGAAATGGTTGGCATTCATCCAGACGCAGAAGCTGATACGGTAAGCGCAATACCTAAAACGGTAAAAGTGGCTGGCGTTTTTCCTGGTGTAAAAGCTGACCTTGTAAGTGCACTCCCCAAAAGTATAATTAAAGCCTGTATTTTTAAGGGTGTAAGTACTGATGCAGTAAGAGCACTGCCCGAAAACGTTATTGGAGTCAGGATTTATCCCGGCGTAGAGGCTGACACGGTACGGGCTCTGCCTCCGAACGTGAAAGTCGTTGAAATAATGTCTGGCACACCAGCTGACACGGTCAGAATGCTGCCTGAAACGGTAGTGATGGTTGAAATTTTTCCTGACGCACAGGCGGATATGCTGCGTGCACTGCCTCAAAGCATTAAATGCATCAGGTTAACCTCTGGTGTTACAACTGCCGTTATACATGCGCTTCCCGAATGGATAGAAAATATCGTTTTAGGTTCAAAGGCATCCCTGGAAGTAAGAGCCGCACTTTCGCAAACAGCAGCTAATATTGGTATAAAAAGAACCGATAGAAGCATAGAATGGCTAACTTCAAAAGCTGCCCTGTTGCAGCAAGATCACGTAATGTCAGCCGAAATGGCATCCTCCAGAAGAACTAAACGCTCTCGAGCAGATGGTGAAAAACACCTCGAGGAAAGACAGGAAAAGGCACGCAAAACCCCACGTCATGGTTTGTTTAGTAAAGAGCCTGGAGAGGTCACTCTCGATGAATATGAGTTACAGGCAGCCGTCATTTTGTCCAAAGTTGCTACGACCGCAATCTCACGATGAGAATGCTCTAATATGGTAACCGCCCTGAGTGATTAGTTTAAGAAAGTTGCAGCGAAAACCATTAAATACAATGTGTTATTTAAATTTTTTACAGTAGCCTGTGCTGATAAGCGCGGGACAGGATGCGCGAAAAAGACGTCCGGCCTTTGGGGATACCCGATGCCGGGCTTCGCTACGCTCAACCCAGCCTACCGATAAGTCATTGTTTTATTTATAAAATGCCGTAGCCTGCGCTGATAAGCGCGGGAAGGATGCGCGAAAAAAACATCCGGCCTTTGGGGATACCCGATGCCGGACTTCGCGGTACTCAACCCAGCCTACCGAAAAGCCATTAAATACAATGTTTTATTTGATGGAAAATTAAAGGGCAAAAAAAAAAGCACCCACATGGGGTGCTTCTTTCGTATAAAACCCTGGCGATGACCTACTTTCACATGAGGAGACCTCACACTATCATCGGCGCTGGACCGTTTCACTTCTGAGTTCGGGATGGGATCAGGTGGGGCCGGACCGCTATGGTCGCCAGGAAAACTCTTCTGCCGTACACACGGCAGTGGCAAAGATTGAGATACACGTTTCAGAGTTACCTGAAGTCTCTCAGGTTATATGGTCAAGACAATCAGCCAATTAGTACGAGTCAGCTTCACGCATTACTGCGCTTCCACACCTCGCCTATCAACGTCGTAGTCTTCAACGGGCTTCATGGGAAAACTCATCTTGAGGGAGGCTTCCCGCTTAGATGCTTTCAGCGGTTATCCCGTCCGAACTTAGCTACCCGGCAATGCCACTGGCGTGACAACCGGTACACCAGAGGTTCGTCCACTCCGGTCCTCTCGTACTAGGAGCAGCTCCTCTCAATTTTCCTACGCCCACGGCAGATAGGGACCGAACTGTCTCACGACGTTCTAAACCCAGCTCGCGTACCACTTTAAATGGCGAACAGCCATACCCTTGGGACCTGCTTCAGCCCCAGGATGTGATGAGCCGACATCGAGGTGCCAAACACCGCCGTCGATATGAACTCTTGGGCGGTATCAGCCTGTTATCCCCGGAGTACCTTTTATCCGTTGAGC
This sequence comes from Legionella geestiana, assembly GCF_004571195.1. GTDB lineage: Bacteria > Pseudomonadota > Gammaproteobacteria > Legionellales > Legionellaceae > Legionella_B > Legionella_B geestiana. The sequence continues at coordinate 914,716 of NZ_CP038271.1, forward strand.
GATGGCCCTTCCATTCAGAACCACCGGATCACTAAGACCAACTTTCGTTCCTGCTCGACCTGTCGGTCTCGCAGTCAAGCACCCTTTTGCCTTTACACTCATGGTACGATGTCCGACCGTACCGAGGGTACCTTTGTGCTCCTCCGTTACTCTTTGGGAGGAGACCGCCCCAGTCAAACTACCCACCATACACTGTCCTCAGCCCGGATTACGGGCCTAAGTTAGAACCTCAATAATTACAGGGTGGTATTTCAAGGATGGCTCCATACGAACTGGCGTCCGTAC